>JAHFCU010000035.1 GCA_023249305.1 Gemmatimonadota bacterium
TCCACGCGCGACTTCGGGCGCGACATCATCCCGTGGCTCGTGAAGCATGCCCACGCCCAGGCGCACCGCTTCAGCGACTCCTGCGTACGCTCACGCGACGAGGCCGCCGTGTACTGGCGCGACGTGGGAACGATTGATGCGTACTTCGACGCGAACGTGGACTTGACGGATGTCGTTCCCTCGCTTGACCTGTTCGATCAGCACTGGCCCATCTGGTCGTACGGTGAGATCACGCCGCCGGCGAAGTTCGTGCACGATCTCGAAGGACGCCGCGGCGAGGCCATCTCATCGCTCGTCTCCGGCGGCTGCATCGTGTCGGGCGCGCACGTCCGGCGGTCCCTGCTCTTCACCGGCGTCTTTCTCCACTCGTATGTCCAGCTCGAGAACTCGGTGATCCTCCCCTACACCGACGTCGGCCGCAACGCGCGGCTGCGCAACGTGGTCATTGACCACGGCGTGCACATCCCCGCGGGACTTGTCGTCGGAGAAGATCCCGCGCTCGACGCCGCGCGGTTCCGGCGCACCGAACGCGGCATCTGCCTGATCACGCAGCCGATGGTTGATCGGCTGAGCGCTTGAGCATGCTTTCGCTGCTGTCGGTTGCCTCGGAGGCCTTCCCGTTCGTCAAGACGGGAGGCCTCGGTGAGGTCGTCGGCGCGCTGCCCGCCGCGCTCGCGCGCGAAGGAATCGCGACGACCACGATGTTGCCGGGCTACCCGAAGGTGATGGACGCGCTGCGCGACGGCACGATCGTGCATTCGTACGACTTCCTGCACGGGGCGCCCGCGCATCTCCTCGCGGGGCGCGCCGGCGCTCTTGAGGTGCTGGTGCTCGATGCCCCGCACCTGTTCACGCGCCCCGGGAATCCGTACGTGGCGCCGGACGGCAACGACTGGCCCGACAACGCGCAGCGCTTCGCCGCGCTCGGCATAGCCGCCGCCGACGCCGCACGCGGTGCGGTCACCGGCTTCGCGCCGGACATCGTGCACGCGCACGACTGGCAGGCCGCACTCGCTATCGCGCTGTTGCACTACAGCGCAGGCCGGCGGCCCGGAACGGTGATGACCGTCCACAATCTCGCCTTTCAGGGGAAGTTCGCGCGCGACCTGCTCCCATCGCTCGGCTTGCCGCCGCACGCGTTCTCGCACGACGGCGTCGAGTACTACGGCGACATCGGCTTTCTCAAGGCCGGGCTCGCGCTCGCTGACCGCATCACGACCGTATCGCCCACCTACGCCGCCGAGATTCGCTCGACGGAGCACGGCATGGGACTCGACGGCGTGTTGCGCCATCGCGCGGGCGTGTTGAGCGGCATCCTGAACGGCATTGACACCGAAATCTGGGACCCGGCCACCGATGCGCATCTCGTGGCGCCGTACGATGCGCGCCGACTCGGCCGTCGGGCGACCAACCGCGCCGCGCTGCAGGCGCGCCTCGGCCTCGACGCCGACGCCGGCGCACTGCTCGTCGGCGTTGTAAGCCGCCTGACGTGGCAGAAAGGAATGGACCTGCTCCCCGAGGCGCTCCCCGCATTGCTGGCGATGGGTGGCCAGCTCGCGCTGCTCGGCTCCGGGGACTTTGTGCTCGAGGAGGCGCTGGCGGCGGCCGCGACCGCGAATCCCGGCCGCATCGCCGTGACGATCGGGTACGACGAAACCCTCGCGCATCAAATCCAGGGTGGCGTGGACGCCCTGCTCGTCCCGTCGCGGTTCGAACCGTGTGGCCTCACGCAGTTGTGCGCGTTGCGGTACGGGGCCGTGCCGGTCGTCGCGCGATCGGGCGGGCTGGCCGACACGGTCATTGACGCCAACGAAATGGCGATGGCCGCGGAGACCGGCACCGGCGTTGTCTTCGCGCCAGGATCGGTGGAGGCGCTTGGGTTCGCGCTGGAACGCGTCGCGGCCATGCGACGCAACACGCGCGAGTGGCTGCAGCTGCAGCGGCGCGGCATGAAGACCGACGTCTCGTGGACGCGGCCGGCCCAGCAGTACGCCGCGCTCTTCCACGCGCTTGCCGCGGAACGCATAGGCTGAGCGATGCCGCGCGTACTCGACGGCCACGCCGAGCCGCTGGGACTCACGCTCACTCCCGCGGGCGCAAACGTCGCCGTTTTCTCCGCACACGCGGAGCGCATTGAGCTCTGCTTGTTCGACGACGCAGATCGCGAGACGCGCATCGCGCTGCCCGCCCGCACGGGCGACGTGTTTCACGGCTTCATCGAGGGCGTGACCGCCGGCACACGCTACGGTTTGCGGGCGCATGGCCCATATGCGCCCGACGCGGGACACCGCTTCAATCCGGCGAAACTGCTGGTGGATCCGTATGCACGTTTGCTCGACCGTGCGTTCACTTTCCACCCGTCCATGCGCGGCGAGAACCCCGACGGCTCGCGCAATGACGAGGACAGCGCGCTCGTCGCGCCCAAGGGCGTCGCTGTCACGGCAAGCGACGACGCTCCGGCGACGCGTCCCAGGGTTCCGTGGGGCGAGACGATCATCTACGAACTGCACGTGCGCGGTTTCAGCATGCGGCATCCGGACGTGCCGGCACCGCTGCGCGGCACCTGCGCCGCGCTCGCTCATCCCGCGGTGATTGAGCACCTCGCCCGCCTTGGCGTAACAACCGTCGAGTTGATGCCGGTCGCCGCCGCGATTGACGAGCCACACCTCGCGCGCGCCGGCCTCACGAACTACTGGGGCTACAACACCGTCGGGTGGCTTGTCCCTGATCCGCGACTCGCTCCCGGCGGCCTCGCCGAAGTGCGCGAGGCCGTCGCCGCGCTGCAGCATGCGGGCATCGAGGTGATTCTCGACGTCGTGCTCAATCACAGCGGCGAGGGCGACGCGCGTGGCCCGACTGTCTCTCTGCGCGGCCTCGACAACGCCACGTACTACCGCACCGTGCCCGGCGCGGCGCATCGCTACGTTGATGACTCGGGATGCGGCAACACGTTGGCGCTCGACCGCGCGCCGGTGATGCGTCTCGCGCTCGACACCCTGCGTCACTGGGCGCAGGCCACCGGCGTGGATGGATTCCGCTTTGATCTCGCGACGGCCCTCGGCCGCAAGGACGCCGGGTTCGTTTCCAATGCGCCGCTCCTCGCCGCCATCACCGCCGATCCGCTGCTGCGCACACTCAAGCTGATCGCCGAGCCGTGGGACGTCGGGCCCGGCGGGTATCAGGCGGGCGCCTTCCCCGCAGAGTGGGGCGAGTGGAACGACAAGTTCCGTGACACCGTGCGCCGCTGGTGGCGCGGCGACAAAGGGTTCACAGGCGAACTCGCGACGCGGCTCGCCGGCTCGGCAGACGTGCTGCGATCACGCCAGCGTCTCCCGTCGCGCTCGGTGAACTTCGTCGCGGCGCACGATGGCTTCACGCTCTCGGACCTCGTGTCGTATGCGCAGAAGCACAACGAGGCGAACGGCGAGAGCAACCGTGACGGCACGGACGTCAACTACTCGTGGAGCCATGGCGTCGAAGGGCCGGTGTCGGACTCGCGCGTGCAGGCGGCGCGCCGGCGCGACGTGCGCGCCCTGTTCGCCACCCTACTCTGCTCGCGCGGCACGCCGATGATCGCCATGGGCGATGAACTGGGGCGCTCGCAGCAAGGGAACAACAATGCGTACGCTCAGGACAACGCGCTGACCTGGCTCGACTGGGGGCACGCCGACGGCGACCTCTTGCGGTTCGTCGGAGCCCTCGCCGCGCTGCGCCGCGCACATCCGGCGCTGCATGCCGACCGATGGCTGTCGGGCAACACCAACCCCGCGACGTCGCTCGCTGACGTGCGGTGGCTTCGCCCCGACGGTGCGGAGATGTCGCAGGCTGACTGGGACGCGCCGGAGCTGCGGACGCTCATCGTCACGCTCTCGGAGGGAACGTCGTTCACCACCGTTGATCGCGTGCTCGTCGCCCTCAATGCGTCACCGCGTGACATACCGGTGCTCGTGCCGCGAGCGCGGCGTGGCTTCACCTGGCATCACATCGTGGACACCGCGAGCGGCGCCGCGACGGAGGAAAGCTCCGCGCTGCCGGATCCGGGCAGTATTGCGCTCGCGGCACGTTCAGTTTCGGTCGTCGTTGAACGACCGGTCGCTCCCACTGCCGTCACTCGCACCGAGGCGACGGCCACCGTGGTGGCGCCGTCGCGTGTCTCCGGCTATCCTCCCGCGCGTACATCCAAACGCGGGCTGCGCGCCTCCTCGGCCGAACATCTTTCTTCCGACATGACGTTCCCCCGCTCCGCCGGCATCCTGCTGCATCCGACGTCGCTCCCCGGGCCGCATGGCATCGGTGACCTTGGCCCCGCCGCGCACCGGTTTGTCGGGTTCCTCGCGGACGCGGGCGCGACGCTGTGGCAAATGCTCCCGCTGGGCCCCACCGGCTTTGGGGACTCGCCGTACCAGTGCTTCTCTGCCTTCGCGGGCAACCCACTGCTGATTCACGTCGAGGGCGCGGACGGCGAATTCCCGGCGACGACCGTCGATTTTGGCCGAGTGATTCAACACAAGCAGGCACTGGTGCGGCGCGCGACGACGGCGGTGAATCCTGATGATTCGTATCGGACGTTCGTAGCCTCGCACGCGGACTGGCTGGAAGACTACGCACTGTTCATGGCGCTCAAGCACGCGCATGACGGGGCGGCGTGGAGCGCGTGGGACGAGCGCGCGGCGCGCCGCGACCCGAAGGCGCTCGCCGATTGGAGCGCTCGCCTTGCCGACGATGTGGAGCACGTGCGGCGCGAGCAGTACTTGTTCTTCACGCAGTTCGGCGCGCTGAAGCGCGCGTGTGCGGAGCGCGGCATACGGTTGATGGGCGACTTGCCGATCTACGTAGCGCACGATTCGGCCGACGTGTGGGCCAATCCCACGCTGTTCAAACTCGACGCGAAGGGGCGCCCCGTGGTGCAGGCCGGCGTGCCGCCCGACTACTTCAGCGCCACCGGCCAGTTGTGGGGCAATCCGATTTACGACTGGAACAAGCTGCGCGCCACCGGATACGACTGGTGGGTACGCCGGATGCGCGCAGCCTTCGCGATGTTCGACACAGTGCGCATTGACCACTTCCGCGGTTTTGAGGCGTACTGGGAAGTGCCGGGAGCTGACACCACGGCCGTCTACGGCCAGTGGGTGCCGGGTCCGGGCGCCGCGCTCTTCACCGCCATCACGAACTCGCTCGGCCCGCTGCCGATCGTCGCCGAAAATCTCGGCGTGATCACGCCGGCGGTGGAGGCCCTGCGCGAGCAGTTCGGATACCCAGGCATGAGCATTTTGCAGTTCGCTTTCGGCGGCGACGACCAGGCAGAGAAGTTCCGGCCGCACACGTATCCCAAAGCACGTGTGGTGTACACCGGCACGCATGACAATGACACCACGGTTGGGTGGTGGAACTCAAAGCCCGGTGCGGATTCCACACGCACCGACGAAGAGATCGCCGAAGAGAAGGACTTCGCCGCGCAGTACCTCAACACCGACGGTCGCGAGATCAATTGGACCCTCATCCGCGCGGCGCTCGCCTCGGTGGCCGACACGGTGCTGATTCCGCTGCAAGATGTGCTGGGGCTTGGCGGCGAGGCGCGCATGAATCTCCCCGGGCGTAAGGCCGGCAACTGGGGCTTCCGCTTCACGTGGGACCAGCTCACCCCCGATCTCGCCCAGCGGCTGCGCGTGCTGGTGGAGCTATACGACCGCTAATAGAAGTGGGGCCGGCTCTTTCAAGCAGCGACCCCACCGCTATTGCGAAGATTGTGACCCGCAAGGATGAATCCAAGCTAGGGCACTGGATCTCGCCAGTCAATTGGTGACTCGCCCGGTACTCGGACCGAGATTCGAACACGGACGATCCTTGCGGATCACCGGCTTCGCAGGCCGGCGCGTCTACCATTTTCGCCACCCGAGCCCAGGTTCACACTTTCGTGCGAACGACGCGTACACTGCGATGTACACGCTGCGAGTCGGTAGTGACAATGAGTCGAACGGTCGCGGACTCCGTCATCCAATCATTGCATGCATCAGCGATTCGCGGTTGCATCGTCGTGCCGGCACTTGAGACTCGGTCACGACGACAAATCCCGCGGCTGCGCTTCGAGCTTGCCATGCACCGAAGCCGTCCCTAGCCTTCGCACATCGCGCTGCGCCCTTCGGCCTTCGCTACAGAGTCACGATGTCATTGATCGTTCAGGAGACCGCACATATGGCGTCAGAGTCAGCGCCTAACTCGAACTCTACGAAGTTCTCGACGATCTGGAACATGAGCTTCGGCTTCCTCGGCATTCAGTTCGGCTGGGGACTGCAGATGGCCAACATGAGCGCGATCTACGAGTACCTCGGGGCCAAGCCCGACCAGATCCCGATTCTCTGGCTCGCCGCGCCGCTCACCGGGCTCATCGTGCAGCCGATCATCGGCCACCTCAGCGATCGCACATGGTCACCGCGCTTCGGCCGCCGCCGCCCGTACTTCCTCATCGGTGCACTGCTCAGCTCGTGCGCGCTGATCCTCATGCCGAACTCCGGCACGCTGTGGATGGCGGCCGGCCTGCTCTGGATTCTCGACGCGTCCATCAACATCTCGATGGAACCGTTCCGCGCCTTCGTTGCCGACTTGCTCCCGCCGGCTGAACGCACGCGCGGCTTCGCGATGCAGAGCTTCTTCATCGGCTTCGGCGCGGTGATCGCGTCGGCCCTGCCGTGGATGATGACGAACTGGTTCGGCGTGGCGAGCGGACACGCAGCGGGTACGATTCCCACCACCGTGCGCTTCTCGTTCTACCTCGGCTCCGCCGCCTTCCTCGGCGCGGTGCTCTACACCGTGCTCACCACCGGCGAGAAGCCGCCGGCAGATCTGGCCGCGTTCGAGCGCGAGAAGGCCAAGAGAGCGGGACTGGGGCACGGGATTCGCGACATCATCGCCGCGGTGAAGGAGATGCCTGACACGATGCGCGAACTGGCGCTCGTGCAAGTCAGCACATGGCTCGGCCTTTTCTGCATGTGGCTCTATTTCGGTCCGGCCGTGGCGACGAATGTCTTCGGTGCGCCCGACACGAACTCGCCGCTGTACCAGCAGGGGGTCGAGTGGGCGGGCGTTTGTTTTGGCGCGTACTCGCTCGTCTGCTTCATCTTCGCGTTCTTCCTGCCGCCGCTCGCCCGCAAGACGAGCCGCAAGGGGACGCACGCGCTCTGCCTGCTCGCCGGTTCCGCCGGGCTGCTCTCGGTGACGATGATCACGAGCCCCAACTATCTACTGCTCTCGATGGTGGGCGTCGGCATCGCGTGGGCCAGCACGCTTTCAATGCCGTACTCCATTCTCGCGGGCGCCATTCCGCCGGCGAAGACTGGCGTCTACATGGGCATCTTCAATTTCTTCATCGTGATTCCAGAGATCATCGCGTCGCTGGGATTCGGCTGGGTGATGTCGCATCTCCTTAACAACAACCGCATGGCCGCACTGGAGGCGGGCGGCATCTTCCTTGCGCTGGCCGCAGTGCTCGTGATGCGGGTGCACGACCACACGGCGGAGACCACCACGTGACACGTGGCGCACTGCTACTCCTGGTCTCCATCGCCGCGACTGCCGGCGCGCAGGCGCCCGTGGTCGCGAAAGTCGAACCACCCAACTGGTGGGCGGGCTACTCGATCAACCCGGTGCGCCTCTTGATTCGCGGCCAGCATCTCACGGGCGCAGCAGTCGCGTGCCCGTCGTCGCTGCGTTGCGGCACGCCCAAAGTGAATGCCGCTGGCAGTTACGTGTTCGTTGATGTGAACGTGTCGAGCGGCACGAAGGCCGGCGTATATCGCATTCACGTGCGCACCAACGCGGGAGCGACGAGCTTTGACTTCACCGTCTCCACGCCGCTCGCCAAGGCGGGACGTTTCGCCGGCTTCGACGCTAACGACGTGATGTACCTCATCATGCCCGATCGTTTCGCCAACGGCGACCCGTCCAACGATTCGCCCGCGAAATCGCCGGGCCTCATTGACCGCTCGAAGGGGCGCTACTACCACGGCGGCGACATCGCCGGTGTGCGGCAGAAACTGCCGTACCTCAAATCACTCGGCGTCACGGCCCTGTGGCTGACACCGGTTTACGACAACAACGACAAGCTCAACGAGCGCGAGACCTACGACGGCCAGGCGGTCACCGACTACCACGGTTACGGCGCCACCGACTTCTACGGCGCGGACGAACACCTCGGCACGCTCGACGAGTACCGAGCGCTGGTGGATGACGCGCACAAGCTGGGCATCAAGGTCATCGAGGACATGGTGGCCAACCACACGGGCCCGTATCACCCGTGGGTGAGCGACGCGCCGACGCCGACCTGGTACAACGGCACGCAGGCATCGCACCTGTCGAACACGTGGCAGGGGTGGACGATCGCCGATCCGCATGCGAACGCGCTCATGCGCACGGCCACGCTTGACGGCTGGTTCGGCGGTTTCCTTCCCGATCTCAACCAGGGCGACCCGGAAGTCGCACGCTACATCGCCCAGAACACGCTCTGGTGGGTCGGGATGACGGGCGTAGACGGCATTCGCCAGGACACGTGGCAGTACGTGCCGCGCTCGTTCTGGAAGCCGTGGATGGCGGCGATCAAGCGCGAGTATCCAACGCTGCGTGTCGTCGGCGAGACGTTCGACGGCGACCCGTCGGTCATCGCCTTCCATCTCGATGGCACGTCCAACTGGGACAAGATCAAGACGGGCGTTGACTACATGTTCGACTTCCCGCTGCATTTCGTGATTCGCGACGCGTTCGCGCGCCGAGGATCGCTGCGCAACGTGGCGATGATGCTCGGGCGCGATCACATCTACCCCCACGCGACTCGCCTGTCGCCGTTCCTCGGCAACCACGACGTCGAACGCTTCATGAACGAGAAGGGCGCGACGATTGATGGACTGAAGCTCGCCACGACATTCCTGCTCACCACGCGCGGCATTCCCCTGCTCTACTACGGCGACGAGATCGCGCTACCCGGCGGTCGCGATCCAGACAACCGTCGCGATTTTCCTGGCGGCTGGAAAGGCGACGCACGTGACGCGTTCACACCCGCAGGACGGACGGCCGCTGAGCAAGCGGTGTGGGCGCACACGCAACGGTTATTGCAGTTGCGCGCCGAGCGTGCCGATCTGCGCACCGCGCCGCTCGAACACCTCGTCGTCGAGGAGCAGCTCTACGCCTACAAACGTGGCCACACGATCGTTGCGCTGAATAACGACACCGCGGCGGTCAACGCTCGCATCCCCATCGGACTCATTGGAGCCGACCTGCTCGGCGTGTGCGGTGCACCGCGCACCGACGGCAAGTTCATGGCCGTCACGATTCCGAAGCGCAGCGGCTGCATCTTCCTGGTGACGAGTGAGGCCGTGCCCGGGCCGTCGCTCGGCGTCACCGGCGAGCGTCGCATGCACGAGTCGTTTACATCGAAGTTCGTTGCGCCTCGCAACGTGGAGGTCTGGCTGCCGCCTGGATACGGCAAGGATGCCTCGGCGCGGTATCCCGTGCTCTACATGCACGACGGGCAGAATGTGTTCGATCCCGCCACGTCGTACACCGGCGTGGACTGGGGCGTTGACGAGACGATGACGCAACTCATCGCCGCGAAGAAGATTCGTCCGGCAATCGTCGTCGGCGTCTGGAACACGCCCAAGCGATTCGAAGAGTACATGCCGCAGAAAGCGGTGCCGCCGGGCGACAGCATGATCGTCGCCCCGGGGCGTCGCATGGCAACAGCTGGTTTGCTCGCCGACCAGTATCTCACGTTCCTCGTCACCGAACTCAAGCCGTTCATTGACCGGACGTATCGCACGATGCCCGGGCGCGATGACACGTTCATCATGGGCTCAAGCATGGGTGGGCTCATCTCGGCTTATGCCATCGCTGAGTACCCGCAGGTGTTCGGCGGCGCCGGGTGCGTGTCCACGCATTGGCCGGCTGGCGACGGAATCGTGATTGGCTATCTGCGCCGCACGATGCCCGACCCCAAGACCCACCGCTTCTATTTCGACCACGGCACGACGACGCTCGACGCGCAGTATGCGCCGTACCAGGCGCGCGCGGATTCAGTCATGCATTTAGCCGGATACACGGATGGCCGCAATTATCTGTCGCGTGTCTTCGAGGGCGCCGAGCATAATGAGCGGGCGTGGCGGGTGCGCCTTGCGGAGCCGTTGCGGTTTCTGCTCGGCCGCTAGGGAATGGCGATCCGCTTGCGGCGACTGATGCCGTGGCCGGCACTCGGCACGGTCATCGACGCCTTCTCAAACAGGAATTCACTCACAAACTGGTGCCGCTGAGAAAGAGGGGTCTGCACACCCGAGGGTCCCCGGCGGCTCGACTACCGGGAGGTCATGACCCAACGGCGGGCGGACTCAGCGGTTCCGCGCTCCGGTGGATCAGTTCATCAACGGCCGTGAGCAGGGCGTCCACGGCGATCGGCTTGTGCAGGAATGAAACGGCCGCGCCGGGCAGCCCTTCCCACTCGACGGGGCTGTGCACGTAGCCGGACATGTAGACGACCCGCACAGTCGGATCGATCGCCACGATGTGATCAATCATCGTCATGCCGGTCATCTCCGGCATGATCACGTCCGTCACGATCAGATCGGGCCGGTCGGCGCCAGCCGTCTCCGCGAAGTGCCGCACGACCTCCTTCGGTTCGCCCGAATCCCAGACCTCGTAGCCCTCTTCAGTGAGCACCTCGTACAGCACGCTGCGCACCTCGGCGAGGTCATCCACCAGATACACGCGTCCGCGGCGGGGCTTCGGCTCGCCGGCGGTCGGCGGAGCGACGGTCTCGGCCGCCGTCGCGACGGGCGCAGCCGCCTTCGCGCTCTCGCTCATGACGGGCGCAAGGCAGACGCGGTCGCGTCCTTCGGCCTTGGCGCGGTAGAGCGCGCGGTCGGCCGCGCCCAACAGCAGTTCGAACGAACCCATGCCCGGCTGGTGCACCGCAACACCGGCGCTCACCGTCTGCTTTCCCCAGGGGGACGTCTTGGCGCGCATCTCGGTGACCACCCGTTCAGCGAACACGACGGCTCCGGGACCGTCCTCGCCCTGAAGGATGGCCGCGAACTCCTCGCCGCCGAACCGCGCGGCGAGGTTCTCCCGGCGCGTGCACGTGCGCAGCACCTCCGCGAACTGGCGCAGCGCCTCGTCACCGGCCGAGTGCCCAAAGGTGTCGTTGACACGTTTGAATCGGTCGAGATCGAACATCGCCACCGCGAGCGGCTGGCCGCGCTCGGCGGCCGCGAAGGCCATTTCGAGGGCGACGTCCAGATGACGGCGATTGGCGAGGTTGGTGAGCCGGTCGACGAGCGCGAGGTCTTCGGCCATCGTCCGCTCGCGGCGCAGCAGCTCCGCGAGGGCGGCAATGCCAACCGACACGCCGAGGTACACTCCCACGATGATCAGGAGAAGGGTCCAGTCCGGCTCGGCGATCTCGAATACCACGACGCTCACCTGCGTCGCGGTGATGACCGCCATCCCGCCCGAGAGCGCGATGGCGACGCCCCGGAGCCCGCGGTAGTACGACAGGAGGAAGGCCGGAATCAGCGCCGACAGCCAGACCAGCATGCCGTAGCTGTTGCTCGTGCCCACCGGGAACATGGCGACGGCGGCAATCGGCCCGACCAGCGCGAGCAACGAAATCAACAGGGCGCGCCGCGGTATGGGGGCGGCCCTCGCGCCCTTGCCGGTCGTCGCGGAACTCCGCACTTGAGTCACCGACCCTTCGCGTTCCATTGCTTGATCCACTCCGCGAGCCCCGCTTCCGACATCGGGCGCGCTACGTGGTAGCCCTGCACGACGTCACAACCGAGCGCCGCCAGCGTATGCCAGTCGGCGCGATGTTCCACGCCCTCGGCGACCGTGGTCATCCCCAAGTCGCGAGCCAGTGCGAGGCTCGCTTCCACCACCGACCGCTGCGTGGCGGAGCGCGAGCATCCGTGCGCGAACTGGCGGTCAATCTTGATCTCATTGAATGGCAGGTGACGCAGCTGCGACAGCCCCGACTGCCCCGTGCCAAAGTCATCAATGGAGAGGTTGAAGTGCTTCAGCCGCAGGCGCGACGCGACTTCGGCCATGCGAACGGCGTCACGCGCGACCTGCGTTTCCGTCACCTCAAGCGTGATGAACTCGCTCGGCACCGAGGCCGCCGCCGCGATTGCCGCGATGCGCTCCGGAAGATCGAGCACGTCGAACGCACTCGCCGAGAGGTTGATGGCGACCCGCAGATTCCGCCCCGCTTCGCGCCAGCGGCCGGCGCAGGCGATGGCCGCCTGCAGGGCGTAGTCATTCAGCAGCGCCATGAAGTGCTCGGAGCGTTCAATCAGCGGCACGAAGGCGCTCGGCAAGACGAGCCCGAGCGTCGGGTGCTGCCAGCGCACCAGCGCCTCCACGCCAAGAAACTCGCGCGTCCTGGTGCGCACTTGCGGTTGATAGAGAAGCCGCAGTTCGTCGAGACGAAATGCGTTCTTGAGGTCCGACTCAGGCGCCATGACCGGTGGTCTCTGGATCTCCGGAAGCGCGTCGTCCACGCGTGCGAGCAGCCCGCGCATGGTCTCCGGAGTGATCGGCTTCTGCACGGCGCCGAGCACGTGCAGGCCCCGTTCTTTCGCCAGCAGTCCGACCGTCTCGACGATGCGCCGGTCCTCGGCACTCATGACAACGATCGAGGCATCCACGCCGAGGTCGGCGAGCGTGTGCATGAGCTCCACGCCGTCGGCGCCCGTCATCTGCAGATCGCAGAGGATCAGGTCAAACCGGGCGCCCGCGTCGGTGACCGCTGCGAGCGCCGCCTCACCGCTGCTCGCATCTATAATGCGATCCACACCCTCCGCCTCGAGCACTGACCGCAGGTACCCGCGCACTTCCGGCTGATCGTCTACGATCAACACGCGGGGCGCGCCTGAGCCGCCTGACGGTGGTTCCGGCAACGGCGCGGCAGCGGGTTCGTGACGAGATGTCATGCTACCGCCTGACGCCCGCGGACATCATCCACCGCGTGATCCAGACCTCGAAGTCATCCGCACTCGCGGGCCGGGCGAGGAACGGCCCCTGCGCCGCTTCGCAGCCGAGGTCGGCAAGCAGGTTCCACTCGTCGCGGTTCGCCACCCCGACGGCCACGGACCGCAGCCGAAGCCGCGCGGACAGCGCGAGGCTCGCCTCCACGACCGCGCGCTTCTTCTTGTCGGTCACGCATCCGTCAACGATCAACCGGTCGAGCTTGAGCTCGCTGAACGGCACGTCCTGAAGAAGATCCATCGTCGTGTGCCCCGAGCCGAACTCGCTGATGGCGAGGCGGAATCCCTTGAGCCGCAGGCGTGTGGCGATATCGATGAGCGCGACCTGTCGGCCCGGAAGATGGTGCGCGGACAGCTCGAACGTGATCGCTGCGGGCACCACGCGATGATGGCTCGCAATCGCCTCAATCTCCTCGGTGAACGTGACATGGTCGAAGACCCGCGGCGAAAGCGGGATTGACACGCCTACCGCGTGCCCACCCTGCTGCCACGCGCCGCACGCGGTCACCGCCTCGCCCAGCACCAGCGATGCCAGGCGCTTGGCGTGCTCCGGCGCGCGATCCACGAATGCCTGAAACGCCTCCAGTCCGAGCACGCCGCGCTGGGGATGCGCCCAGCGGATCAACGCCTGTGCGCTCTCGCACTCGCCGCTTCGGATGTTGATCTGCGGATCGTAGTTGAAGAACATCTCGTGCCGCTCGAAGGCCTCGCGAATCTCCACGGGCGCGATGCCGGGCAGCTCGGGTGTCGCCGGGACCGCATCCCCCACCACGCGCAGCAGCAGCGGCTCCAGCTTCTCGCTGGTGAGCGGCTTCTGGATGGCGCCGAGGAACCGCAGCCCTTGCATCTTCGCGAGGACGCCGGCGGCGTCAATCACATGCTCGTCCTCCACACTGAGGATCGCCACCGCGCATCGCGCATGCACGCGCGCCATTTCGCGAATGGTCTCGACACCGTCAAGGTCGGCCATCTTCAGGTCAACCAACGCGAGGTCAAACACCCGGTCCGGCTGCCGGAGCGCCGCGAGCGCCGCGCGGCCATCATTGGCCTCCGTGATGTGCTCGATGCCCATTCCTCCCAAGATGCCGCGCACGTAGGTGCGCACGTGCGCCTGGTCGTCAACGATCAGGATGCGGAGTGTGGAGTAATCGGTGGTCATCATTGGAGTGTACCCGGGGCCGAGCGCGGCCCATCGGGCGCGCTCAGCGCGCCGGGCTGAAGAAGTCGAACGAGCGCGCTGACCAAATCGGCCATCGCAAATGGTTTGGCGAGGAACGCCCGCGTCCCAGCGGGTGGAACATCGTGCGAACCCGACAACAGGAGCAGTGGCACGGCCAGGCGGGTCCGCCTGAACTCAGCCGCGAGCGCCTCGGCCTGCACGTCTCGAACCGCGTGATCCACGAGAAGCGCGTGCACTGGGCCAGTATGCGTGCGGGCGATGCGCAGGGCGTCGGCACCGCTCGCCGCCGCGAGTGCCGTGCAGGAGTGTGACTCCAGCAGGGACGCGACCGATTGACGCACAGCCTCGTCGGAGTCAACGACGAGAACGGTCAGTCCACTGGGCAGGCCCGGCGTCACGTTGGGGACGTCGGCGTTGGCCGGCGCCGCAACCACGCATGGAAAGCGCAACGTCACGCCCGCGCCCGCGGCGTCTGCGCCCTCAACGAGCATCTCCCCATGGAGCACCTGCATGATCTCGCCGGCGGCCGCGAGCGCGAGACCGTGGTCATCAACCAGCGACGGTCCATCAGCGCCCGGAACGCGCGCACGCTCCGGCGCAAGGACGGTGGTCCCCGAAGCGCCTGTCGCACTCGACGCGTCTCCGGCCGCCACGTTCCCCTGCATGGCGCGCACGCGCAACGTCACGAACGCCAGCGCGGCGACCGCGTGCGACGATTCAATCGTCAGGCGACCGCCCTCTGGCACCGCGCCCAAGACGTGCGTGAGAACGCCGAGCAGCGCCTGCTCAATCAGCCCCGGATCCGCCGCGACCGCCGGCAGGTTCTCCTGAAGGTGCAGCTCCGCCGCGATGTGGCTGGGGAGCACGCGTTTCAGCAGAAGGCTCAACTGTCGCACCGTCAGGTTGAGATCAACGTCACTGGTCACGCCCGTGTTGCGGCGGCTGTGCACTAGCAGCTGGCGCGACAGCCACGCCGCGCTCTCTGCCGCCCCGCGGATGGCCTCCATCCACACCCGCAGCTTGCCCTCGAGCGTCTTGTCGCGCAGCGCAAGGTCCGTGTACGCCTGAATGACCGTCAGCAGGTTGTTGAAGTCGTGGGCGAAAACGTTGGCGAACCGCCCGATGCCAGCTAGCTTCTGCGCGTCGCGGTCCGTCTCCTCAAGCACGGGCGTCTGGGGTGTGTTCATGTGGCGACCGTTGACCGTAGAGCCGCCGCCACGCTGTCAATTGTGAACGGCTTCTCAAGAAAGTGAATGTCGGGAGGGAGCCTGCCGTGCGTGCCAATCACGTCCTCCGTGTAGCCCGAAACGAAGAGCACCTTGATGCCGGGCCGCTCGACGCGCAGGGTCTCGGCGACCTTCAGGCCGTTCACGACTGGCATGACCACGTCGGTCATTAGGATGTCAATTGGCCCCTCGTGCCGGCGCGAGAGCTCGATGGCCTCCGCGCCGCCGCCAGCGGTGAGCACCTCATACCCGAGTTCTCGCAGCAGCAGCTCGCCCACCTCGAGCACGAGCGGCTCGTCTTCCGCCAACAGGACCGTCTGCGCAGCACCGGAAGGCAGCGGCTTGGCGACCACATCTGCGGCGGGCACCGCCGCCGCTCGGTCGCGCGGAATGCAGATGGAGAACGTTGTCCCTTGACCGGGTGCCGTGACGACTTCAATCCAGCCACTGTTCTGCTGCACAACGCCGTGCACCATCGCCAGGCTGAGGCCCATGCCTTCGCTCAACGGTTTCGTCGTGAAGAACGGTTCGAACAGGCGGGCGCGCGTCTCGGCGTCCATGCCGCAGCCCGTGTCGCGCACATCGAGGCGCACGTAGTCGCTTGCACGCGCTTCTGCGATCGCGCCACCCGGCACCGCGCCCCGGCTGACGTTCAGTGTGGAGATGGAGAGCGTCCCGCCCTGCGGCATCGCCTCGCGCGCGTTGACGGACAGGGCCGCGAGCACCTCGTCCACCTGCCCTGGATCCATGTGCACCGGCCACAAGCCTGGATCTGGTTGCCACTTGACCTGCACGGTCTCACCAACCAGCCGCCGCAGCGACTTGAGCATGTTCTCAATCGTCTGATTGAGGTCGAGCACGCGCGGCACGAATACCTGCCGGCGGGCGAAGGCCAGCAACTGGCCGGTGAGGGTGGAGGATCGCTTCGCCGCGTTCTCGATGTCCTCAAGGTGGGCGAGCACCGGATGCGCGGGAGGCACTTCGCGCCGGGCCAGCGACGCACGGCCGATGATCACGCCCAGCATGTTGTTGAAGTCGTGCGCGAGGCCGCCGGCGAGCCGCCCGACGCTCTCCAGTTTCTCCACCTGGAGCAGGCGCTCCTGAGTTTCCTTGTCCTCGGTGAGATCGCGCAGGATCGCCACGAAGTGCTCCACCTCACCCGACGCGCCACGCACCGGCGTGACGGCCAGGGCGACGGAAATCTCCGTGCCATCCTTCCGGAGGCACGTCAGCTCGTTGTCCCATTCCTGTCCCTCTTGCAGCGTCTGCCAGTTCGTGCGCGAGAATCCGGGATCCTGTGCGTCAACGCCAATGAGCTCACGCATCGTCCGGCGGGCAGATTCCTCCAACGAATACCCGGTCAGCCCGGTCCACGCCGGGTTGGCCCACTGAATGACGCCGTCGCGATTACTGATCGCAATCGCGTTGGCGGCGGCAGTGAGCGCCGCGGTCTGAAGCTCATGCGCCGACTCGGCGCGCCGTCGCTGCAGCAGCGCCCATAATTGTTCGCCGTACAACCGGAGCGTCTCGACGTCGGCGTCCACATAGTCGGTGGCCTTGTTTCCGACGCCGGTCAGCATGCGCACCTCGCCGTCCTCGACCACGGGGACGACGATCAGCCGATGCAGCGGCGAATGCCCCTCCGGGAGTCCTCGCTTGTCCTGGTAGCCCGCGTAGTCGTTGAACACGACGGGCGCGCGCCGCCGGTAGGCATCTGCCCAGATGCCCGCCCGGTCTACCGGATAGTGCACATCGTGAAGAGCCGTGCAATACTCGGCTAGCGTGGCATGCGACCACGTCACCAGTTCGATCTCGCCGGTCGCCTCGTGCACGTAGTGGATGAACGCGATGCGGCTGCCGGTGAGTCGTTCGGCGGCATCGAGGCCAAACTGCAACAGCTCCGTCTCGTTCAGGCGCATCGCCGCGTCCTGAAGCGCGAGCAGCGCGCTGGCGCGGTCAACATCCTGGCCGAGGCGCGCCTGGTGTTCCTTCAACGCCGAGATATCGGTGCGTGCGCCGATCATGCGGCGCGGATGTCCGTCGGCGCCACGCGCTACGACGCGGGCCGAGGAAGAGGTCCACGCCCAGCGCCCGTCCGCCATGCGGCGCCGGAACTCGACGCGGCTTACGGCGTCATTGCCACCGAAAAGCCCCTCATAGGCCTGAAGCACCGCGGCCCGGTCGTCCGGATGACAGCGCTCCGTCTGTCCCGCGTGCGTCTCCACAAAGGTCGCCGGGTCTTCCCCCAGCATCCGCGCATACTGGGCATCGACTTTCGTTTCGCCTGTCTCAAAGTTGACGTCGTACAGACCGTGCTGTCCGGCCGCGAGCGCGATCTCCAACCGGTCGGAGTTTTCTCGGGCGTCGTCACCCGCTCGGCGCCGGGCCGAGTCACTGCGGTTCACGGCGCGCGCGAACCACCACAGGAGGGCGAAGAAGAACACGAGCGCGAGATCCGCCGTAACGGCTGAACTGTACCGGTCCTCGACGAACCCAAGTTGCACGACACGATCATGCAGCTTGCCCAAACTCACCGAGCCGATGACCAGGATTGGCAGCATGCGGCGCAGCATCCAGCCACCAAGGGAGTCACTGACCACAACCTTCATGAGCCCATGCTCGGGAGAGAGCAAGAGCACCCCGAGGCTCAACAGCAGGAACCCCGCGCATGTGGGAATTGACATGAGCGCGTAGCGTCCCACGCCCACTTGGCTCGTTGCTTGGTACAAGTAGCCAATGATTGGAACCATCGCACCGAAACCGACGACCAGCGCAACTAACTGCGCGACCGTGACCGTGCGCCGGAAGCTGGCCAGCAGCAGTGCGCTTCCGGCGAGCACGAATTGCACGGTGCTCAACGGGGCCATGCGTCCCGGCGCGAGTGTGCCGATGGCATTCGTCGGCTCACGGCCGACCAACTGGTCAATGCCGAGGTTGACGCCGAAGACGTATTCAGCGAGGGTGAGCAGGCCCAGCAACACGACGGCGGCCGCCGCGACTCGCGACGCCATGATTGCCCGCAGCTGGAGCGGCTCGCGCGCCAGTAGCGCCAGCGACGACGCGGCCGCCAGCAGTCCGACGGCGGTGTTTAGCTTCATCGCCACGAAGCCGGGAAGCACGCTCTTCAGGCTCTCGATGCCGAACGCCCACCCGACGAGAACCGCCACCGCGATGACCATTGTGATGCGGGCCGCGAGCGTGGGAACGCGTCGCGCCACGTCCTCGCGCACATTGGCGGAGGGAGCCATCGTCGGCGACGGTGTGTTGCGTGGCATGAGTCAGCCCCCCTGTCTTCTGGAGGGCGTCGACTGCCGCAGCGCCATGCGCACCGTGCGCTCGATCAGTGCGAGCTGTGCGGGCTTCGGTAGCAACAAGAGCGGGCCATGCAGCGAGGCCTCCTGCATGAGTTCGCTGTCCGGATACCCGGTGTGGATGATCACCGGCAGTTCCGGATGCGTCGGCCGAAGCCGTGCCAGGAACTGCGGACCAGACATCCCGGGCATCTTCAGGTCGAGGATCACGAGGTCCACCGGCATGTGACCAATCATCTTGAGCGCCGCAAGGGGATCGGTCGCGCAGAGCGCCCGATGGCCCGCTTCGGCGAGGATCTCCGACATCGCCGCGCACACTTCGGGTTCATCGTCCACCACGAGGACCGTAGACTGACCATTGCGACTATGCTGCCGCGTCCATTCATCCAGCGCGCCCCGATGGAACCGCCAATCGCGTCCCACCTTGAAGCACGGAATGCCCCGCCGGCGTGCCAACCGGCGAACGGTCTGCTCGTGAGATCCGAGGAATGTGGCAGCCTCATGGATGTTCAGGATCTCAGGGTCACGGGGCACGTCCACCCTCCATTGTGCGAAAACTCTTCCGAAAGGATAGGCGACGCTCAAGTAAAGTCAAGTCCGGTCAAGTAATCGTCATTAGAGATGAGCGCGAAGGGCTGAATGCCGCTACTCCCAACGGGCAGCGCCGCCGGCGTGGCCTCCAAGACTTGGCGTCACGACTACTATATCATCCGGCCGCACGAAGGCCTCACGGGTCATCCCCGCTTGGCGCCCTCCGCAACTAGCAGGGTGCTTTACCCACCCGTCGACTAGCAGCGTGAATGAATCCGCTGGGGGGGGACGTCAATCGGCATGGGAAACAGATGGGCCGGCGACACAGGCAACAGGCCAGGACTCCGATCGGACTAACTTGTCGCGTTCGGCCCCCCCGTCGGACCAACCGTCGCGGATGTCGCCCCCCGCCTCTACGGCCGTCTTGTCGTCCCACCACCAGTCGGCTTCGCGACAAACTCCGTATTCAGCGAATCGTAGACCCGCATCCCGCTCGTAACATTGCCCTGCCGGTCGAACAGCCCGCTCCGCCAGCCGAGTGGCTCCCAGATCGCCGCGCCCTTGCCCATGTCGGATGGCAGGCCGAAGACGATTTCGTGCACGGGGCGCTTGAAGTCGGAGTACTCCACCACATTCACCGGCTTGTGATAGCGGCTGGTCAGGTCATGGAGGTTGGCGTACAGGTCCTCGAGCGTGCCGTGCCAGCGCGGATAGTACGACAGGCCGATGAGATCGAACTTCACACCGCGCGCAATCATGTTGTCGAGCCAGAATCTCGCCTCGGCGTTCTGTCCGCCCAGCGCGATGTGCATCATCACTGGCATCCGGCGATCAACGGCCTCCGCTCCCTCGACGCCCGCGCGCAGCAGGCCGGCGAGTTGGTCGAGATTGCCGATGTGGCCGTCCGGCCAGAGGATTCCGTGATTCACCTCGTTTCCGATCTGTACCATCTCGGGCAACGTGCCCTGGCGCTTCAGCGCGCTGAGAACGCCTGAGGTGTAGCTCCGCACGGTGTCGCGCAGCGCGGCATACGAGAGTGCGGCCCACGCGAGCGGCTTGTTCTGCTGCTGCGGATCCGCCCAGTAGTCGCTGTAGTGGAAATCGAGCAGCAGCTTCATCCCCGCCGCCTTCACGCGCCGCGCCATGCTCAGCGTCGAATCCAATCCGCAGAATCCCACACTCGGCGAATAGCCCTTCGGGTTGGCCGGATTGACGAAGATGCGCAGTCGGATGTAGTTGAACCCGTGGCGCCGCAGCAGGGCGATCGCATCAACCTTCTTTCCATCCTCCTTGAACTCGGTGATGGACCCGGGGAACCGCATCGCGCCGCTCTCGATCTGCGGCAGCCACGAAATATCCGCGCCGATCATTCGGTCAATGCGCTTCGTCGTGCGCGGTAGCTGATTGGCCGTCGGGGTCATCAGCTTGACGCCCGCGTCCACGGTGTGGATTTCGTGCCCCCCGGGGAACAGCGCCCCCGAGCGCGCTTCCACTTTCACCCGATCGGGCGAGGTGCCCGCCTTGAACCTGAGCGTGCGCACGCCGTGCTCGAGGCGCACGGATGCGTAGCGCGCGCCACCGGTATCGGCGACCATCGGCAACGCGTCGCCCTCCGACGACGTGAGCGTGCCATCGCCGGTCACGTAAATGCGAATCGAGTCACCTGCAGAGGTGATCTCTCGTCCCAGGCTGTCCGAGACGGCGATCCGCAGTTTCGTCCAATCCACGCCGTTGGCGCGCAGCGTGGTGCTGTAGGTCGTTAGCATCACGGCGACCGCCTTGCCGCTGTCCACCCGGCTTACCCGGGAGAAGTCCTGCGCCCCGCACTCAGCCGCGCCGAGGTGCAGGCTCACGATGCCGGCGAAAGCGGTGATGACAATGGATAGGCTCTTCATGGTCCCCTCGCTCATTCTCGAATAGTTCATGGCACGCGCCGCAGGCGGATCGCCTGTCCGCCCCCCGGTGCCATCACGATCTTGAGTCGCTCTGCCGCCGTCACCGGCTGGTGCGTGATCGAGAGCGCCAACGGATTGTCACGCCAGTTCGCGCCCTTTCCGTCGGCGTAGATGTCCGCGACGTACTGCTGTCCCTTCGGCAGGAAGTTCAGCGACACGTCCACGGTGCGCGCCGCTTCGTCGGTGATCGCACCGATGAACCACTCGTCCTTTCCCTTGGTCTTGCGCGCCACCACCACGTCGTCGCCGATGCGTCCGTGCAGCACGCGCGTGGTGTCCCAGTCCACCGCGACGTCGCGGATGAACTGGAAGCCAGGCTGGTTCGCGTAGTTCTCGATGAGATCGGCCGCCATTTGCACCGGCGAATAGAGCACCACGTACAGCGCGAGTTGCTTCGCGAGCGTCGTGCGGGGCCGAGAGTCGTTGGGCGTGCGCGGTGTGTTCGTTTCGCTGCGCGTGATGAGCAGGTTGAAGATGCCCGGCGTGAAATCCATCGGGCCGGCGAGCAGGCGCGTGAAGAACAGGATTGTCTCGTGCTCCGGCGGGTTGCCGCCTTCCCCGCCCCATGCGTTGTACTCCTGGCCGCGCGCACCTTCGCGCGAGAGCATGTTGGGCCACGTGCGCCGCTCGCCGGTGTCCTTGATGGGCTCGTGCATCACCACCGCAATACCGTGCTTCGCTGCCGTTTCGATCACGTGTCGGTGGTGGCGCACCATGTACTGCCCCTGATGGTCGTGCCCGCCGGGGTTCGCCGTGTCGCCCACGTACCCGGTCTTGATCGTGTGCACGCCGAGCTTCTGGTAGACCGTAAACGCGGAATCGAGCTGCTGTTCGTAGTTCTCCACGAACGCCGACGTTTCGTTGTGCACGATCAGCCCGACGCCCTTGTCGTTCGCGTACTTCGCGACCGCCGCGAGGTCGTAGTCGGGATACGACTGCGTAAACGAGAACGAACCGCCGCCGAGCAGCCAGTTGCCGTCCCAGCCGCGATTCCACCCTTCCACGAGCGTGCCGCCCAGCCCGTTGGCCGCCGCGAAGTCGATGTACTGCTTCGCATGCTCCGTCGTCGCGCCGTGTCGCGCGCCGCTTGACCATGTCCACACGTTCAGGTGCATCGCCCACCAGATGCCGTCGTACTTCATGGGCCGCACCCACGACGTGTTCGCGATCCGGCTCGGCGGATTGAGCTTGAGCGTGAGCAGCTGCGGCGCCAATTGCTCGGGACTGTCGGCGAGCTGCAGCGTTCGCCACGGCGTGATAAACGGCGTGCGCCCCTTCACCGCGCTCCCGTCCTTCCAGCGCGCGAGACTCGCGCGCAGCGTGCGGCTTTCGCTGCGACCGGCGAGATGCATGCCGGCGTAGTCCACGAGGTCCGCCTCGTGAATCACCGCGTGCAGTCCATTTGTGCCGACGAGCGTCAGCGGCGTGTGCACCAGCGTGAGCTTGCTGATCGGACCCGTGGAGTAGAGCATCTCGGTCCGGTCGTTCGTCGGCACGTTTGCCGGGATCCACCACGCCTTCATGTCTTCGGCCATGGAGAACTCCGTGAGTTCGTCCATGATCTCGAAGTCCTTCAGGTTCGGCTGGTCGGGGAGATAGTACCGGAAGCCGAGCCCGTCGTCGAAGACGCGCACTGATACCCAGAACTCGCGCGCTGGCGGCGCCGTTTCGATGACCTTCACCCGCAACTCGTTGTGTTGGTCGCGTACGCGGGCCACCTCGCCCCACGGCAGCGTGAACGTCTCGTCGAACGATGCGCGCGCGCTGTCAGCCACGCGTAATCCCGCCTCGAGCGCGGGTGCATTGCGAAACGTGAAGCCGAGCCGCGATGGCATCACCACCCGCCGTTTGTCGCGCACCACGGACCACGTGAGTCGTCCGTCGCGTAACGCGAGTGACACGACGGTGCGTCCATCGGGAGATGCGACGGTGCTGGTCTGTGCACCGACGACTGGCGCAGCCACAGTTTCCGCGGTAGCGATGACGAGCGAAGCAAGTGCTGCAAAACGAAGCGAGATCACAGTCGTTGTCCTGAATGAATGACCACGGCGCTTCGCGCGCCGAGGGTGAGGGTCATACGGCCATCGGCGGCCACGACGATGCCCTGCCCGGTGCACGACACACCGAACTTCGCACCGGACAGGATGTCGCAATAGGTGCCGCCCGCGAGGCCGGTCGTGATCGTCGCGCTCACGCTCGCACTGCCGTTGTTGATCGCCACAAATCCCTTGTCGCCGCGCGAAAACGCCACCGCGTCACCGCCGCTGTCCCACGCGCGGTCGAGATCGGTCCCCGCAACGGCCCGCCGAAAGCCGACCATCGCGGCGATCCACGCATCGCGATGCTCGCACGTCCACTCGCCGATGACGGCGATCTCCATCGTCGCGGCGCACGACGTGACGCTCGTCGGCGGCGGCGGACCGGCGTCGCGTCCCGCTTGCGTGTTGCGATCAAAGGCATAACCCGACATCACCACCGGGTAGCCGTACGGCTGAGCGAGCATCCAGACGTTGGCGAGGCGGTACGCGATGCCGTCGCGGTAGTCCACGCCGCCATTGCGTTGCGTGTCATGATTCTGGAGGAAGACAACCGCCTTCTCGGTCGGCATGAGCTGCCAGGTCCGCGCGGTGAACGACGAGAGCTCCGCCACGCGATGACCGCCGGTGCCGTTGAACCGGTCGCCGACGCCGCGAAACATGAACTCCGAAATGTCCGCGGCCCCGCCCGTGGCGTAACCCAGTCCATAGTAGTCCGAGACCTTCACGGCTTCAGTGCCCGGGTCAATCACTTCGAGAAAGAAATACGGCAGAGCTCTTCCTTCGGCCGCGAGCGTGCGATTCACGCGCCCCACGATGCTATCGAGCTCCACCGGCTGAATGTGCTTGGCCGCATCAATCCGAAATCCCGCCACGCCCAGTCGCGCCAATCCGATGAGGTAATCGGCGATCTTCTGCTGCACGCTTGTCGAGCTCGTGTTGAGATCCGGAAGCCCGAGCAGCTCGCAATCCTGCACGTTGGCCGCGCTCTGGTAGTTGTTCAATGCGCAGGCCGCGTGAAAATCCGTCGTCGTGTACAGCGGCTCGTAGTGGTAGCGGGTGAACGGCGTGCCGTTGCTCCCCATTCCATCACCAGGCGCCATGTGGTTGATCACTGCATCCACGTAGATGTCCACGCCGGACGTGCGGCAGCGCGCCACCATGTCAATGAACTCGGCGCGCGTCCCGCCCTGAGTGCGATCAATCGAGTAGCTGACCGGGCCGTAGCGCTCCGACCACGGGCCGCCGGCAAAGACGTTATGCTCCTGCGGCGGCGACACCAGCGCCGCGCGATAACCTGCGGGGCCGAGCGAGCGCCCGCACTCGGCGGCAACGTCGGTCCAGTACCACTCGAAGAGCTGCACGAACGTGTCACCGGCGGCGGCGTGCCCCGACGCGCGATACGTCGGCGCGAGCACGGGCCGTTCGGGAGGTGTTGGCGGCACCGCGTCGCCGGTCGGGCCAGACAAGCCGGCTCCGCTGCACGCGGCCACAAACGCCGCGTACAGCAGGGCCGACGCAAACGCCCGGCCCGAAGCTGGGCCTCGGACCGGGCGTTTGAAACTACGCAAGGCTTAGTACCCTGTGTTCTGCTTCAGGTTCGGGTTCGCATTCAATTCATTCGCCGGCAACGGATACAGGTCGCGGAAAGCTGCCGTCACCGCCCCCGCAGCCGTGCCGCCCTTGAACGCCCACACGCCCGCCGTGCTGAACTGGCCATAGCGGATCAGGTCGGTGCGGCGCGTCCCTTCCCAGAAGAGCTCGCGAGCGCGCTCGTCAAGGACGAACGCGGTGGTCATCGCCGCGTCGGCGATATCGCCCGAGGTGTTGCCGTAAGCGCGACCACGCAACGCGTTGATGTATGTCAGCGCCTGCGCGCGCGTGCCGCCGCCGCCACGCAGCATGGCTTCGGCGTAGATGAGATACGCCTCGCCAAGCCGGAAAACCGGGTAGTCCGTGTCCGGGAACGTGAGATTCGAGCCCGTGGCGCCGGTTGACGTCTTGTTCGTGTACTTCGGCGAACCGACGCCGGTGGTGTAATCGGTCAGATTCGTCACGTTGCCCGAGAAGCCACTCGTCGTGAAGAATGACGAGCGCTTGTCGGGGCTGGTCGCCCCCGCGGTCGGGTAGAGCGCGGCGATGTTCGGCTTCGTGCGCAAACCCCACCAGCCGCCGTCAATGCCGTACGCGCCTGCGTCAATGTTCGCACCGACTCCAGCGTGAATCAGGAACGTCGTACCACCCCAGTTCTGGGCGTGGACTCCATCCTGCGGAATCGACCAGATCATCTCCGGCGACGTGTTGTTGTCCGCCGAGAAGAGGCGCCGGAAGTTGGCGTCCAGCCGGCGAGGACCGGCGATGACTTTCGACGCCTCGGCCAGCGCCTCGGCGTAGTGCGCCGTGCCGCTGTAGACTTGCGCGTTCAGATACACCTTGGCGAGCAGCATCGCCACCGCGTCTTGGTCAACGCGGCCGTATTCAGCCGTGCCGGCCGCCGGCAAGTCGCTGCGAATCGCGTTCAGTTCGCTGACAACAAAGGCGTAGATGTCGGCGCGGGTCGCCTGCTTCGGCGGTGTCTTGCCGAGCGCGTCGGCATCCGTAACGAGCGGGATGGCGCCGAACAGATCCATGCCGTGCCAGTAGCTGTACGCGCGCAGGAAGCGCGCCTCGGCCCGGTAGGTCTTGATGTTGGCCTTCATTGCCGCACTCACGCCGCGCGAGGCAACCAGCGCGTCGGTCGTCTGCCGCAGGAACTCGTTGGCGAGGTCCACTTGGAAGAAGACGCGGGCATACATGCCGCCGAGGAAGCTGTTCGACGACGACCAGATCTGCGTGTTGAGCTCTTGCAGCGGACCGTCGTTCCAGGCGATGGCGGCTTCATCCGTCGGCAGCTCCTCCATCTGCCACCAGAGGCGGATGTACTGCGAGAAGCCTTCGTCACTGATGCTTTGGATGTCACCGCTCCCGTCCGGACCACGCTGGCCCGTGACCGCCAGGCCGGCGTAGATCTTCGCGAGGAACTGCGTGTACGACGCTTCTTGGGTGAAGATGTTGGCGCTGCTGACACTGCTCTTGGGCGCCACCGTCGGATCGGTGCACGCGGCCACCACCAGCAGCGCGCTGGCGGTGAGGAGCATGGAGCGAATGGTATTTTTCATGGTAGCGTCTCCGCTCAGAAGCCGAGGTTGAGGCCGAACGTGAACGTGCGCGACAACGGGTACAGATTGTTGTCGACGCCGCTATTGAGGGCGGCCGCGGCCGGATCAACGCCCGTGTACTTCGTGGACGTGAACACGTTCTGGATCGCGCCATACACGCGCACCGACTTGATCTGCGGGACGTTCTTGAAGCGGTAGCCCACGCTGATGTTGTCGAGTCGCAGGAACGACGCCTTCTCGACGTACAGGTCGGAGAAGTACTGCGTTGCCGTGAAACCGTACTTGAGCACCGACGCCTCGAGGTTTGGCGGCGACTGGTTGCCCACGAGCGACCGGTACGTGCCGTTGCTCGACGCCACGTTGTTGTAGGCGTAGTTGCCGAGCGAGGCGCGAGCCGTCAACGACGCGTCCCAGTTCTTGTACGACATCGTCGAGGTGTGTCCGATGATCCAGTTCGGAGCGGGGCTGTGGAACGGGATCTTGTCGTCCACCGTGATCGCGCCGTCCTTGTTCTGGTCGACGTACATCTGGATGTCGGTGGCGGCGCCACCCACTGGCTTGCCGTCGGAGCCGACCTTGTGCTGGAAAACGTAGAACGTGTTGATCGGCAGACCGGGCTTCAGCACCTCCACCTGATTGCCTACGCCGCCGTTGATGAACGGACCCCACAGCAGCTTGTCGCTGCCTTGGGCGCTGATCGCCGTGATCTTATTGACGTTGTGCGACGCCGTAAGGCTGGCGTCCCAGCGGAAGGCCGACGTCTTGCCGTCGAATACCACCCCGCTGATGCCGAGCTCGATGCCCGTGTTCTTCATGCTGCCGATGTTCGTCATCACGTAGTCGCCAATGTTCGTCCCCTGCGCCACCGGCACGCGAAAGAGCAGGTCCTTGGTGGTCTTGGTGTACCAGTCAATCGTGCCCGTGATGCGGTTGTTGTAGAAGCCGTAGTCCACGCCGAAGTTCGTCGAGGCCGTCTGCTCCCACTTGATCCCCGGGTCCACCGCACTCGGCCGGATGGTCGTCACCCACGTGCTCCCGAAGGGATATTGCACCTTCGAGTCGCCCGCGGTGTAGGTCGAGAGGAACAGGTAGTTGCCGAACGACTGGTTGCCGTTGACGCCCCACGAGGCGCGCAGCTTGAGGTCCGACAGCTTGGGGATGTTCTGCATGAACGGCTCTTCGATGATGCGCCAGGCACCGGCCATCGATGGGAAGACGCCCCATTGGTTCCCGGCGCCGAAGCGCGACGAGCCGTCGCGGCGCACGCTGGCCGTCAGCAGGTACTTGTCCGACTGCGTGAAGTTGGCGCGCCCGAAGAACGAGATCAGCTTGCTTTCGTCCACGGTCAGGAAGTTCTGCTGGGTCTTGGCGCCTGGCACGCCGTTGGCTGAGAGCAGGTCCGTCGACAGACCTTCCGCGTAGAACGACGGATAGTCGCCGCGCGAGTTCTCATACGTGTAGCCGCCGGTGACGTCAAAGGTGCTCCCCGTGCCGGCAAGCTTCCGAGTGTACGTGCCGAAGAGCTCGAGCAGCGTGTTGGTCTGGCGCGGGTTGTTCTTGTCAATCCGGCCGCCCCGGCTCGTCCGCAGATCGTAGCGTGACGTGCTCGGGGAGAACGTCGCGCGTGAGGACTGTGTGAAGTCGTAGCCCGTGCGAACGGTCGCCGTCAGCCCCTCGATCCATGGCGCGCTGTACTTGGCCTCGATGTTACCGACGGTACGGTACACCGTGCCGTGATCGCTGATCATCGCCTGGTCCGCCAGCGGGTTGCCGGGTCCAAGCCAGTCGGTCCACTGGAACCACGAGCCATCGGCGTTCTTGATGGGCTGGGTGGGCCCCATCGCGGTCGCACCGCCAATGCCAGCCTGCGCGTAGTTGTCGTCCGCCTTGCTTCCCTTCAGGTTCGCACGGAATTCCAGGCGGTCGCCAAAGAGGATGTCGCTGTACGTCAGCGCCATGGACGCGCGCGACGTGATGGAGCCTTTCAGGATGCCGGTCTGGTTCAGGCTGCCGAGCGACAGGCGGTAGTGCATGTCGTCCTTGCCGCCCCCGATCGAGAGGTTCTGTTCCGCACCGCCCGCTGCCTGCGTGACGGCATCAATCCAGTTGGTATTGGCGTTGCCCAGGTACTGAATATTCTGCGGCGCGTATTGCTGCACCGCCGCCCGATACTGCGTGGCGTTCAGCACGTTCGGCTTCTTCACGATGCTCGAGGTGGAGTAGTTGCTCGAGTACGTGACCGCCGACTCGCCGGTAATGCCCGACTTGGTCGTGATCAGGATGACGCCGTTGGCGCCGCGCGACCCGTAGATGGCCGTCGACGACGCGTCCTTGAGCACGGTGATGCTTGCGATGTCGGCCGGGTTAAGGAAGTTCAGCGGGTTGCGGCCCGAGGAGACGCCGCCGCCGATGGAGAGCGGCACGCCGTCAATGACGATCAGCGGCTCGTTGCTGGCATTCACCGAGGTGCCGCCGCGGATGCGCAGCGACATGCCGCCGCCGGGCTCGTTGTTGTCCATCACCTGCACGCCGGGAATCTTGGCCTGAATCAGCTGCTGCGCCCCGATAACGCGGCCGGTGTTGAAGTCCTTCTCCTTCACCATTTCGACAAGGCCGGTGCGGTCGCGGACGTCCTTGACGCCGCCGTAGCCCGTGATCACGACGCCGCCGATCTGCGCCGCCGTCACCTTGAGGTTGAAGTCCGCGATCGCCGTAGCGCCCGCCGACAGTCTGACCGTTTGCGAATCGGGCGCGTACCCGATGCGCCGGGCGACTACGACGTACGCCCCAGCTTCGAGCGCGCTGATGGTGTAGCGGCCGTCGTCACGCGAGACGGTGCCGCGATTCGTGCGCGAGATCGTGACGCCGGCGCCCATTACGGGCCCCGATCCGTCCGCCGCACGCACGGTGCCGGTGATTCGTGCATTCTGCGCGAGCGCCGGTTCGCTCACGCAAAGGGCCGCGAACAGAGCCACAACTCCAGTCCGCCACATGGGGTTCACTCCTGGGGTGTAGGGAGAACTCAGCACCCCCGGCCACGGCATCGCGGAACGACGTGCTCTGCACTCGCATGTTCACGTGCGTCTCAATTCGGCCGGGGGGCGGTAACAAATCTTCTACACAGCATTGTCCATAGCAACCCAAAACAAGCATCAGAAACTCAACCGGAAGCCATTGACAGATTGCAGTACAACAGGAGCACCTGAAGCATGCACGTTCACGTATCGGCCAACCGGCTTCCGGTTACGCGATGCCCATATGAAATACCCGTACTTTGCCTGTCCACGTCACGGGCGAATGATCGATCGCGGCGAGAGCCCTGCGCCGCCATCGGGGATACCCGTTCGCTGGCTCAGGGAAGGCCCCGGAGTTGTACGCCGTATCAACCTCGCGCCACTCAGATCTGCTCGGGACCGGCCAACCGGACTAGGTGGCGCGAAGCGTGCCAACTGGTGATTTTCCACACGGTTCGCCGCGCGGCGTTGCGTGTCGGACCAACGGGGCAGGTGGCAGAGTGGTTGAATGCACCGGTCTTGAAAACCGGCGGACCTGCAAGGGTCTCGGGGGTTCGAATCCCTCCCTGCCCGTGATGGCTGCGACGCACGATCGCGCGTAAGGCGCGCGGCGCGCCCAGCTCCTGCGGACGCCTCACGCACGTTCAACGGCGCGTCGCGGCGCTGCGTTGTTTCTTCGACTGGCCCCCTTTCCTCGAGCCACGAGATCTTCGCATGCGACCCTCGCCACGCGTCGTGCGCCGCCTGATGGCGGCTCCACTCGTCCTCGCCGCCAGCTGCGCCTCGCTGACACGGCGGGCCCCTGAACCCACAACGCCTGCCCCTGCGGCGCCGCCAGGACAGGCCGCTGCCGGCGCCGCCGGCGCTGCTCGCGCCCCGCGCGGGGCCGGAGGCGCGACCGCCCGCG
>JAHFCU010000036.1 GCA_023249305.1 Gemmatimonadota bacterium
TGTTCGCGCCCCACGAACACGGACTTGTGGGTCTTCGTATGCGGGCGCAGCGCGAGTTGGTGCGCGTCAGCGTATGCCTGCATTGCATTGAGATTGCTCGCCATGACGTCGAGGTCAACGAGCGGCGCGGGAGTCTCCAGTTCTTCAAATGTCATTTGGCCCGCCAGCAGCATCGGGCGATTGCCCGGGAGTGAACGTCCTCATTGCGGATCGCAGCGTCAGGACCGGCGCGCGAGGGGGGCTCTCCTAACCTACTCCAGCGCGGCGAAGCGCGCTGACGTAAGTTAGCACGCCTATGGAAACCATGAACTACGCCGCCGTCCCGACGGCCAAGGGGCCCGAGGAGAAGGGCGACCTCGGCTTCGGCGCCGTCGTTTCGACGGCGAGCCGCAAGCGCCTGCTGAACCCGGACGGCTCGTTCAACGTGCGGCGTGTCGGCCTGCCTTGGTCGGAGGCGGTGAGCCTGTACCACAGCGCGCTCACGGCGCGGTGGACTGCGTTCTTCAGTTGGGTCGTGCTCATCTACCTCGGCATCAACCTGTTCTTCGCCGCGACGTACATGCTCTGCGGCGACGCGGCGATCGTCGGCACCGGGGCGACGTCCATGGGCGGGCCGTTCGCGCGGGCGTTCTTCTTCTCGGTCGAGACGTTCGCGACGATCGGCTACGGCAACATCAGCCCGGCCGGCATGCCGGCGCTCTTCGTCATGACGTTCGAGGCGCTGGTCGGCGTGCTCGCGCAGGCGCTCATCACGGGCTTGTTCTTCGCGCGCTTCGCCCGCCCCACGGCGGCGATCACCTTCAGCAAGCGCGCCGTCATCGCGCCGTTCCGCGACGGCAGCGCCCTCATGATCCGCATGGCCAACGGCCGCAAGAATGAGCTGATCGAACTCAAGGCGTCACTCTCGTTTTCCTATGTGGATGCATCGGGCGGCGTTCCCGTCCGCCGGTATCGTGCGCTCGCGCTGGACCGCGCCGAAGTTACGTTCTTCCCGCTGGCGTGGACGATCGTGCATCCCATCACGCCCGCCAGTCCGCTATGGGCGCTCGATGCCGCGGCGCTACACGAGAAGGATGCGGAGATATTGCTACTTATCACCGGCACCGACGACACGTTCGCCACGACGGTGCACGCCCGCACGTCCTACAAGCCCGACGAGCTCGATTGGGACACGAAGTTCACGAACATCTTCCTCCCGCCGAACGCCGCGGGAGTGATGTCACTCGACATCAGCAGGCTCGACGAGACGCAGCCGGCCAAGTAGAGCCAGCGAGGATGGGCGGGGTGCGGGGGCGGCGCGGCCGGGCTGCCCCCCTGCGCGTGGCAGCGCGCGTACTGGCGCACGAGAAAGCCGATGTGCATCGTGCCTGCATGCCTCAAACCAGCGTGAATCCCGCCACCGGCGACGTGCTCGCGGTCATCGCCGACCATAGCGACGAAGAAGTCGAACGCCGCGTGGCGCGCGCGGCGAGTGCCGCGCGCAAATGGCGCGACACCCCGCTCAACTCGCGCGTCGCGCTGCTGCGGCGCATGGCCGACTTGCTCGACGCGGAACGCGAGGCACTGGCGCGTCTCGCGACGCTCGAGATGGGCAAGCCGATCGAGTCGTCACGCCAGGAAGTCGCCAAGTGCGCGCATGCATGTCGCTACTACGCGGAGATGGCGCCAGGCTTCCTCGCCCCGGAGCGCGTAGTGCGCGACGAACATGAGGACGGCGCCGTGCACTTCCTCCCGCTCGGCGTGCTACTCGCCATCATGCCGTGGAACTTCCCATACTGGCAGGCGATTCGCGCCGCCGCTCCCGCGCTCGCGGCCGGCAACGTCGTGATGCTCAAGCACGCGTCGAACGTGCCGCAGTGCGCGCTGGCCATCGAGCGGCTCTTTGTCGAGGCAGGCGCCGCCGACGGCGCGTTCACCACGCTGCTCGTGAGCGCCGCGCGCGCCGGCGCGCTCATTGACGACGAGCGCGTCGCCGCGGTGACGCTCACCGGGTCGGAGCCAGCGGGTCGCGATGTCGGCGCGCGCGCGGGGCGCGCCGTGAAACCCTGCGTGCTCGAGCTCGGCGGCAGCGACCCGTTTGTCGTGCTTTCAAGCGCTGACGTGCAGGCGGCCGCCGAGACCGCCGTGCGCGCGCGCTGCATCAACAACGGCCAGTCGTGCATCGCGGCCAAGCGGTTCATCGTGCATGCCGACGTATACGACACATTCGCCGAACGCTTCACTTCGGCGATGCGCGCACTGCGCGTGGGCGATCCCCTACTCGATGCCACCGATGTTGGCCCGTTGGCGACGGCGGCGATTCGCGCGGAAGTGGACGACCAGGTGCGGCGCACCGTCGCCGCCGGCGCGCGCGTACTCTGCGGTGGCACGGTGCCTGCCGGTCCCGGCCACTTCTATCCGCCGACGGTGCTCGCCGCCGTGCCGCGTGACTCCGCGGCGGCGCGCGAGGAAGTGTTCGGGCCTGTTGCACCGCTCTTCCGCGTCAACTCTGCCGACGAGGCGCTCGCGCTGGCGAACGACACCACGTTCGGATTGGGCTCGGCGGTTTGGACGCGCGACGCAGCAGAGGCACGTCGCTTCGCCGACGGCATCGAGGCCGGTACTGTATTCATCAACGGGATGATGGCGAGCGATCCGCGCTTCCCCTTCGGCGGCATCAAGACGAGCGGCATCGGGCGCGAGCTCGCGCGTGAAGGGCTACGGTCGTTCGTGAACGTGAAGACGGTGCGCGGCGCGCCGTAGGCGCGGCACGCGCGCGCTTCGCTAGCGCGGCTTCGTGAAGAAGCGGCGGACCGACTTCCACACGCGCGACCAGCGCGTGGCGCGCCGCTCCTGACGCTGCAGCTCGCGCGTCAACGCACGCCACTCGCGCCGCATCGTCGCGGCATCCGCGAATCGCCGGTCGGGATCCGGCTCCAGCGCGCGCCGCAACCAGTCGGCAAGCTCGGGCGGAAAGACGCTGAGGTCCACGCGCTTCGCGAGTTGCTGCGCGAGAATGGCGCGCGCGTCGCCGCCCCCGAACGGCAGCGCGCCGGTCAGCGCGAAGATCACGATGCCCGCCACGGCGAACAGGTCGGCGCCCACGCCCTGTGCCTCGCCCAGCAACTGTTCCGGCGCCGCGAACGCGGGCGTACCCGACGCGCCCGTCTTGTCGTCGCCGAGCGCGTTCGCGATGCCGAAGTCCGAGAGCCGCCACTGCTGGTAGCGGTCAATCAGGATGTTCTCAGGCTTGATGTCGCGGTGGATGATGCCGTTGGCGTGCGCGAGAGCGAGCCCGTCGAGTACCGCGTCCACGTGCGGCGCGATCTCCGCGATCGTGCGCGGCCCCTGGCGCGCCACAAGGTCGGCCACCGAGCCTTCCTCCTGCACCTCCATGATGTACCACGACACGTCGCCCTTCGAATCCCACGCGTAGATGGGCACGATGGCCGGATGCTTGAGCTGCGCAGCCAGCCGTGCTTCGCGGCGGAAGCGCGCCACCGCGTCCTCGTTTCGCGCGACGTTTGGATGCAGCATCTTGAGCGCGACCTCGCGCTCGAGCGAGAGATCGCGCACGCGCCACACTGAGCCGAACTGTCCGGCACCGAGCGACGCGAGCACCTCGTAGTCGTCGCCGGTCGCCCAGCGCAGGCGGTCCTCCTCCGACACGGCACGATACTCGCCCGATGACTGATCTACGCCGACCACCAGCGGGGTGCCCGTGCCGGAGATGCGCTCGATCTGGCGCAGCATCGCCGCGAGATTGAAGAACCGATCGCCCGCTTCAGGCGCGAGCGCGCTGTCCACCAACTCGGCGACGCTCGCCGGACAGTCGGGACGAACCCAGCGAATTGGCGGCACCTCGATGCGCGGCGGCAACTCGCCCGTGAGCATGGCGAAGCAGACGGCGCCCAGCTGCCATTGGTCGCTCGCCGGCGTTGGCCGCCACGGGCCGCTCACCAGTTCGCGCGGCGTCGGAACCGCCGCCGGATCGGGACGAAGGCCAGCCGGAAGCGCATCGAGCGGCACGGCCCACTGCCAGCCGAGCAGGTAGAGCCGTCCCGCCGGTGTCGTGTAGATCGTGTCGGGTGATACAGCGCCGTGCGTTGTGCCCGCGTCGTGCAAGTACGCGAGCGCCGACCCCGCGGCCCGCAGCACGCGCAGCATGTACGGCACCGTCTCGGTGCGGATACGTCGTAGATGCGCGGTGACTGTTTCACCAGCAACCCAGCGCCGCAGATAGCCCGGACCGCGTGGGCTCTCGCGGTAACGGCGCCAGAAGTGATACGTCGTCGGAATGCTCGGGTGATTGCGGTGCGCCAACTGCCGCGCCTCGGCGAAGAGCCATGCCTCGTGCGCCGGATCGGGCGCGGTGACGAGGGCCAGCGATCGCCCGAACGCGTCGATCACCTGCATCGAATGCCGGTGGGGCGTGACGACGCCCTCGTCGCCCCAGCGCCATCCGGGGGGCAGAACCCACCGATCGAGGTGCAGCGGAATGCCCGTCGTACGCGACGGCGATGGGGAGGGGGTGGCGCTCATCGTCGCGTCAAAGTTGTCAGCCCGCCGCCTTGCCGACCAGACGGATCGTGACCGCCGTTCCCTCGCCCGTCGCGCTCGTCACCTCGATGTCGCCGCCCCATCCTTCGATCAACCGGCGACTGATGGCGAGGCCCAGGCCGCTCCCGCTCGTGCGCGTGGAAAAGTGCGGCTCGAAGATGCGCGGCAGCACGTCCGCGGCGATGCCGTGGCCATCGTCGCGCACGACAATCCGAACCGCCCGTTCGCCTTTGCCCACAGACACCCGCACGTGGCGGCTCCCCGCATGCCGCGCGTTCTCGAGCACGTTGAGCAGCGCTTCGCGCAGTTCGGGCTCGCGCGCAAGCGCCATCACCGACGAGCCGGCGCCGTCGACCAGCCACTCGACGTCGCCCGCACCCAGTTGCTCGAGGCGCACGACGTCCGCAACGATCGCGGCGATGTCCACGGCGCCGGGCGGCTCCTGTTCCTCGGGAAGCATACCGTAGCGGCTGAAGGCGCGGGCGATCTCGTCGAGGCGGTCAATTTCCGCGAGGATGCGATCGACGTTCTGGTCCAGCACGTCGTCGAAGTCCACGCGCGTGTCGCCGCGCGCGCGCCGAAGATGTTGCATGCCGAGACGCATGGGCGTGAGCGGGTTCTTGATCTCGTGCGCGACTTGCCGTGCCATCTCGCCCCACGCGAGCACGCGCTGCGCGCGCGCCAGCTCGCTTAGGTCGTCGAGCGTGATGACCGCGCCGCGCGCGCCGCGAAGCAGCCGGGTAAGCCGCACGTGCAGCTGCACGCCGCCGCGGCGTTCGATGTCGAACTCCTCCTGTTCGACGACACCGGCGAGGAAGCGACGCAGCCGGTCGGCAAGCGGCGCGTCGAGCACCTCGTCGGCGGCAACGCCGGGGGCAGCGCTGCTCGGCAGGAGCGCCACCGCACGTGGGTTGACCAGCGAGATGCGCCCCTCGGCATCCACCGCCACGACGCCGCTCGCCACGTCGCGAAGCACTGCGGCGAGACGGCGCTCTGCGGCTTCGAGCGCATCGGGGCTTGCTCCCAGGTCAGCCGCCATCTGGCGAAATGCATCGAACACGGGCTCGAACTCTACGGGCGGCCGACCGGCCGGTAGCGGTTCGCGCGCACCGCCGGCCACCGCCAGCGCGCCGAGGCGCAGTGTGTCAATCGGGCGCGCAAATGTGCGCGCCGCGAGCCCGCTGAGCCAGAATGCGGCCAGCGCGCCAAGCGCCGTGACGACAAGCACCAGCACCGTCACGTCGCGGCGCCGCCGGTCGAGCATCAGTTAGTCACTTCGCGCAGGGGCCGAGAGGACGCGGCGCGCACCAGTCGAATCAACCGCCGCGAGATAGCCAAAACGAACGGTCGTCCCGCCCACCTCTTCATCCATACCAGCGAGCAGGTCGTCGTTGGCGCCCAACACGTGAACCACCGGCGGCGGCAGCAAGCGCCCGACGGGCGCGAGGGCGTCGTAGAGCGGGTCGCTCGTGCCCACCAGCAGGCCATCCGCGTACAGCAGCAGCGGCGTGTCGAAGCGTACCGCCGCCTCGGTCAGCTTGTCGTTCGACGCTGCCACGCCGCGCAGCGTCTCGCGCACCAGCAAGTCGCGACTCTGCCGGTCGTCCGCCTGCAGGCGGCGATAGCTCCACGCCGCAAATCCGCCAGCCGGGAGCACGAAGAACGCGAACAAGGCGAGCGAGAGGCGCAGCCGGTAGCTGCGCGGCCAGCCGCGCGCCCACGCGCGCAACCAGCGCTGACCTGTTCCCTCGGCGGCGAACAGCAGGCCCCACAGCAATGACACGAGCAGCAGGTCCACCATCACGAGGAGGGCGCCGCGCGGGGCGAGCGCCTCGAGACCGCGCAGTTCGACGCGCGCATGCACGCGCGCCGAGCCGGCATCGCCGATCGGCACCGACCAGTCGCCGTGCAGTTCGTCGTCGTGTCGCGTCCACGTGCGTCCGCCGACCACCAGATCGTGCGCATCGCCAAGTTGCAGTGTGTACGGCGGCTCGGCACTCGGTGACTGTCCCAGCCCGATCATGCCGATGAACGGATCCGCGGGCACCAGCTTGGTGCGCGGCGCGATCACGACGGTGGCCACCGAGCCATTCGCGTAGGGCACCGCGAGCACCAGCTGCGCAACAGGAGCTGCCGTCGTCTGGCGCAGCATCGGCAGCCGGCTGCGGCGTGCTTCAGCCGCAAACGCGTCGAGTCCAGTCGTCGAGCCGGAGGCCATGCCCACCCGCAAGTCCGCCACCGGACGGCTCGCAGAATCCCACGCGGTGAGTTCCGCGGGGAACCCGGCCGCCCCGATCTCGCTCGAGGCGTAGCGCGCCAGCAACCCCGCTCGCGAGGGCAGCGGTGCGCCCTGCACGAGGTCCTCGGCGAGGCGCTGCAGCAGCGAGCTGGCGTCCGGGTCGGGCAGGCTCAGCCCGGCAACGTCGCGCTCCGCGAGCTGCACGCGCTGTCGAACGGAAGCCGACCAGACGAGCGTGACGGCGCCGCACGCTGCGACAAACGCGGTGCGGAGGAAAGCGCGACGCGCGCGACGCGCGAGCGCCAGCGCGGCGATGGCGCCGATCCACAGCAGCGGATACCAGCCGGGCAGGCTCGCCGGCGCGTCGAGCAGCACCGGCGCCATCAACGCGGAGACACCGGCGATGCTCGGTGCCAGCCAGCCCGGCAGGCCGCGTCGCGCCCCGACACCCGCCTGCCCCGCCGTCACGCCAAGGAGCAGCACGACGAAGGCCGCGAGAAAGACCGAGAGCTCCCACGCGAGCCAGAGCGCCGTTGTCATGCCAGCGCTTGGCACGCGAATTCCTCGCGCCAAGTCGCGCAGCAGGAATGGACCCACCGAGGAGACCACCACGAGCACGCCGATCCACGTCCACCGCGTGCGCGGCCTCGGCGGATGACCGAGCACCGCGAAGAGTGCCGTGAGCGCGAGCCCGCTCGCCACCGCCAGCGCCGCCACGTTGGCGGTGAGCGGCCCGAGCGTCGGCGTGAAGTACAACCCGGCGTCGAACCAGCGCGAGAAGTTCGAGTACGCGCCAAGCGGTAGCACCGCCAGAGCGGCGGCCACCGTGCCGAGCGCCGCGAGGCGCGTGCGCAGGCGGTGTTCGCGACGCCATGCGGCCGCGATGAACAGCAGCGCGAGCAGCGTGAGCAACACGCCGCTGCGCAGGCGCGAGTGCTCCAGGGCCTCGAGCGCGACGATCTCCGGCGGCGCCATGATCGCACGCACCGCGAGCACCGCATCACCATCAACAACCACCCGACGCACTGAATCGCCCGCGACATTCGCCGGGTCGAACACGTATCCCGCAACGCCTGGCGCGCGCGCACCGGTCACGTCCAGTGCGGTCGTGAGCCGGTCGGCCGGCGGTTCCGCGTGCAGCAGCGCCGTCGCGATAGCGGTCACGGCGCCGCGCCGCTCGGCCACGTACAGCACGAGGAAGAAGGGCGTCGCCATCACCCCATGCGTCGCCGGTAGCGAATCCACCGGCAACTGGAGGCGCCCCGCCCATGACTCCGGCCTCCCGCTGCGAGCACGCAGCACCGCGCGCTCGGGATGCGCACGCACGAGACGCTCCATCGCCGTCCACGGCAGAGCGCCGCTGTCCGCCACGTCGAGCGCCGCCGCCGCATGCGCTGCGGCGCGCAAGTCCACGCCCGTGGCCTCGATGCGCCGTGCGAAATCCTCGGTCGCGCGCGCGCCAGCCTCCCGGCTCCACCGCAACCAGTCGACCTCGCGCCGCACGTGTTCCGCACGCGCGCGAATCCCCTCCCCGACGTAGAGCACGGCCAGCACGAGAAAGACCAGCTCGCGCCCGCGCTGGCGCGCCCGTCCGAGCGCCAGAATGGCGATGAGCACGGCGAGGCCGCACGCCCACAGCCAAGCCGGTTGCTGCACGCGAATCCACACCGCCGCCAGCAGAACAACCGCGGCGGCGGACGACATCCACGCCCAGCGCGCGCCAAACCGCGTCAGTGGACGTGTCGAGACAATCGTTCGGACTGGAGTAGTCACTCGCGAGGATTATACCCCGCTCGCGCGGCAGGAGCGAACCAACAGCTCGTTCGCGCCAGATGCACGGCGCGCGACGAGGGCCTACTATTATAGTCTGCCGATGACTCGAATTCTCCTCTACGTTGCCGCGACGGCGCTTGTCGCGAATTCCGCCTACGGCCAGGTGACGGTCGTTGACGACGGCAGCTTCACGCTCAGCCGGGCTGGGGAGCGCGTCGGCCGCGAGGACTTCTCGATTCGGCACGTCCCGACGACTGGCGGCGCGTACGAGACCCTGACCCGCGGCGTGGTGGTCACCGGCACGCATCGCCTGACCGTAGACCTCAGCGCCGACTCCGCAGGCCATCCAGTGCGCTTTCAGTCCAAGTCGGCCGACGACGGGCGCCCCGGCGAGGTGTATCGCGCCGAAGTCGTTGGGCGCCGGTACAGCGCCCGCGCCATGCGCGGCGCCGGGGAATCAGCTCGCGAACTCCCGCTGCCTCCCGGCGCATTGATCGTCGAGGATGGCGTCATGCATCCGCTGCAGTTCGTGGTCGCGCGTCGTCGCGGGCCGGTCGCCGCAGTGGTACCGTCGCGCGGCGTGGTCGTGACCCTCACCGTCGAGGACGCGGGCGCGGATCACGTCTCGATCGCACTGCAGTCCATCGAGGCGCGCAAGTTCGTGGTGCGCGAGGAGGGAGCGGGGACGGTGCGCGAAGTCTGGGTCGATACCGCCGGACGCGTCTTGAAAGTCGCCGTGCCGTCGGAAAAGCTCGTCGCGTTGCGCGACGACGCACCACAAGCAACACCCCGATAGTCCCGGACATGCGGTCCATCACACCCGGCGTGCTCGCCGCCGGTCGGCAGGGGGCGCGCCGCACCATGAAACTCAGCCTGCCGTCATCCCGTACGACCCGTCAGACCCAACCATTGGATGCATCCCTCATGCGCCAGTTCCTGACCGCCCTTGTCGTTTCCGGAGTCGCGTTGTCGGCCGCCGCGCAGTCGGCGCCGAGCACGCTGAGCCTGGACGACGCCATTGGCATTGCCAAGAAGAACAACCCCGTCTACCAGCAGCAGCTCAGCGGTCGCACGCGCGCGCGGCTTGCACTGCGCTCGGCCTACGGCGCCTTCCTGCCGGGCGCTGATGCCTCGTTCAGCACCGGCTACCGCCAAGGCAAGCCCGAGTTCTTCGGCGGCGTGGCGTTCGGCGCCACGTCCGACATCATCTCGAGCAGCTGGGGCCTGAACTTCAACGCGCGTATGTCGGCGGCGACGGTCGCCGAGGTGCGCCGTGCGCGCGCCAACATGGACGCTGCCGAGGCCGACGTCGCGGCGGCCGATCTGGGCCTGCGAAGTACGGTGGTGGCGCAGTTCCTCACCACCCTGCAGAGCGCCGCCAGCGCGACGCTGCAGGATTCACTCCTCAAGAAAGTCCAGCTCGACCTCGATCTCGCGAAAGCGAAGGAGGGGGTCGGTTCGGGTACAGCGCTTGACGTCAAGCGCGCCGAAGTGGCCGTCGGCCAGCAGCAGGTGGCGGTGCTCCGCGCCCGCAATACCGCCGAGGTGGACCAGCTCAAGCTCTTCCAGCAGCTGGGCGTCGCGCGACCCGGGCCGGTGGCACTCGTCCCCGTGACGACCGTCGCCGCGCCGTCGTTCGAACTCGGCCAGCTGCTCGACATTGCCCGCAAGAGCAATCCCACGCTGCAGGGTTATCAATCGCGGCAGACAGCCTCGGCCGAGGGCGTGCGGTCCGCGCGGAGCGCGTACACGCCGACGGTCTCGCTGGGCGCGCAGCTCGGCGGCTACACCACGCAGTACAAGAACGCCGACTACCTCGTGGGGCAGGCGCAGGGCCAGTCGGCGTCGAGTCAGGCCAGCTGCTACACCACAGACTCGCTGCGCCGCGGCGCGGGCCTGAGCGCGATCACCGCCAAGTGCAGCGCGATGACGTGGACGCCGGCGGCGGCGCAGGCCCTCCGCGACGCCAACAAGACATTCCCGTTCGACTTCACGTCGAGCCCGTACAACCTGTCGCTTACGTTTTCTCTGCCGCTGTTCGACAAGTTCGGCCGCGAGCAACGGCTGCAGGAAGCGCAGATCGCGCGCGACAACGCGCTCTACGACGTTCGCAAGCAGGAACTGCAGATGGCCGCCGACGTAACGTCGGCGTGGACGTCGCTGCAGGCGGCGTACCGCACCGTCGGACTGCAGGAGCAGAACGCGGCCGCCGCGCAGGAGGCGCTGACTCTGGCGCAGGAGCGCTATCGCGTGGGCGCCAGCACCTTTGTCGAACTGGTGCAGGCGCGCAACGAGTACGAGCGCGCATCCACTGACCGGATTGCCGCGGTCTATGACTATCACCGTGCCTGGGCCGCGCTCGAAAACGCGGTGGGCCGTCCCCTCCGCTAACAGAGACTGACCATGACCAAGCGAACGAAGTGGATTCTGATCGGCGTCGGCGTGGTGGCCGTAGCCGCCATCGGTGGCGTGCAGTACATCCGCGCGAAGAAGAAGGGCGTCGAGGTGCGCATCGAGACCGTGCAGAAGCGCGACCTCGTCGCCTCGGTCACGGCCAGCGGCCAGGTGACCCCGCGCACCAAGGTGGACCTCTCCGCCGACATCACCGGCAAGATCGTGCAGCTCAACGTCAAGATGGGCGACATCGTGAAGAAGGGGCAGCTGCTCCTGCAGATCGACCCACAGACGTACGAAGCGCGCGTCCAGCAGTCCGAGGCGGCCCTCGCCAACTCGCGCGCGCGGCTGGCACAGGCGCGGGCGAATCTGCTGCAGGCGCAGAAGAACTACCAGCGCTCGGCCGACATCCGAAAGAGCAACCCGACGCTCATCTCCGATGAGCAGATCGAGCAGCTCAAGACGACGATGGAGGTCAACCAAGCGCTGCTGGAGGCCGCCTCGCAGGACGTCAAGCAAGGCGAAGCCACGCTGAAGCAGGCGCTGTGGGACCTGTCGCGCACCAACATCTACGCCCCGATGTCGGGGCGGGTGACGCGCCTGAACGTAGAAAACGGCGAGACGGCGGTGCAAGGCACCTTCAACAAGGACGCCGCCACGCTGATGACGATCGCCGACATGAGCGTGCTCGAGACCAAGGTGAAGGTGGACGAGACCGACGTGTCGCGCATTTCGCTCGGCGACTCCGCGGTCATCCAGATTGACGCCTTCCCCGACACCACGTTCATTGGCAAGGTGGTCGAGATCTCGCAGAGCTCGGTCAAGGGCACCACCTCGTCGACCGGCGACCAGGCGATCGACTACGAAGTCAAGATTCGGCTCGTCAACCCGCCGACGGACACGCGCCAGGACTTCTCGGCTACGGCCAAGGTGGTCACCGACACCCGCACGAAGGTGCTGTCCATCCCGATCATCGCGCTGACCGTACGCGAGAATGAGGAACTGAAGAGTAAGGACTCAGTGCCGGCCAGCAAGGCACCGGCGAAGCAGGTGGGCAAGAAGGACGTGGAAGGGGTCTTCATCGTGGATGGGACCAACAAAGTGACCTTCCGACCCGTAAAGGTAGGGATCGCCGGCGAGAAGTACTTTGAGGTGCTCTCCGGCCTCAAGGACAACGAGCGGATCGTGGGCGGCACGTATCAGGCGATTCGCGAACTCAAGGACGGCGCGATCGTGAAGGAAGCCAAGCAGCCGGAGCCAAAGCCCGGGGAGAAGAAGTCGTGAGCGAGACCACGCAGAGAGAGGCCCCACTCAGCACGACGGCGGAACGCCAGGCGGTCACCTCGCAGGCGGGGGCGACGCCCAGCCGTGACTGGGTGATCGTCACGCGCGGAATCAAGCGCGAGTACGACATGGGCGGCGAGATCGTGCGCGCGCTGCGCGGCGTGGACGTCGCCATTCGCCGCAACGAGTACGTGGCCATCATGGGCCCGTCCGGCTCGGGCAAGTCCACGCTGATGAACATCGTGGGCTGCCTCGACACGCCGACGGCCGGCGAGTACTGGCTGAACGGCACGCTGGTCTCGTCCATGAAAGACGACGAGCTGGCGCGCATCCGCAACAAGGAGATCGGCTTCGTCTTCCAGACGTTCAACCTGCTTCCGCGCGCGACGGCGCTGCACAACGTGGAGCTGCCGCTCGTCTACGCCGGCATGTCGGCGCGGCAGCGCAAGGAGACAGCCGCGTACGCGCTCGAGCGCGTGCAGCTCACGAGCCGCATGTACCACAAGCCCAATGAGCTCTCGGGCGGCCAGCGCCAGCGCGTGGCCATCGCCCGGGCGCTCGTGAACAACCCGTCCATCCTGCTCGCCGACGAGCCGACGGGCAACCTCGACTCGGCGACGTCGTCGGAGATCATGAAGGTGTTCGAGGAGCTCGCCGACCAGGGCCAAACGGTCATCATGGTGACGCACGAGGCCGACATCGCGGCGCACGCCCGCCGCGTGGTGGCGTTGCACGACGGCCAAGTCTCGAGCGACACCCGCCGCGAGCACTTCGTGGCGCAGAATTCGACGGCGATCGAAGCGAAGCAGTAACAATTCAGGATTGGGAACTCGGCTTGCGACTGCGGATACGGATCCCGGATCGCGACTGGCGATGGTAGGGCGGCTTCCTCTTGGGAGGCCGCCCTTCTGCATCACCGCCGGCCTCTCGGCCAGAAACCTCTCGCCCGCTCTAACCGTAGGGCCGGTATGCTCTTCTTCGAGTCCATCCGCCTCGCGCTGTCCACCATCCGCGCGCAGAAACTGAAGAGCTTCTTCACCCTGCTCGGCGTCTGCATCGGGGTGATGTTCCTCATTGCCGTCGTGTCCATCGTCGAGGGGATGGGGCGGTACATGGAGCAGGACCTGATCGGCAAGCTGATCGGGGTCAACTCCTTCGAGCTGCGGTACCGGCCGAACATCAACATCGGCGATGTGGATCCGTCGGTCTGGGAGTCGTACCGCCGCCGCCCGCGGCTCTTCCACGACGATGTCGCGCCGGTCATCGCTGCCCTTCCCGAGGGTGCGCGCTGGGCCGTGGTGAGCGACAACAACCTGCCGGTCTCGTCGCGCTACTCGGGCGGGCCCCGCAACGCGCAGATCAGCGCGGTCGAGGGCGAGTTCTTCGCCATCCGAAAGTTCGAGATCGCCGAGGGGCGTGACTTCACGCCGCAAGAGCTCTCCATGGGCACACCGGTCGTCATCATCGGGCCTGACGTTGTGAAGCGGCTCTTTCCGACCGTGAGCCCGCTCGGACGCGAGCTGCGCATGGGCGGCCTCCCCTACATGGTCATCGGCGTCCTGAAAGCGCAGGGGAGCGCGATTGGCCTCTCCTTCGACAACCAAGTCTTCGCGCCGTGGCAGGCGCCGGTGCACCGGCTGCTCAACCGCGTCCCCCAGATCATTGACGCGGTGATCGTGCAGGTGCCGAGTGCCGCGCAGATGACGGAGGCGCAGGAGCGCGTGCGTCAGGTGATGCGCGTGCGGCACCGCCTGCGCCCCGGCCAGCCGGACAACTTCACGCTGCAGACATCGGAGAGCGCGCTCGCGTTCTGGAACAAGCTCAAGCGCTACCTCGTGCTCGCCGGCATCGCGCTGCCGGCGATCGGGCTTGTCGTCGGCGCCATCGTGATCATGAACATCATGCTCGTGGCCGTGGCCGAACGGACGCGCGAAATCGGCATTCGCAAGGCGCTCGGCGCACGGCGCGCCGACATCCTGAGTCAATTCCTCGTCGAGGCGGCGACGCTGAGCACCGTGGGCGCGGTCGTCGGCATCGCCCTCGGTATCGGCCTGGCCAAGTTCATCGCCGCGGTGAGTCCGCTGCCGGCGAGCGTGGCGTCGTGGTCGATCATCGTCGGCGTCGCGCTCGGCGCCGGCGTGGGCATCATCAGCGGCGTGTACCCCGCGAGCCGCGCGTCGCTGCTCGACCCGATCGCTGCGCTGCGGCAGGAATAGCGATGACGCCGCTCGAACAACGCACGGCCCAGGTCGTCGAGAGCGTGCGGCTCGCGCTGGACGCGCTGCGCGCCAACCGCGTACGGGCGGCGCTCACGATCCTCGGCATCGCCGTCGGCGTCTTCGTGGTGGTGGTCATCTCGGCGGCCGTGCACGGAATCAACGTGAGCGTGGCCCGCGACCTCGAGTCCACCGGCCCCACCACCTTCTACGTGCAGCGCTATCCGATCACGTTCGAGGCGTGCGACGGCACGGGCGACACCTGCAAGTGGCTGTCGAATCCGCCCATCACCTTTGCCGAGATGGAGGCGCTGAACCGGTTAGAAGGCGCGGCCACCGTCGGCGCCGCGATGTACTGGGGCGGATCGGTGAAGTATCGCGACCGCAACCTGCCATCGGCGGCCATTGAGTCGTACACTGGCAACTGGGCGGTGCTGGGCGCGCCGGAGATGATCCAAGGGCGTGCGTTCACCGATCAAGAGGCGCGCAGCGCGGCGCGGGTCGCCGTCCTCACCACCGTCACCGCAGAGCGGCTCTTTGGCGACATGGATCCGCTGAGCAAGGAGATCATGGTGAACGGCACGCCGTTCACCGTGATCGGCGTCTATCGCGACAACGCGAGCTTCCTGTCGGGGGGCGGTGATCGCGCCAAGGTCGTGATGCCCATTCAGTCGCTGGGCCGCCACCTCAACGTCCAGATCCGTGACATGGGCCTCGCAGTAAAGCCGCGCACCGGCTACCGGCAGGAAGAGCTCATTGACGACGTGACCGCGACGATGCGTTCAATGCGAGGCCTGCGCCCCGGCCGGGCGTCAAACTTCGCGATCATCACCCAGGACAAGATCATGGAGACGTACAACAAGATCTTCGGGATGTTCTTCCTGGTGATGATTGCGCTCTCCGCGGTCGGACTGATCGTCGGCGGCGTGGGCGTGGTGGCGATCATGATGATTTCGGTAACTGAGCGGACGCGCGAGATCGGCGTGCGCAAGGCGCTTGGCGCGACACGCGCCACGATTCTCTGGCAGTTCCTGATCGAGGCGGTGACACTCACCGGAATCGGCGGCGCCATTGGGCTCTTCGTCGGCTGGGGCGCGGCGTTGTTGGTGCGACAGTACAGCCCTGTCGAGGCTTCCGTGCCGCCGCTGGCCGTCGTCGCTGCACTCGGCGCGAGTGCGGTGACCGGTGTGCTGTTCGGCATGTTGCCGGCGGCGCGCGCGGCGCGGCTTGATCCCGTGGACGCGCTGAGGTACGAGTAGATGCCGTTCCTCGAAGCGGTGCGCCTGGCGCTGGACACAATTCGCGTGCAGAAGCTGAAGAGTTTCTTCACGCTGCTCGGCGTGATGATCGGCGTCATGTTCCTGATTGCCGTGATCTCCATCGTCGAGGGGATGAGCCAGTACGTGGAGAACGACTTCGCCGGGAAGATCATCGGCGTGAACACGTACAACTTCCGCCGGCGCCCGGACTTCACGCCGAACGAGACCGAGGACCAGTGGCGCGAATACGTGCGCCGGCCGCGCATCTTCGCGCCCGAGGCGGAACTCGTCCGCAAGACGATCCCGCCCGGCTCGCGGGCCGCCATCACCAACGAGAATTTCCTGTACGCTGTCGGCGGTCAGGGGCGTCCGCGCCAAGTGCAGGCGGTGGCTACCGAGGCCGACTACTTCCAGATCAAGAAGTTCGGCATCACCAACGGTCGCGCGTTCACCCAGCAGGAAGTACAGTTTGGCGCGCGCGTGCTGGTGATCGGCGTCGAAGTTGCGGAGCATTTCTTCCCCGGCCTCGATCCGGTGAACCGGGAGCTACGCATCGCCGGAGCGACGTACCAGATCATCGGCGTGATCGAGAAGCAGGGCTCGGTCTTCGGCTTCTCAATGGATCGCCTCGCGATCGCACCGTGGACGACACCGCTGCACCGCGCCATCCGACCGCGCGGTGACATCGCAGCGCTGCTCGTACAGGCGCCGTCGCTCGAACTCGTACAGGAGGGAATCGAGAGTGCGCGTGAAGTGCTGCGCGCCGAGCGTCACCTCCCGCCCGGCAAGCCGGACAACTTCGCGCTCGAGACGCAGGACTCGGCGATGGAGTTCTTCCGCGGGCTCAAGTCGAAGATGGTGGTCTTCGGCACTGCGCTCCCCGCCATCGGGCTCATCGTCGGCGCGCTCGTGATCATGAACATCATGCTCGTGGCGGTGGCCGAGCGGACGCGCGAGATCGGCATTCGGAAGGCGCTGGGCGCGACGCGCGGCAACATCCTGTCGCAGTTCCTCATCGAAGCGGCCACGCTCTCGGTGATCGGTGCGGCAATCGGTATCGGCTTTGGCATCGCGCTGGCCAAGGTCGTGCAGGCCACGACACCGCTCCCGGCGGCGGTGGCCCTGTGGTCCATCTTCGCGGCGATTGCGCTGGGCGCCGGCGTCGGCATCGTGGCCGGCGTCTATCCGGCGAGCCGCGCCGCACGGCTCGACCCGATCGCGGCGTTGCGCCAGGAGTAGGCGATGCGCTTCTGGGACCGCGTCAAGATGTCATTCGAAGGCGTCACCATCGCCTTCGACGCAATCCGCGCCAACAAGGTGCGCGCCACACTGACGATCTCGGGCGTGGCAGTCGGCGTGTTCGTCGTCGTGGCGATGGGCGCCACGATCCACGGCGTCCGCCAGAGTTTCCAGCAGGACCTCGACGAGTTCGGGGCCAACACATTCCAGGTGCGGCGGCGCGGCATCGGGTTCAACGCGTGCGACGGCACTGACGAGAATTGCCCGGACCGGCGCAACCCTCAAATCACCCTCGACGATTGGCGCGCCATTCGACGGCTTCCCGAGGTGGAGCACGCCACGGGGTGGATGTTCGGGCAACTCGATTTCACCTATCGCAGTCGCACGGTCAAGAGCGTCGGCTTCGACGCGCAGAGCGCCGACTGGATCCTGACCGACGTGGCGGATGTGTCGCCGGGGCGGTCGTTCTCTGAGTCGGAGCATGACGCGGCCGCGCCGGTCATGCTCGTGAACGACTCGCTCAAGAGCCAGCTCTTCGGCGACTCGGATCCGATTGGCAAGCAGGTCATGGTTGGCACGACGCAGGTCACGGTGATCGGCGTGTACCATACCAAGGCCGGCTTTCTGAAGTCCATGGACGGCCGGGGCCCCGACCGGCCGCGCGCCGTGGTACCGATGATGACGGCGTGGCGCAAGATGCAGGTCTATCGCTTCATGCTGGTCATGGTGAAGCCGAGCGCCAACGTCACGCGCGAGGACGCGATGGACGCGGTGACGGCGCTGATGCGCGGCCGCCGCGGCTTGCATCCGAGCCAGCCGAACAATTTCTACCTCATCGGCATGGAGCGGATGCTCGAAGTGTTCAACCAGCTTTTCGGCGCGATCTTCATCGTCGGGCTGGCGCTGTCGGCCGTGGGCCTGCTCGTCGGCGGCGTGGGCGTCGTGGCGATCATGATGATCTCCGTAAGCGAGCGGACGCGCGAGATTGGCGTGCGCAAGGCGCTCGGCGCAACGCGCGGCACGATCTTGTGGCAGTTCCTCGTGGAGGCTTCTACGCTCACGAGCCTCGGGGCGGTGATCGGACTCCTGATCGGCGCCGGCGTGGCCGCGGCGATCAAGTCGAACTTCCCCTCCATTCCCGCGTCGGTGCCGCCGGAGAGCGTGGCGGCGGCGCTGCTGGTGGCGATCTTGACCGGCATCGGCTTCGGCATGCTGCCGGCGATGCGCGCCGCGAAACTCGACCCGGTGGACGCACTGCGATACGAGTAGTGCGTCCTCGTCCCGCTCCGTATTTTGAAGGGATGGAGTCGCGCACCGCCCCGAAGGCCAATCGCCGCGCCCTGACATTCATCTTCGTCACGATTCTCCTCGACATCATGGGCGCGGGGATCATGATGCCGGTGGTGCCGTACATCGTGCGGCCGTACAGCGCCGATGCGCTGACTATCGGCCTGCTGGCCGTCGCGTACTCGGTGGCGCAGTTCTTCGCGTCGCCGCTGCTCGGTGCGGTATCGGACCGGCACGGCCGCCGGCCGGTGCTCGTGATCAGCATGTTCGGCGCGGCCATCGGCTACGCGCTCTTCGGTGTTGGCGGCGCGCTGTGGATCTTCTTCGTGTCGCGCGTCGTCGCCGGCTTCACGGGCGGCAACCTGACGGCGGCGCAGGCCTATATCGCAGACGTGTCAGGTTCCGACGACCGGGCGAAGAACTTCGGCTTGGTGGGTGCGGCGTTCGGGCTCGGTTTCATTCTCGGCCCATCCATCGGCGGCGTGCTGGCCAAGATCAGTCTCACCGCCCCCGCCTGGGCCGCGGGCACCGTCGCGCTCGCGACCGCGTCCTTCGGCTGGTTCGTGCTCCCCGAATCGCTCGCCCCCGCCCTGCGACGCCCGCATCCGTTGCATCTCGGCGACTTCAATCCGCTCCGGCTGCTCGGCAAGGCGTTCAGCACGCCGCAACTGCGCGCGCTCTTCAGCGGCATCTTCCTGTCGCGCTTCGCCATGATGGGGCTACAGACCAACTTCGCGGTGTACACGCTCAACCGCTTCAAGTTCACGCCGTCGCAGAACGCCGTCGTGTTCACGGTGCTCGGCGCCACCGCCACGGTCGTGCAGGGATTCCTCATCAGGCGGCTCGCCGGCCGCTTCTCCGACAGCCGACTGCTGATCAGCGGACTGGCGATCATGGTGGTGGGCATGAGCGCGATTGCCGCCGTGCCGGCGGGCTGGATGCTTTCGCCTGCCATGTGCGTGCTCGCCATCGGGTCGGGGCTGGTGAATCCGACGGTGCAGAGCCTCGTGTCGAAGGCCGGCACGCCCGAGGAACAGGGCCTGCTGTTCGGCGCCAACGGCGCCATCACCAGCCTGACGGCCATTCTGGGCCCGGCGTATGCCGGCGCCGTCTTCGATCATGTGGGATACACGGCGCCGTACTGGTCGGGCGCCGTGCTGATCGCCGGGGCATGGTTTGCCGTCTACCGCGCGGTTCGAGAGTAGCGCCCCATGCGATCGGTTGACGTGGTCGGCACCGCGATGGCGCAGATCGCCGCAAACAAGCTGCGGTCGTTCTTCACGTTGCTCGGCATCATCGTCTCGGTGGCGTTTCTCGTGGCAGTGGTCGCCGTCATCCAGGGGATGAACGCGTACGTGAAGGAGAACATTGCCGACGCCGTGGTGGGCGCGAACGCATTTCAAGTGCGCCGTACGCCGCTGCAGATCGGACTCTTCGACGACGAGATGTGGGAGCGCGTGAAGCGCCGCCCGCGCGTGACGGAGGCCGACCTGAAGGCGGTGCGCGAAGCGCTCCCCGAGGCGCGGGCCGTGGCACTTTCGTCGGGCTGGCCGACGCCGATGAGCGACGTCATCTGGCGTAACCAGGTGGTTGGCGACGCGCTGGTCTTCGGCATCACGCCGGAATACCAAGTCGTACAGGATTACCGGTTCATCAGGGGACGCGGCCTCGAGCAGGTGGACGTGCTGCAACGGCGCGCCGTGTGCGTGCTCGGCGCCGACATTGCCGAGAAGCTCTTCGGCCGGCAAGGAGTGAACCCGGTGGGGCAGTCCGTGCGCGTCGGCGGTCAGCACTGTGAGATCATCGGAGTCACCGCCGCGAAGGGAAAGGTCCTGGGCCAGTCGCAGGATGGATTCGTGCTGCTCCCCGTGACCTATCACGAGACGCTCTACGGACGTCGGCTCACTGCCAACATCGGCGTCAAGATGGAGAACGCCGCCGACGTTGCGCCGGGGATGGCGCGCGCCGAGGAAGCGCTGCGCGTGGCGCGCCGCCTGCGCCCGGGGACGCAGAACAACTTCTCCGTCGAGACCGCCGACGCGCTCGTCGAGTTCTGGAAGAACCTCACGCGCGTGCTCTTCAGCATCATTCCGGCGATGGTCGTGATCGGCATCGTCGTGGGCGGCATCGTGATCATGAACATCATGTTGATGAGCGTCAGCGAGCGCACCCGTGAGATCGGCATTCGCAAGGCCATTGGCGCGCGCGCCCGCGACATCGAGCGACAGTTCCTCGCCGAGGCAATCGCGCTGTCGAGCCTCGGCGGGGTGCTCGGAGTGCTCGCGGGGTGGCTCTTCGCGCTCTTCGTCGCCGCGGTGTCACCGCTGCCGGCACGCATCACCGGCTGGTCGGTGGCCGTTGCGCTGCTCTTGGGGGCGGGGGTTGGGATTCTCTTTGGCGTGTACCCCGCGCGGCGCGCGGCGCAGCTCGACCCCATCACCGCGATACGGCAGGAGTAGCGCGTGCCCCTCATCGAGCGCCTCCTCCGCCACACGACGATTGACGAGAACATCGAGATCGCGTTCGACAACTTGCGCGCGAACAAGCTGCGCTCCGCGTTGACGATGCTGGGCGTGGTGATCGGCGTGGCGACCGTGATGACGATGGCGAGCATCGTGCGTGGCGTGCGCGAGCAGATCGTGCAGACGCTCGAGGTGGCAGGACCGACGACGTTCTACGTGATGAAAGTGTTCTCGCAGCAGCCGCTAAATCCGGAAGCGCTGCCCAAGTGGGTGCGCATTCGTCCCGATCTCACCAGGGCGGAAGCCGAGGCCATCGCCCGCCTACCGGAAATCAAGTACGCAGGCATCTGGGCACAGCTGATGGGGCGGCTCGAATTCGAGGGACGCCGGACGCAGAACACGGGCATCTATGCGGCCGATGCGGGCTACACCGAACTCCAGGGCGGTCAACTCGTCGAAGGCCGATGGTTCACGCCGGCCGAGGAGCGCTCGGGGGCGGCGGTGGCCGTGATTGGCGGGTCGTTCGTGCGGCGGCTCTTCAGCAATGTCATTCCGCTTGGCCGGACAATGCTGGTCGCCGGCAGGCCCGTGACCGTCATCGGCGTGTACGAACCGCCGGAGAACATCTTTGCGCCGCCGGGGAGCGAAACCGGCGCCATCATCACCTACCGATTCGCCGACCACAAGTACCGCATTGACCCCGTGAACCAGCTGTTCATCGGCGTGAAACCGCGCGCCGGCGTGTCGGTGGCTGCCTCGCAGGAGGCGGTGACGGTGCTGCTGCGAGAGTTGCGCAAGCTCCACCCGGGGGATGGGAACACGTTTGACATCATCGGGCAGGACCAGATCCTCGACATCTTCAACAGCATGACGAGCGTCTTCTTCGTCGTGATGATCGTGCTCGCCTCGGTGGCGCTGATGGTGGGCGGCATCGGCGTGATGGCAATCATGATGGTGAGCGTCACCGATCGCACGCGCGAAATCGGCGTGCGCAAGGCAATGGGCGCCACGCGCCGCGACATCATGTCGCAATTCCTCATCGAGGCGGCGGCGTTGACGGGCGTGGGCGGCATGATAGGTATCGTCTTCGGCCTCGCCGCGGGGAATGCCGTGACGCGATTGCTGAACATCCAGGCCTCGCCCCCGTGGGGGCTGACGCTGATCGCCGTCGCCGTGTCCGTCGGCATCGGACTTGTCTTCGGCGTGCTGCCGGCGCGGCGCGCGGCGCAGCTCGACCCGATCGAAGCGCTGCGGTACGAGTAGCCCCTGGAGCGCACGCAGGGCGCGACGATCATCGTCGCGCCCAATGCGATACCGCGGAAATACGGGCTGTCAGTCTTTGGCGCTATCGAACCGAAGGGTGGCCACGTAGTCGGCCTTCACCGGCGAGCCGTTCAACGTCGGATACGGTTTGAGCGCGACGAGCGTGATGCGCGCACCGCGCGCAATCGCCATCGCGCGCGTCGCGTCGGCGCCGAGCGTGAGCGACACCTGCTGATTGTACCCGACAGTGAGCAGCATCGTGGCTTCTCCAGCCCACACGCACTGCGCGCCGGTGGGACAGCGAGAATCTGCAGTGACGTCCGTGAACTGCACATTCACCGTGTCCCCGGGAAGCATCACTGACGCGCCGTAACGCAGCTCGACATTGTCGCCGAGCTGCGGTCCGGTGGATGACCGTATGCAAGCGGAGAGAAGCGCCGCGACAATGAGAATGCGCATCGGTGCTGTCCTTACTGTTTGCAGGCGGCGTTGGGAGACGTCGGCTTCGGTTTGTCCACGACCAGCCGGTGGTCGGCGTTGGCCGCCGCCATCGCCACGTCGTGCACGAACTGGCTCACCGCCGCCATGTGCGGGTAATCAATGTACTGCGCCTCGTCGGTTACCTGGTGATAGTCGGCGTGCAGTCCCGTGGTGAAGAACGCCACCGGAATGCCGTAGCGTGCGTAGCTCCAGTGGTCGGAGCGGCAGTAGATGTTCTCCGGGTGCCCCGCGGCATCGAACGTGTAGTCGAAGGTGAACGGCGTCTTCTGCATCTTGTTCACGGTCTCGACGAGGTCGCCGAGTTCCGTGGACAGCCGGCGCGTGCCGACGAGCTGCAGGTACGCGGGACCGCCGCCCTTGATGTCGCCGGCCGCACCGCGTCCAACCATGTCCATGTTGAACTGGGCAACAATCGAGTCGCGCGGCACGGTGGGGTGCTTCGTGAACCAGTCGGAGCCCACCAGCCCGATTTCTTCGCCCATATGCCAGACAAACAGAATGGAACGCTTGGGTTTCGCCTTGTCCTTCGCGAACGCCTCGGCGATCTCGGCCACTGACACGGTTCCCGATCCGTCGTCGTCGGCGCCGTTGGCGATGGAGTCGAGCCGCGGCCGGCGAATGACGCGAATCGAGTCCACGTTCACCTTGATGGCGTCGAGCTGCTCCTTCGTCGGCCGCTTGCCGGGCTCGAGCCTGTCCTTGATGCGCTCCACCGCGAGGTTGTACGCGCGGAGTGAGTCGTGGTCCACCACCGATGACCGCACACCGACGTGGTCGTTGTGCGCGCCGATGGCGATGAACTGGTTCTTGAGCAGCGGGTCGCTTCCCTCGAGCACGGCGACGACGTTGCGCGCCGCCGCTTGCGATTCCTGGAGCTCAATCTTGCCGGTGTAGCGCCCGGTCATCGCGCCCCACTTGGCAGACGCCAGCGATGCGCCAACAAGCGCCTGCGCCATCGCGTCAGTCGCGATGATCACCGGCGGCAGCGACATCCCCGGCCCGCCGCCAACGACGGAGATCATCTCGCTCTGCATGAAGAAGCCGCGGACCTCTGACGGCACGTTGTCAAGCAATGGCAGCAGCACGGCGGCCGCGCCGCCCACGGGGCGCGTGAGCGCCGCGGTGATTTCCACCTGCACTCCTCTGGCCGCGAGCTCCGGCGTGAAGCCGAACACCACCACCTTGCCCTTGGTCTGCTCGGCGGTGATGTGCACCGCGGTGTCGCCGAGCAGCCCTCCAAACACGACGTCGGCGCCATCGAACGGCTTGGGGACCCACTGCGCAAAGACGCCGAAGTCCTTCTGGTACGTGAACGTCGCGTCGCCGACTGCGACGGATGACGCCACCCAGGCACGGCGGACGAGCGGCACCGACTGGAAGTACGTCCCACTGTCGCCCATCGGCTTGAGCCCCATCTGCTTCACCCACTCCGCGATGATCGCGGTCGCCTTGTCGTGGTACGGCGTCCCCGAGGCGCGCCCCGCGAGGGAGTCGTCGGCGTAGACGTAGAGGCGCGACATCAAGTCTTCGGCTGTAATGGCTGGCCTGGTTGGCTTGGCTTGGCGTTTGACAGGGAGCTGCTGCGCGTCGGCGACGGCGGCCGCCATGGCCAGGCCGGCGGCCAGAGCGGGGATGGAAAGGCGCATGTGTGCGTAGGTTCGTGGAGATCGAGTTGGGCGCCGCATGATCGGAGACGCGGCGGCCCCTATTCTACAAAGTTCACCGGGCGCGAGTTTCAGCGCCAGTTCCGGGGGTGCGGTCCCACCCATTGCTCCGCAGCGCCGCCGATCCGGGCCGCGGAACGAACCGGGCCGTCCGGCGGTACATGCTGGCGCCAGCCCGCCGTACGGGACGAGCCGGCGCGGACTAACGCTTCGCGAGGATGACGCGTTAATTGCCTGAACCCCCCGGCGATCGGCGCCGGGATACCACCACTCGGAGGAAGGATGAAGGTGATTCGGTTTCTCGCCGCAGCCGCGATTGTACTGACGGCCACGACGGCGATGGCACAGGGCGGTCCGCCTCAGGGCGGTCCCCCGCAGGGCGGTCAGGGCGGACGCGGGAACCAGATGGCCCGCCTCATGGAAGGCATCACGCTGACAGCCGATCAGCAGACCAAGGTGGACTCGATCAACGCGGCGGCGCGCGCCGAGCAGACGAAGATGCGCGAGGAGATGCAGGCATCGGGCGGCCAGCCCGGCCCCGAGATGATGGAGAAGATGCGCGCCATCTCGACCAAGAGAAATGACGCGATCAAGGCCGTGTTGACGGCCGACCAAAAGGCGATCTTCGAGAAGAACCTCGCCAACTTGCCGCAGCCGGGGCAGCGTCCGCCGCGCTAGTCCGTTCCCGCCACACGAGCGTCGGGCCACGGTGATGATCTCCGTGGCCCGATTGCGTTGCTATCGGCCCCGTTCCATCGCCTTCGCCGCCATGCGATCCACGAGCCACGGCGCGAGCAGCTTGAGCCACATGCCGACGCGCGCGCGGGCGGTCATCACGAGCTCGCGATCGCGGCGTGCCGCGGCGGCCAGCAGCTGCCGCGTGCATTCCGCCACCGACATCATCGCTTCTTCGTTGACGGGGCTGCGCCCGAGCGGCTGACCGTCTGCGCCCAAGTTTCGGGCGCGGGATCCTGTTCCCACGAACCCGGGGCAGACGATCGTCACCGACACTCCAGTGTCCATCAGCTCGATGCGCAATGAGTCGAAGAAGCCGCCGAGCGCGGCCTTGGCCGCGGCGTAGCCGGTGCGCATCGGAACGCCCGTCTTGCCGGCGAGACTCGACACGACGACGAGCCGCCCCTTTGACGCGCGCAGGTGCGGCAAGGCCGCCAGCGCGCAGTAGACGGCGCCGAGGTAGTTCACGCGCATCAGCCGGGCGTACACGCTCCAGTCGGTGACCTCCTCGGCGCGCGCCCACATCGCCTGCCCCGCGTTGCAGATGAGCGTGTCCACACGGCCGAAGCGCGCCACGGCACGCTCGACAAGCGCGCGGCAGTTGGCTTCGACGGTGAGATCCGCGACGACTTCCTCGACGTCCGCGCCCGCCTTCTTGCATTCCGTGGCAACGTGATCGAGGCGGGCTGCGTCGCGCGCGGCGAGCACGAGCTGAGCCCCCTCTGCCGCAAGCCTGCGCGCCACCTCGGCGCCGATGCCGAGCGACGCGCCGGTGACAATCACCACCTGTTCGTGCCAGTCAGTCACTGGCCGCCTCCGGCGTCGTTGAGTGCCGCGATGACCTGTACTTCGATATGGTATCCGTAGTGCAGCGCATTTACCGGGACGACGGCACGCGCAGGACGATGCGCGCCCATCAGCGCGGCGTACGCGGCGTTGAAGCGTCCCCAGAGTTCCATGTCCGAGATGTAGACCGTGACCTGCAGCAGGCGCGAAAGGCTGCTCCCGGCTTCCTGGACGATGGCGCTGATGTTGGCGAAGACCTGCGCGGTTTGCTCCTCGATGGTTCCCGCACGGTGTTCGCTCTGGCCCGGGACGATGGGAAGCTGGCCCGCGACGTACACGCAGCCGTTGTGTACGATCGCCTGCGAGTAGTGGCCGGCGGGGCTGGGCGCGGATGGTGTGGAGATGGAGTGCATGGGGATAAAGGCAGATGGTAGACGGTAGATGGCAGATGGTAGATGTCGGAGGTACTGGACGTTCTGTAGCTTTCAAGGTGGGCCTCGGTGCGGCCGCGCGCTACGCGCGGCGTGCCGTCCTTGATCTACCGTCTGCCATCTACCGTCTACCATCACTCGTCCGTACGCATGTCTGACCTGCTCACCCTCGACGTCCTCGCCTTCGCCCCGCACCCAGACGACGCCGAACTCCTTTGTGGCGGCACGCTGGCCAGGCTGGCACGCGAAGGACGGCGCACGGGAATCGTCGACCTGACCCGCGGTGAGATGGGAACGCGTGGATCAGTGGAGATCCGCGCCGCTGAGGCGGCCCGCGCGGGCCAGGTGTTGGGACTCGCCGTTCGCGAGAACCTCGGCCTGCCCGACTCACAGCTCGAGAACGATGTCGCTACGCGGCTGCAGCTCGTCGCCGTCATTCGGCGCCTTCGGCCGCAGGTGGTGATCGCGCCGGCGCCGAAGGGACGCCATCCCGACCATCGCGTCGCCGCACAGCTCGTGCGTGACGCGTGCTTCCTCGCGGGCGTTCGCAAGGTGGATCGCGCCAGCGAGCCGCACCGCCCGCGCAAGTTGCTGCACGCGATCACGTATCGTGAAGATCACGTGAAGCCGACGTTCGTCGTGGACATCTCCGATGATATCAAGATCAAGCTCGCGGCCGTCGCCTGCTATGTTTCGCAGTTCGAGGGCGTCATCCAGGCGGGCGAGGTGTACCCGACGGGCGCACCGCTGGCCGAGGTCATTCGCCATCAATCGGCTCACTATGGATCGCTGATTCGCTGCGCGTACGGCGAGCCGTTCTGGACGCACGAGACGATGCGGGTGGACGACGTGATGGCGCTGCAGGTGGAGACGTTCTAAGTGACGATGATTGACATCTCCGTCACACTCTCGACGGCGACGGCCGAGTGGCCCGGGGACACGCCGTTCTCGTGCGGATGGAGCATGCAGTTGGCGGCCGGAGCGAACGTGAACGTCTCGACACTCACGACCAGCCCCCACGTGGGAACGCACGCGGACGCGCCGCTGCATGTGCGCGACGGCGCGGCGGGCAGTGACGCACTTCCGCTCGATGCGTTCATCGGCCCGGCGACAGTCCTCGATGTCTCGCGCCAGGCGAGTGCGCTCGACCGCGCCGCGCTGCGCGCGGCTGGGCTTGGCGCAACACCGGCACGGTTGCTGCTCAGGACTGGGCGAAGTATCGCTGCCGGCCCCTTCCCCGCCGCGTGGCCGGCACTGACCGCAGAGTGCGCGGCATCGCTCGCGTCGGAGGGACTGAGGTTGCTCGGCGTGGACTGTCCAAGCGTGGACGTGCGCGAATCGGCGTCGCTCGCCGTGCATCATGCGCTCTTCGACGGCGGTGCGCAGATTCTCGAGAACCTGGACCTGTCGCGCGTGGCGGCGGGTACCTATGAATTAGTCGCCGTGCCCGTGAAGCTCGGCGGGCTCGACGCAGCGCCGGTGCGTGCGGTGCTGCGATCCTCTCACGTGGGAGCTTGAATCATGACTTTTCGTTCCACTGCAGTCTTGACGTTTGCGGTCGCCACCCTTGGCGCGGTGACCATCGGCACGCATTCGGCCGCGGCGCAGGTTGTGAGGCCGGTCGTCCAGGTGCGCGACGTCCCGACGGCGCCGATCGTGGAAATCCTCGCGTGGAACGCCGCCGAGCCGAGCTTCGGATTGCGTAGCTGGGTACGACGCGGCGGCTCGGCGGACCGCTACCACCGATTCTGGGTCGCCAAGGATGTGGTGCCGTCTTCTGGCGATATCAGCTCGGCGCAGTCGCTCAACCGCCCCCTGCAGACGTCTCTGGCCGGGGATACGCAGAATTGCCTCAACGGTGTGTGCACGCCGAGCCAGACGTTTGGCGCGCGGTTCCTGGACAACGTGATCCGTTCGAGCAAGGAAGACCTTCCCGTCAAGTTCTTCACCGGCGGCGGGTCCGACTACACGTTCACCCTGCGGCGCCCGGTGGTCGAGGCGTATCTCGCGGCGGTGGATTCGGTAGTTGCTGCGCAGAAGAAGTAGCACGCGTCGCGGAGGGCGACGGTTCATGCGGGCGCTCTGCCTGCTGGCGCTGCCGATCGCGGCGTTCGGGCAGGGCGTCCCGCTGCATGTCACGCTCGAGCTCATTGCGCCCTCGTTGCCCGACTCGACCACCGTCTTCGTCGCGGGGTCGCTGCCGCAACTCGGCAACTGGAATCCCGGCGCGGTGCGGCTTACGCCGCGCGGTGATCACGTCTGGCGTCTGAACCTCGTGCTCGATCGCACGGTGTCGTTCGAGTACAAGTACACGCTGGGCACGTGGGAGCGCGAGGCGGCAGACGCCGCGGGCGCGCCGACGCGCAATCTCGCGGCGCGCCCCGCGGCTGACACCACGATCACGACCACCGTGGGCCGCTGGACCGATCGAGCGCGCCAGCGCGTGCTCAACGGCCAGGTGACCGGCACGCTGCGTTATCATCGCGGTGTCGCCGGTGCTGGAGTCGCGGCACGCGATGTCGTCGTGTGGCTGCCGCCGGGTTACGAGCAGAGCGGGCGCACGCGATACCCCGTGCTCTATATGCTCGACGGACAGAATGTGTTCGATCCGGCGACGAGCTCGTTCGGCACCGACTGGGCAGTGGATGAGGCCGCGGACAGTCTCATTCGCGCACGGGCGATCCTGCCGCTCATCGTGGTTGGCGTGTACAACTCGCCGCAGCGCAACGCCGAGTATCTGCCGGGTTCCGTGGCGCGCGCACACATGGAGTTCATGCTTCGTGTCGTGAAGCCGCTGGTGGACAGCGTCTATCGAACGAAGCGCGACGCGCAATCCACGTACGTTGGAGGCTCATCGGCGGGAGGCATGGCGGCGTTCATGCTTGCGTGGGAGCACCCCGACGTCTTCTCGCGTGCGCTCGCATTCTCGCCCGCGTTTCAAGCGCCGGCCGGCTCCGAATTGCAGTTTGACTACGTGCCGAATGTCCTTCACACGTCGCAACCGCCGAGGCATGTGCGATTCTACGTGGATGTTGGCGGGGTCGGCCTCGAAGCGCGCCTGCGCCCCGGAGTGGAGGCAATGGTAAACGCTCTGAAGTCGCGCGGCTATCGTGAGGGACTCGACGTGCGTTTGGTGCGCGCCCCCGACGCGGAGCATAACGAACTCGCCTGGCGCGCACGCTTCCCGGCGGCGCTGGTGTGGATCATGCGGTGGACGTGACGCGCGCGCGGCGCGTGCGTTCACCGGCACGTCAACGCGTGATCAGTCGGGGCGCGCGCCATTGCCTCCCTCTCCCGCGCCTCGCATCATTGCACCATGCCCGTCCACACCCACTACCTCTGGTTCAACACCAAGCGCGCGCAGGAGATCATTGACATCACCGACGAAGTCGCCGAGCAGGTGCACGTCAGCGGCATCCGCGAAGGCTTCGTGCTGGTGTCGGCCATGCACATCTCCGCGTCGGTCTTCGTCAACGATCACGAGTCGGGCCTGTGGCATGACATCTTGCACTGGCTCGAGCACACGATCGCGCCGTGGGATCCCCCGCGCTACCGCCACAACGACACGGGCGAAGAGAACGCCGCCGCGCATCTGCGGTCGCTCACAATTGGGCATGAGGTGATCGTTCCCATTACGGCCGGGGTGCTCGACCTCGGCCCGTGGCAACGCGTCTTCTACGGCGAATGGGACGGCCAGCGCAAGAAGCGTGTTATCATCAAGGTGATGGGAGAGTCCTAGCACCTTCTCCCGCACCCGTCGCGTGACGGCGCGCGGCGCATGCACCACTGACCATCGAGAACTCCATGAACCGCGAGCTCGACCAGCCTGGGTTCGTCCCGCTCACGACGTACCGCGAATACGCGCCTGACGAGATGCTGCGGCGCGCCCGCGAGTTTGCTTCAGACATGCAGCGCCGCCGCACGGTGCGGCAGTTCAGCGACCGCCCGGTGCCGCGCGAGATCATCGACCGCTGTCTCGAAACCGCGGGCTCCGCGCCGAGCGGCGCGCACCAGCAGCCGTGGCATTTCGTGGTCGTCAGCAATCCCGCGCTCAAGAAGG
>JAHFCU010000037.1 GCA_023249305.1 Gemmatimonadota bacterium
CCGGGGGCGTCCATTTCTTCGTGAGCTGCGCGTAGAAGCCGTCCTGCGCAGCCCAGGCGAGAATCGCGGCCCCCAACACCTTGCCGTGTGCAACGGACGCATCGCGAACGGCGCGGGAGATGCCGGCAGTGACACGTGCGTCCTCCTGCGCCCGAGCCAGTGAGTCTATCGTGCGCCTCGTGCTCGCGAAGCCGTCACGGAACAGCGAGTCGAGCACCACGCGCTCCGCCTCGGCGGCGACAATCGCGCCATCCACCAGTCGCTCGCTTTTCGGGAGCGTCGTCAGTCCGTTGAGCTGTCCGGCGAGCGACGTGAGGCGGGACGCGGGATCGGCGGCGAAGCCCTCGTAGAGCGCCACGCCAGCGTAGGCCGAGATGCGCGAGGCCACCGGCGGACCGAGGCGCTCCGACCGAACCAACGACAGCGATGAACGCATCCACTGCGCCACAAACTGCGGGTCGGGCGCAGGCGCGGATCTCGAGCACGCTCCGGCAATGAGCAGCGGGAGCAGAAGGGAGCGAACGATACGCATGACTCGGCGATCCGCCGGAGAGAGAGGGGGGTGCCGCAATCTAGAATCCGTCCAGAACACCAGCAACAAATGCGATCCCGGAGCACGCGGGGTATTATCTACATGATGCACCTGCGCCATGCGTTTCTTCGCGCCTCTCTGGCTGCGGGGGCCCTTTCTGGCGCCGCGACGACGCTGGGCGCGCAGGCTGGCCGGCCCATCCCGCCCGCCGTCGACTCCCTGTATCGCGACGCCCGGCGACTGCTCGCAGCCGGTGACACCTCCGCGGCGATCGTGCGACTCGAGGAGGTGCAGCGCCGCGCGTCGCGGTTCGCGCCCGCCTTCTTCGACCACGGCGTCATTCTGTCGCGCCGGTCGGAGATGGGGATCGCCCCCGATGACGTCCTCCGGCGGCATCGGGCGGCTAGCAAGCTCGGGGAAGCCCTCGATCTCGATCCTGACAATCCGCTGTACCTGCTGGAACTGGGCCGTCTGCGCCTCAAGACGCCCTTCCTGCGCATCGAGGCCGAGCGGCTCTTCACCAAGGCACAGCACGCCGCGCAGGCACGAGGCGACGCGCACGTGCTCGCCGTCGTCGAGTACGAGCTGGGCCTTGTGTCGGCACGCCGCTTCAATGCGATGCGCTTCCGGCGCATCCTGACGGGCACGACCACGTCGCTCGACCTCGAGGCGGCCACAGATGACTGGCACTACATTCGCGACTTCCTCGACCAGCGCACGGCCCCCGTCGAGGAGGCCGGCGAGCTTGACCGCCTCAAGGCGGAAGAGCACTTCCACGCCGCACTCGCTGCTGATTCGTCGCATGACGGGGCCGCCGCCGACTTGCTCGGCCTCCTCTACGAGTCGGCGCGTTCCGCGGAGATGCTCCCTGTCGCGACGACGCTTGCGCGCCGGCAGCCGCACGCCCCGCGTACGTGGCTCGCACTCGGCCTCGCGCTGTACGCCCGCGACCGGCTCGACGAGGCGGCCGTTGCCTTCGACTCCGCGCTCGCGCTCCTGCCCGACACGATCCGGACGGACATGCTCAACATTGCGCAGTGGCTTCGTCCCGACGACGCCGCCGCGCTATCAAGGGTGCCGGTCGCGGAGCGGCGTGCAACGGAAGACGCGTGGTGGCGCTCTGCTGATCCACTCGCGCTCACACCCGTGAACGAGGCGCGGGTGGCGCTGATGGCCCGCGTCGCCTACGCGGACTTGCGATTCACGTCGGAGGAGGCGCAGCTGCCCGGCTGGCGCACCGATCGCGGCCAGGTGTGGATCCGATACGGTCCGCCCGAGATCATCGCCACGCTCGCCCCTGAAACGCAGTTCGTGAACGGCGCCGAGAACGTCGCGCACGTCATCACCATCTGGTGGTATCCGCGCACGTCGCTGCGGTTTGTCTTTCGCGGCCCGCCGGCAATCAACGCGGCCAGCTTCGCCGGCAACTTCCACGCGTATGCCGACAATGCGCGGCGCATCATCCCGATGAGTCTCGACGACGTGCACGCGACGATGCGCCTCGACACGGTGCCGGTGCAGGTGGCGCGCTTCAAGGGCGATTCCGGTGTGCGCGTGGAACTGTACGCGCTCCTCCCCACGGACCGGATGCTCGCTGACGTGGATCTGTCGCCGGCGCTCATCGAAGGCGGCTTCGCATTCGGCGCGGGGGCGGCCCGTCGCGCTCCGCGGATGGTCCGCGACACGTTGCGCGTCGCGGCTGGACCGTCAGCCAAGGCGTTGCGGCGCACGTGGACGCGCACCGTGATGTCGGGCGCAGAGTACGCCTATCGCATTGAGGTGCGCCAGCCAGACACCGGACGCGGTGCGCGCGGTGACGGGACGGTCGGCGTGCTGCCGATGGGGGCGGCGGGCGCGTTCGACATTTCCGATCTCGTCGTTGCCGACCGCGTGACCGCGACTGCGGACGCCGCGCAACGCGACGCGTTCCGCATTGACGCGAACCCGGCGATGCGGTTCGCTCCGCACGACACCGTGGCGTTGTACTGGGAGACATACAACGCGTCGGCTCTCGCGGGCGGCAGCGCACGCTTGCGCGTGCGCGTCACGGTGCGCATCCTCTCGATCGACCGTGGCCGGTCGTTCAGCGCACGCGTGCTGGGCGGCATCGCCGACGCGATGGGACTGAGCGCGGTGGGTGATGAGCAGGTGTCTCTCACGTACGAGCGAGATTCCCGCGCACTGGCGATGGTGCCGCACCAACTGGCGCTGGGCCTCGGCGACGCCCCAGCGGGTCGTTACGCCCTGACGGTGGAGGTTACAGACCTCGCCACCGGGCGGTCGGCGCGCAGCGAACGCACTCTCACCTTGGAGCGAGCCACCCCGTGACGTCGTCGCTTCGAGTGCGCATGCGCGCCGCGGGTTTCGCCATCCTGCTCGTCACGCAGCAGATCGCGGCCCAGGAGGCGCCAGTCGCTCCAGCCGCTCCGCTCGCCGCGAGCCGGCGTATCCCGCGGCGTATCGTGTTGCCGATCGTGATGGGGGCCGCAGCGGCCGCCGCGGCGTCGGCGTATTTCGTCTCCAAGGCCGACGATCCAGTGGGCTCGTGCACGGGGCCGAGTTGCGTGCTGCCCCTAAGCGTCGGCATCGGACTCTTCGTCGGTTACCTCATGGGGCGCGAGATGGACCAGGCGTACGCGGTGCGCTATCGCCGCGGCACACCCGTCTTCACGCCTGGACAGCAACTCACCCTGCAGGGAGAACCGCAGTGGCTTTCGGTCGGTCCGCGGCGCGGCGCAGCCGGTGGCTCGGGTGGCGTGCAGTTGTTCACGACGGACGGTGCGCCCAAGGCGCTGGCGCGTCGCGCGACCGGCATCCGCGGCGTGCATGCCGTCGAGATCGGAACCAACTCGGTGACGGTGGCCGCCACCACCGGCCTCTACGAGTTCGCGGCCGACTCCGCCATTGGCGCTCGTTTGCGCGATGGCGACATCACAACCGTGGCAACGCTGAACGGACGTCGCGTGGTAGGCGTCGGCGATCGCCTCGAAGTGGCCCCGGCACCGGGTGCGCGCGATACGACCTGGCGCGCGCAGGCGGCGGGCGCCCCCGTGCGCGCGATGACGGCGGATGGACGCACCCGCGTGCTCTGGGTCGCCACGGACAGTGCGCTCCTCGCGTACGAGCTGTCCGGCGATTCGCTCCTCCGGCTCTCGTCCGCGCGGCTGCGCGGGGGAGCTCGCACAGTGCGCACCGATGGCACACGCGTGGTCGTGGCCGCAGGAGAACGCGGCCTCTGGCTGTTCGACGTGGACAACGCCGCGATCGCGCGCGAGCGGTTCGTTTGGACAGGCGCGCGCTTCGCCTACGACGCGCTGATCACACGTGAGCGCCTGTACGTCGCCGGCGGCGGCGAGGGTTTGTTCGTGCTTGATGCGCGCGCGCTCCGCGGCACCGTCCTCGGCCTCGCGCGCCAGGTGGGGTTTGCCGTCGCGCTCGGCGAACAGGGCGACTACACTTATGTGCTCGATCGCACGGCGCCCGCCGTGCATCGCATCAAATCCGACTTCCCCCTTCGCTGATGCCCCATCGCGTCTTCCGGTCCCTGCTGGCGTTCGTTCTCCTCGGCTGCGCCGGCAAGGACGGCGCCACTGTCGCTGCACGGACCGCCTCCGCCATGCAGCCCTCGGCAGCAGGCGGCTCGATGCCAGCGAAGGGCAGCGTCGGTGCCGGCAAGGACTCCGCGACCGCCGCATTGCTCGCCAAAGCCGATGCCGGACGCATTCTTGGCAGCCAAAGCGCGACGGTATGGCTCATTATCATCAGCGATTTCCAGTGCCCCTTCTGCAAGCGCTGGCACGAGGAATCGTGGGAGGCAATCCGCAGGGAGTATGTCGAGACTGGCAAGATCCGCGTCGCGTACGTGAATCTCCCGCTCAGCATGCACCGCAATGCCTGGCCGGCGGCGCACGCCGCGATGTGCGCCAGCGTGCAGGGCAAGTTCTGGCCCATGCAGGACGCGCTCTTCCGCACGCAGAAGGAATGGGAGGAATCCTCCGACCCTCGTCCGGCCTTCGAGGCACTGGGACGCGACGTCGGCGTTGATGTCGAGGCATTGCGCGCCTGCGTCAAGGCTGAGGCGACGCTGCCCCTCATTCAGGGCGACGTGGATCGCGCCAACACCGCCGGGGCGCAGTCCACTCCGACGTTCTTTGTGGGCGGCAAGCCGGTTATCGGCGCGCAACCGCTCGCGACGTTTCGTGAGGCGATCGATGCCGCGCTCGCGGCGAAGCCCGCCGGTAAGTAGGTCACAGCCGACGTGAACCTCGCGCTGCGCGCCGCCTATGCCACCGCGGGGACACTCGCGGAGTGGGCGGCCGCGGTCGCTCCGCGCGGCGGCGGCAAGACCATGGCATCGCTCGCCGGACGCCAGGGTGTGCTCGGACGCTTCGCGCAGTGGGGGACCGCGCATCGAGATCCGGCACGGCCGCTTGTCTGGCTGCACGCGCCATCCGTGGGTGAAGGACTTCAGGCGCGGCCGGTCATTGATTTGATCCGCCGCCACCGCCCCGACGTGCAGGTGGTGTACACACACTTCTCGAGCAGCGCCGCCGCATTCGCGTCGCGCGTCGGCGCCGACTTCGCGGATTTCCTCCCCTTCGACACGGCGCACGGCGCGCGTGCCGCGCTGCAGGCCATTCGACCGACGGCGCTGGTCTTCAGCAAGCTCGATGTCTGGCCCGTGCTCGTTGACGAAGCGGCGCGGCGCGGCGTGCGCATTGCCATGATCGCCGCGACGCTCGCCGAAGGATCGGGACGGCGCGGCGGTGTGGCGCGCGCGTTGCTGGGCGACGCGTACGCGGCGCTCACGGCGGTGGGCGCGATTGACGCCGCCGACGCGGCGCGGCTCGTGGTACTTGGCGTGGACGCATCGCGCGTGCGCTTGACGGGCGACTCGCGGTACGACCAGGTGTGGGCGCGTGCGCAGGGCGCTGACCGCGCGGCGGCGGCGATCGCCCCGCTCGTAAGTCCGCGACCGACGCTGGTCGCCGGCTCAACTTGGCCGAGCGACCAGCAGGCGCTTGAGGGTGCGTGGCGCGTGCTGCACTCACGTTTGCCCGACGCGCGGCTCATCATCGCGCCGCACGAGCCCACGCCATCGCACCTCGCCGCCATTGAGGCGTGGACCGCGCGTGCCGGGCTGCGAGGAGCGCGCCTCGGTGCCGCTGACGCTGCCGCGGCTGACGTCGTGATCGTGGACCGCGTGGGCGTCCTCGGCGAGCTCTACGCGCTGGCCGACGTCGCGTACGTCGGCGGTGGCTTCCACACGGCGGGTCTGCACTCGGTGCTCGAACCCGCTGCCTATGGCGCGCCGGTGCTTTTCGGTCCGCAGTGCGCCGGCAGCCGAGATGCGGGTTTGCTGATCACGGCCAGGGGCGGCCGCTCCGCCGCGGACGCGCAGGATCTCGGCGAGGCGCTCGTCCAGTGGATGTCGGACGCGGCCGCGCGCATCGAGGCGGGACAGCGCGCGCGTGAGATGGTCCGCGCCGGACTCGGCGCCGCGCAGCGATCGTATGAGATGGTGGCCGCGCTACTTTAGCAGCCGTAGCTCGCGCACCCGAACTACTTTCGCAACCCCTTCGGAGTCCAGGCGACGCTCAGCCCGAGGTCATTCCCGGACCCGAAATAATCGCCGCCGCTCATCGTCGTGATCACGCGGAGTCCGACCTGCGCGCTGAGCTGCACATTGACGCCGAAGTCCGCGGAGAGATTGAGCTTGCCGGCGCTGCCGCCCGCTACGCAATCGTTGCAACGATCGAGCGAAAGCCGTGGATGCGCGAACATGGTGACGGGCGGGCCGCTGTCGAACTCAAGTCGCTTCCCCACCGAGGCACCCAGCGGAACGCGCACCACATTGCGGCCGGCCGCAGCCGAGAACCCGACGCCACTCGTGAGCGCCACATCGAACGGGAAGTCCGCCGTCTCGCGCGTTAGTTGAAACGCCGCGTGGCCGCCGAGCACCAGCCGTGTCGATGCGTTGCCTTCTGGATCGGCGAGTCCCGCATCCACGCCGAGTTGCCAGCGCGTCGCGACTTGCTCTCGCCATTGAACGAGCAGCGTCGTTCCCGCCCGGATGGCGTCGGCCGCCGCGAAGTTGTACTCGCGCTCGACAATCGTCGGCAGTTGGAACGACGGATAGGTATAGGACTGCGCGCCGGCGATGGCGGGCGCGAGGAGCAGGACGAAGAGGAGTTGTTTCACGACGAGTTCTCCGGCAGGTGACGAGTGTTTTCTACCCCGGACGAACACAAACGTCACGCGTCACTCGTCTGCCCTCTACCATCTACCGTCTACCATCTACCGTCTACCGTCTACCATCTACCGTCTGAACTGGTATGCCAACTTCACGAAGAACGTGTCGTCGCTCCACCGCAGCTCGCTGTACGCGTCCGCTCGTGGCGCGTCCATGCCCGTCCCGTAGCCGAGGAACGCCACGGTCCCCGGCACCGGCTGGTACGACATTAGCCAGTCCGCACGCAGGCGGCTGGACGCGCTCGGCGCGCTGGGCGTCCCCGCCACGTACAGCACGTGCCCGTCCGGCGCGCGCAGCGCATCGAGCTTCTGGGAGTGATACTCGCTGACCACACGCACGAACATGGCGCGCGTGAGTTGATACTCGAACTTCACGCGCGGAATCACGTCGCTCGCGTACTCGGAACCGTCGGACACGCGCGTGATGTGCGACGTCGCGAGCGTCCCTTCCACTCGCGCGGCGGCCGTCGGGCGGAGGGTGATGCCCGCCGAAAGCCGCAGGTCGGTGCCGCGTGATCCCTCCGCGAAGATCGGGAGGACCCGGCGCTGCACCTGCACCGTGGCGTTCGCCCACTGCAGCACGGGCGTGGACACCTGCGCGTTGATATCGGCCAGCGCGCGCTGCCGTGTCGCGGGATGGTACGGCGCGAGCGTCGCTCCGAGCGCGCTCGTCGCGTACTGCGCGTACATCGAGGGATCCACCGTGAAGAACGCCCGCGCCCCGTGCAGAGTGACATTCCATCCGCCGCGAAGCCTGGCCATGAGCGTGACCTCGTCGCTCCCCTCGAGCGGCGCTGAGTTCAGCGCCCCGGCTGACCGCCAGATCCGCATTGGGATGAGGAAGACGGACATGGTCTCGACGAGGGCGCCCGGCTTGCCGTATGCTGAGAAGCGGTTGAACCAGTGCGCGCTGGTGATCCCCGTGCGTGGCACGAAACCCGACTGGCTCTCGAAGCCGCGGGCAATGTCGATCCACTGGATGTTATAGCCCCAGTATCGCCCGGTGCGGTCGTTCTCGAGCTTCCAGATGGCGCCGTTGCGGCTGACCCCGTGCAGGTCCCGCGTGCTCGCGGTGCCAAGCTGCGCCTCGAGGTAGTACAGCTTTCCATAGACGATGCGCGCGTCGGCCGCGCCCACGCGGTTGAACGAGCCGCCCTGTTCGCGATCAGTCACGGCAAAGCCGAGGTTCGAGTCGCCGCCAAGATCCCGCCGGACGCGTGCGATGGTGGACTGCGCGTTGTCCGTCGTGAGGTGGTCGTTGGCACTGAGCAGGGCGACGCTGTAGGCGCCCAGCTTGCCCGTCACCTTGCCGCCGACCGAGGGATCCTTGAGTTGCCGCGTGTAGATGAGCTGGTTCGGCGTCGCGAACAACTCGATCCCCTCGAGGAAGAACGGGCGCTTCTCGGGCACGTACAGCGCAAAGCGCTCGTTTACCGTCACCAGTCCCGCGTCGCTCTCCACCTGGCTGAAATCGGGGTTCAGCGTCGCGTCCAACGAAAGCTGCGTGAAGCCGAGCCGCAGGTTGGTGCCCGCGGTCGTGTTGAGGTGCTCTCGCACAAACCGTTCGTCCGCCGCGCGCGCGCCGGCCGCATTTCCAGTCACGAACGGCTGTACCTCGGTCACGACGCCGCGCTGGAGCTCGTGCAGCCCCGTGAGCGCTCCGCCTTGCCCGATGAAGCTCGCCCCCGCGCGTCGCACGTCGGTCCACGTGTCTTCGTAGCCCGTTGCGGGCGAGAAGCGATGCACGTTGAAGCCCCACTCCTGCGCGCCAAGGCCCGGCAGGCGCAGGCTTTTGAACGGAATGCGCAGCTCCACTTCGTAGCCGTCGGCGATCACGCGTCCCTTGGACTCGTAGAAGAAGTCGGGGCTATAGTCGATGCTGCCGCCGTATATGTGTGCCGCGCTCGCCGCGCCTTCCGTGCGCACGCCATCGAGCTGCACGCCCAGCGCGTTGACGCCGAACATGAACGCGCGCCGGCGGTCGTTGAACGTGTCGAGGTACAGGATGACGCGGTCGTCGTTCTCGATCTTGTCGCGGTCGGCAAGCGTGGCGCGCAGCGTGGACACATCCGCGGCGTGCGCGCGGATCCCCACCATCAGCGCGTCGGGCGCGTACCAGACCAGTACCTCGGTGCGCTCGCGCGCCGGCTGGCCGTCCACTGGCTGGTACTGGTGAAATCCGTCGAGCACTGCCGCCTGCTTCCAGACCGGTTCGTCGAGCACGCCGTCCACCACGATGCGCGCGTCGAGACGCGGAATCGTGACCGTCGCCCGAGACGGTGACTGACCCTGGGCACTGGCCGCGCTCGCGAGGGCGACCATCAAGAGTGCGCGGATTTTCATTACGTCGCGCGCTACGCCGGTGTCGCCTGCTCCGTCACCACACGCACGACGTCGTCCACCACCTGCACGAAGCCGCCTGATACGGTGAACCGCGCAAGCGTCTCACCGTTCACGCGCAGCGTTCCCTGCCCCAGCACCGTGATCATCGGCGCGTGGCTCGGCAGGATGCCGACCTCACCGTCGAACGCGGGCGCCACCACCGACGTGGCGTCCCCTTCGTACAGCGTCGCTTCCGGTGAGACCACCGAGACCTTGAGCATGCGTTACGCCTGCAGCTTCTTGGCGTTCTCGACGACGTCGTCAATCCCGCCGGCCATGAAGAAGGCCTGCTCCGGCAGATGGTCGAACTCGCCCGCGCACAGGCGCTCGACCGATGAGATGGTCTCCTCGATCTTCACGTACCTGCCGGTGATGCCCGTAAACTGCTCGGCCACCGAGAACGGCTGCGACATGAAGCGCTGGATGCGGCGCGCACGGCCGACGACCTTCTTGTCGTCTTCCGACAACTCGTCCATGCCGAGGATCGCGATGATGTCCTGCAGCTCCTTGTAGCGCTGCAGGATGCGCTGCACCTCGGTGGCCGCCGCGTAGTGGCGCTCGCCGATGAACTGCGCGTCGAGAATGCGCGAACCCGACGCCAGCGGGTCCACCGCCGGGTAGATACCGAGCTCGGTGATCGCGCGCGAGAGCACGACGGTCGCGTCGAGATGCGCGAACGCCGTCGCCGGCGCCGGGTCGGTGATGTCGTCGGCCGGCACGTAGATCGCCTGCACCGAGGTGATCGAGCCGTTGCGCGTCGAGGTGATGCGTTCCTGCAGGTCGCCCATCTCCGTCGCCAGCGTCGGCTGGTAGCCCACGGCGCTCGGCATGCGGCCGAGCAGCGCCGACACTTCGGATCCCGCCTGCGTGAAGCGGAAGATGTTGTCAATGAACACCAGCACGTCGGCGTTCTCGCGGTCGCGGAAGTACTCGGCGACCGTCAGGCCGGTGAGGCCGACGCGCAGCCGCGCGCCCGGCGGCTCGTTCATCTGTCCGTAGATCAGCGCGCTGCTCTTGAGGACGCCCGACTCCTGCATCTCGAGGTAGAGGTCGTTCCCCTCGCGCGTGCGCTCACCCACGCCGCAGAACACCGACTTGCCGCCGTGTCCCTTGGCCACGTTGTTGATGAGTTCCATGATCACGACCGTCTTGCCCACGCCGGCGCCGCCGAAGAGGCCGATCTTGCCGCCCTTCACGAACGGCGCGATCAGGTCCACGACCTTGATGCCCGTCTCGAAGATCTCGGTCTTGGGCTCGAGGTCCACGAAGTCCGGGCGCTTGCGGTGAATGGGCCAGCGCTCCACCTCGGGGCCGATCGCCGCGCCGTTGTCCACGGGCTCGCCGATCACGTTCAGGATGCGGCCGAGCGCCGGTGCGCCCACTGGCACCGAGATCGCCCGTCCGAGGTCCACCGCCTCCATGCCGCGCACGACGCCGTCGGTGGTGCTCATGCCCACCGCGCGCACTTGGTTGCGCCCGATGTGCTGCTGCACCTCGGCGACGACGCGGATCGGCTCGCCGCTCGTGCTTGCCGCCTTCACCTCGAGGGCGTTGTACAGGTCGGGAAGATGGTCCGGTGCGAATTCAACGTCGATCACGGGGCCGATGATCTGGACAATCGTCCCGACATTCGTGGCAGTGGCAGTGGCAGTAGTCATAGCGTGGTCAACCTTGGAGTGCCGCAGCGCCGCCGACGATCTCGGCGATCTCCTGCGTGATATTGGCCTGGCGGGCGCGGTTGTACGTGCGGCGGAGGATGTTCAGCATCTCCCCCGCGTTGTCGGTGGCGCTCTTCATGGCGGTGCGCCGCGCCGCCTGCTCGGCCGCCGCCGTCTCGACGAGCGCGCGGTAGGCCGCGTTGCGCACGTACGACGGAAGCAGTTCGGTCAGGATGGCGTCGGCCGAGGGGAACAACAGGTAGTCGCGCCCGGCGCCCGAGCGCGTCGGCGCCGCCACCGGAAGCACCCGATCGGTCGTCGGCGGCGTGGACAGCACGGAGTTGAACTTCGCGCGTACGATGTACACCGCGTCGAGCAGTCCGGCGGCGAAGTCGGCCATCAGGCCTTCCACGAGCGACGCCGCGTCAGTCGCCGTCGGCTTGTCCGTAATGTCCGTGCGCGCCGTCGTCAGCTCGCGACCCACGTACCGGAAGAAACCGATACCCTTGCGACCGACGACGTGCAGGTCCACCTGCACGCCCTGTTCCTCGAGCGCGTGCACGGTGAGCCGCGCTTCCTTGATCAGGTTGGCGTTGAACGCGCCGCAGAGGCCGCGATTCGCCGTGATCAGCACCACGGCCGCGCGCTGCTCAGCCGCCGGCTGGCGCAGCAGCGGGAACCGCTCCGCGAGCTCCGCATTGAACAGGCTCGAGATGACGTCGCCAAGTGCCTTCGCGTACGGCCGTGACGACGCCACGCGATCGGATGCGCGCTTCATCTTCGAGGTCGCGACCATTTCCATCGTACGCGTGATCTTCCGCGTGTTCTCGGTGGTCTTGATGCGCCCGACAAGTTCGCGACCCTTGGCCATGAATCAGATGGGAGATGGGAGTGGGGAGATGGGAGCGCGCCTTAGGCGAGGGACTTCTTGTACGCCTCGATCGACTGCTTCAGCTGCGCTTCCGTCTCCTTCGACAGCACCTTCTCCTTACGGACGGCGTCGCCCACCTGCGGGTGCTTCGCCCCCATGTACGCGTGGAATCCCGTCTCCCACTCGCGCACCTTGGCCACCGGCACGTCGTCAATGAAGCCGTTCGTCACCGCGTAGATGATCATCACCTGCTGCTCGACGACCATCGGACGGTACTGTCCCTGCTTCAGCACCTCCACCGTGCGGGCGCCGCGGTCGAGCTGGCGCTTGGTGGCGGCGTCGAGGTCCGACGCGAATGCGGCGAACGCCTCGAGCTCGCGATACTGCGCCAAGTCGAGGCGCAGGCGGCCGGCCACCGATTTCATCGCCTTGATCTGCGCCGAGCCGCCGACGCGCGACACCGAAATGCCGACGTTGATCGCGGGGCGGACGCCGGAGAAGAAAAGGTCGGACTCGAGGAAGATCTGGCCGTCGGTGATCGAAATCACGTTCGTCGGTATGTACGCCGACACGTCGCCGGCCTGCGTCTCGATGATCGGCAGTGCCGTCAGCGAGCCGCCTGGCGCGAGGATGTGCACCCCATCCACGACCTTCGGGTCGTTGGAGATCTTGGCCGCGCGCTCGAGCAGGCGGCTATGGAGGTAGAAGACGTCGCCAGGGTACGCTTCACGGCCCGGCGGGCGGCGCAGCACGAGCGAGATCTGGCGGTACGCCGCCGCCTGCTTTGACAGGTCGTCGTACACGACGAGCGTCGCCTTCCCCTCGTGGTACATGAAGTACTCGGCCATCGCCACGCCGCAGTAGGGGGCGATGTATTGCATCGGCGCGGGATCGGACGCCGTGGCCGCCACGACGATGCAGAACTCCATTGCTCCCGCTTCCTTCAACTTCTCCACCACCGAGGCGACGGTCGACGCCTTCTGGCCGATGGCCACATAGACGCAGATGACGCCCTGTCCCTTCTGGTTGATGATCGTGTCCACCGCGACGGCCGTCTTGCCCGTGCCGCGGTCACCGATGATCAGCTCGCGCTGGCCGCGGCCGATCGGGATCATCGAGTCCACCGCCTTGATCCCCGTCTGCAGCGGCTCCTTCACCGGCTGGCGAACGATGATGCCGGGGGCGATGGACTCCACCTTGCGTGTGTGCCTCGCGTTGACAGGGCCCAAGCCGTCTATCGGACGGCCCAGTGAGTCCACGACGCGGCCGACGAGCTCGTGCCCCACCGGCACCTCGAGCACGCGCGCCGTGCGGCGCACTTCGTCGCCTTCCTTGATCTGCAGGTAGTCGCCGAGCACCACCGCGCCGATGTTGTCTTGTTCGAGGTTGAGCGCTAGCGCCGTGATTCGCTCACCCGTGGCGGTGACAGCGACCTCGAGCATCTCGCCCGACATCGCCTTCTTGAGGCCGTAGATGCGGGCGATGCCGTCCTTCACCTCCAGCACCGTGCCGATCTCTTCGACGTCCAGCTTGTTCAGGTCGGCGGCTTCGATTTCGCGAAGCAGGATGTCCTTGATCTCACCGGGGCGAAGCGACGTGGCCATGATCGGGTGCAGGCGGAGGGTCCAGTTTGCAGCGGCAACGGGGCATCCGAGTGCGGGACCGGGTGCCATTTGGGCATAGCTTGTGAAATTAGTCACGTGACAGACGGGACTTCAAGGCGTCCGTCGAGCGCTATCTTATGATTGCGGCGCCCGCGACCGCCCTGAGAGCGGGGCTGGTGCTGACTTCCCTCGCCGGGCAACTTCTGGCCAACACGATGCGCACCGTCATCCTCTGCCTTGCCCCGTTCGCCGCGCTGCCGGCCCTGGCTCAGGGGACGCTCACGGGACACGTGCGCGAGCCCTCCGGCTTCGGCGTTGCCGGCGCCGAGGTGCGGATCGCTGGCAGCACGGGCATTCTCGCCATCACCGACGCCAGCGGTGCGTTCCGCGTGCAGGGTCTACCCGCGGGTCTCGTGAAGCTGGCCGCCAGGCGCATTGGCTTCCGGCCGGGCACGAACGAAGTAACCATCGCCGATGGCCAGACGATGGACGTGGTGATCGCCGTCGAACTCGCCCCCGTTCAGCTCGAGGAAGTCCGGGTTACTGAGCGCCGGCAACCGTACGACTCCCGCCTCGTGGGGTTCAACCAGCGGATGCAGAAGAAGGTGGGCACATTTATCACGCGCGAGCGGATCGACGCGTCCGCGTCCACATCATTCAGCGACCTGCTGCGCGGTGTGCCCGGCCTGCACTTTGTGGCATCGAACGCCTTCCGGAACGCCGTGCGCTTTCGTGGCCAGAACTGTCCGCCGCTCTTCTATGTGGACGGCTTCGCCGCCGGGGCCGGAGAGTTTGACGTTGACATCATCGACCCGGCGACTGTGGAAGGGATCGAGATCTATACGGGCATGCTCACCGTCCCGCAGGAGTTAGCCGCGCCGCGCGGCTTGGAGCACTGTGGCGTGATTGCCGTCTGGTCGCGCCCCTTCCGTCCCCCGCCGCGGCCGAGGAAGACGGTCTCGCGGGCCGAACTGCAGCGGATGGTGGAGACGGCGGCCATCTTCACTGCCGACGAGGTCGAGAGCATCGCGCGCCTCGTGCCGGGTACCTTCACGCCCTTCTATCCGGACTCGCTATGGCGGACCAGCGTCGACGGCGAGACGCTTGTCGAGTTCGTGGTCGACGGCCTCGGCCGCGTCGACATGCAGTTCTTCAGCGTCAGCTCGGCGTCGAACCCAGCGTTCGCCGAGTCGGTGCGCGAAGCGCTCTTTCGCGCGCGCTTCGTTCCGGCGATCAGGGGAGGGCGCCACGTGCGTCAGCTTGTGCGCCTCCCCACGCGCTTCGAGCACCCCAAACCGTAGTCGTTGTGCCGTTCCTAGACTGGAATTCTTTCTTCGGAGTACACGTGGCCGTTCCCACGAGACGCGTTGCGATGGCGCTGGCAGTGGCGGCGACCGCCGCCTGCGCGAGTTCAACAGGAGGCACTGCGGCACGAGGTGCCGTCGTGGCACCACCGCTACCGGAGCCCGGCCAGCCGTCCGTCAGCCGCTCCCAAGTGCTCAAGGGGACCTTCAAGGCCATCCTGCAGAGCACCGGCGCCGTCAAGGCGGTGGACAGGATTCGCGTGGACGGCTCGGCGACCGTCATCTCCACCGGCGTCGGCAATAGCCAGACCCGGGTACGAATTGACATCAGCCTCAACGTCACGAACGAGCAGCTCCCGTGGGCCATCGTCCCCGGCAACTGCGGCAACGGCGCCATTGCGGTGATGGCGGTCAACAAGTTCGGAGCCATTGACGTCTCGTCATCCGGCCACGGTGTGCTGGAGGCCGACTTGTCGATCGCGCTGACCCCTGGCGTGTCGTATCACGTGGAGGTCTACAGCGAGGGGCAGACGCTCGCCAACGTCCTGGCGTGCGCGAACCTCACGCGGATCGAGTAGAAGCGGCGCGGGGCCAGCGCGGAGCGACGAAAGAGAAGCCGGGTGCGCACCATATGATGCGCACCCGGCTTCGACTACGATGGAGCTGTCGAACTCCTACTTGCCGCCCGGGTTCTGCGTCGCGCCGCCGAACGTGTAGATCGGCAGGCCCAGCGTCTCGAGCTCTTTCGCCGGGATAGGCAGGTGACGCACCGTGCCCATCTGCAGGTTGTCCAGTCGCCGGTGCTCATACATGCCGTTTGCACCCGTGCTGTACAACTCGATGTCGTCCTCGTACGCGATGTACTGGAGCAGCTTCGTCGTGCCGTCGGCTGCCGTCGCCGGCGTGAGGCCGCCGCGCGTCACGCGCGTCTTGTTGATCAGCGTCGCCGCACGAGCGAGGTCGCCGCCGGTGCGCGCGAGCGCTTCCGCGATCAGAAGGTCGTTCTCCGCAATCAGCGTATACGGCAGCGTGCCCGTGTAGCTGGTTGCCCAGTCCCACCCCATATAGTAGTAGCGCGTGTAAATGAATGGGCTCTGCTTCCAGATGCCGCGTGCCGGATTGCCGAACACCGAGCCGTAGTACGCGAAATCTGCATGGCCAGGCGCAACGTCGCCGGTGGCGTCGTCGAACGGGTAGAGGCCCAGGCGCTTGTCGTACGTCCCCGTCGGTGCGACCTTCGTGCCCGTGAACGGCCATGGCACGTTCGGAGCCATCATGTTGATGGTCTTCGTGCAGACCGCGACGCCCCACGTCGAGTTCAACGCCCCCATCTTCATATCGGCATCGCCGTTGAACAACTGCCAGTTAGGCCAGCTGACGCCACCGTCGCCGACGATGGCGAAGTCAAACGCTGCCCCGCCGCTGTTCGCCCCACTGATGCCCTTGTCGGCATAGGCCAGGATCCGGGCCCACGGAGCGGCCGTGTTCTCCGCTCCCGTGCGCGACGCATACGCCAGCGTGCGCGCTGCCATCGTGTTGGCGATCCGGTTCAGCACCGAGCCGGTGAACGTCACCTTGTCCAGTGGGAGAACCGCGGACGGGAATGTGTAGGTCTTCCCCGCCGACGCCGCGATCACCGCGTCATACTTGGCCATCGCCGCCGAGATGACGGCGGTGTAGGGCTGCAACACGGGCTTGTCAACGGTGTTCTCGTCTACAACGAACGCCTGGTCGAAGATCAGCCCGAGTTCCCCGAGTGACAGGGCCTGGACGAACATCGCCAGCGTCTTGTACTGGTCCGTTTCCGCGTCGGACGTGAGCTTCACGCCCGCCTTGAACGCCTTCATGGCGTCGTTGGCGGCGCCCAGTGAACCGTAGAAGGCGGTCCACGGGGTCAGCGCCACCACGGCGTCCCCGCTCGAGGAGTTGTTGTCATACGGCGTGCGCGGCTCCTCGTTGTTGAAGCGCATACCGAAGTTGCCGTAGTTGGCCGTCGCGTGGTTCGACGTCACCTCAAACATCAGGTACGGGTCCACCGCGTTTGCTCCGGCGAACCAGGTGTTGAGCGCAGAGCCGGCCACGCTCTTCACGTCATTGGGCGTCGCGAGCACGCGCAGCACGTCCGGCGCGTCGTTGTTCTTGATCTCTAGCGGGGCCGAGCACGCGCTCACCGCGAGGACCATGGCCGCAGCAAGCAGGCCAGTTCCAGTGTGTCGCATCATGGGATTATGGCTCCTCATCGGTCAGAAGGTGAGTTCGAACTGGCCGGTGATCTTGCGGAAATTCGGATACCGGAAGCCGTCCATCCGGAAATTGAAGTCGGAGGCCGACGTCACTTCTGGATCGAAGCCTGAATAATTGGTCCACGTCATGAGGTTGCGGCCGATGAACGCGATCTTCGCGCCCTTCACGAGTCCGCTCAGCTGCATGCTTTCGAGCAGCTTCTTGCTGAACGTGTAGCTCACCGACAGCTCCTTCAGCTTCACGTAGGATCCGTCCTCGACGTACGCGTCGCTCGCGACGAGGCCGTTGTAGAAGATCTGGTAGAACCCGTCGGTGATCCGGTCGGCCGCCGGCTTGCCGAACTGGTCCTGCATGGCCGTCCGGCTGTCCTGCGTCATCCACTGCTTCGTGAAGTTGTAGATCTTGCCGCCCTTCACGCCGCTGAACAACGCATACACCTGGAAATTCTTGTAGCGTAGCGTGTTCGCGATGCCGTAGTTGAGGTCCGGGTTCACGTCGCCGATCACGAAGTTCGTGTTGCCCTGTGCGTCGACGTACTTGATCGGCACTTCCCCGGTGGTCCCCTTCTTCGACTTCAGGACGACGTACCCGTCGGAGTTGATCGTGTAGTCGTTCACCGAGAAGGCCGGATTCGCCTTGTTGGCCGGATTGTCCAGCAGCTGCTGCGGATCGTGGACCCACTTGGCCCCGTACATGATGCCGAGCGGCTCGCCTTCCTTGTAGAAGAACGCATCCTGGCCCTGTGCGCCGGTGGCGTTCACGCGGAACGGCGCCGCACCAAGCTTCTCGATCTTCTGCGTCGTGTGGTCAGCCGTGAACCCGATGGTGTACTTCAGGTCCGGCGAATCCCACACGTTGCTCTGCAGCGAGAACTCGAACGTCTTCGCACCCACCGTGGCCGCATTCTGGACCTGGGACCGGAAACCGCCCGACTGTGCCAGCGAAAGTGGCACGGACAGGAAGGCGCCGACCGTCCGGCGGGTGGCGTTCACGAGCTCGAGGTCGAAGCGGTTCAGGAACTGCACATTCACGCCGTACTCGGTCTCGGTCTGGATGGCCGGCTTCAGGTCATAGTTGCCGAGTTGGTTCTTGGAGTACTGGCCGTTGCCCAGGTCGTATGTCTCGTACTGGTCGGCGAAGGCCGGGCGCAGACCTGCGGTCCCCTGAGCCGCACGGAGGCGCAGCTCCTGCACGTTCGGGATCTGGAAGTCCTCGGTCAGGCGATACGTGCCGGCGACGCGGTAGAAGTTTGCCCAGCGCGCATCCTTGCCGAACAGCGACGAGCCGTCGCGGCGATACAGACCGTCAAGCACGTAGCGGTCCTTGTAGTCGATCGTCTGCCCAACCATGTAGTCGTTGGAGTTCATCTCATGGTTGTACGAACTCACACTCAGAAGAGCCGGATCGAGCGCCGCCATGTCCGGAACCTGCGACACGTTCAGCTTCGAGCCGCCCGAGTAGTTGTAGATCGTATGGAACCGCTCCATCAGGTAGCTGAGGCGGGTCGTCGTGCTCAGGTTGCCGAACCAGAGCTTCGAGGCCACCGCGTTCATCTGCGTGTTCTCGGCGACGTCGTTGTTCGCGCTGTTGCTCAGCGACCCGTTCCCCGCCACACCCGTCGCCGACAGCGTGCCACGCGGCGTGTAGTTGGTGTTGCGGGTGTTGGAACGGTCCGTGCCGTACGACGCGTCGAACTTAAGCCACTCGAACGGACGGTAGCGGATCGCACCCGAGCCGAGGAGGCGCTCACGTGCGTAGTCGTTCGACACGGTCGACAAGCTGTAGAGCGGGTTCGCGCGCAGGCCGCCACCCTTGGTCACGGGCAGCTTCGGGTAGTACAGAATGTCCGGCTTGGTGGCATCCGGATGTGCGAGGTCGAGGTCCGGCGGCGCCTGCAGCAGGTTGAACCAGACGCCCGTGTCGCCCAACGGGAAGTCATAGCTGCTCGTGCCGTATGTCACGCTCGTCGAAATGTCGAGCTTCGGCGTGATGGCCTGGTCGACGTTCAAGCGCGCCGTCTGGCGGAAGAAGCCCCGCCGCATGGGCAGGATGCCCTGATCGTGGTCGGACGTGAACGAACTGGCGAAGTTCGTGTTGCCACGCTTCATCGCAACCTGGATGTTGTTCGTGTAGAAGGTGCCCGGATCCAGCCATTCCTTGAGCTGGTTCCGCCAGCGGTCCGCCCCCGTCGCCGGGAACGCATTCTTATAGATGTTGTCCGCCTCGAGGATGCGGAAACCGCCGGCATCCAGCTTGAACGAGCCGTCGGCGTTGAGCTGGTAGGGATGGTGCTGGGCCAGCGGCACGTAGTGCTCGATGCTCGAGCTGCCGATTTCGGAGCGCAGCTTGACCTGCACCTCGCCCTCGGCGCCGCCCTTCCCGCGCTTGGTCGTGATGTTGATGACGCCGTTGGCCGCGTCGGAGCCGTAGAACGATGCCGCAGCGGCGCCCTTCAGCACTTCGATGTTCTCGACGTCACTCGCGTCAATATCGGCCATCGAGAACTTCGTGATGACGCCGTCAATCAGGATGATCGGCGAGCTGTTGCCCGCGCCGAGGTTCGTCGACCCGCGGAGGCGAATGGTCGGTGCCGCACCCGGTTCGCCGGAGCCCATCTCGATGCGCGTGCCGGTCACCTTGCCCGCGAGTGCCGAAATCGGGTTCGCCGCGGGGACCTCACTCATCTTCTCCGCGGAGACCTTGGCGATCGAGAACGGCACTTTGTTCAGCGACGTCTCCGAGGAGACGCCGGTGATCACCAGTTCGGTCAGACGGAACGGATCGGCCTTCAGGACGAAGTCCACCGTCATGGCCGACCCCGTCAGCGTCACCGTCTTCTTCATCGGCTGGAAGCCGAAGAAGCGCGCGCTGAGCTGCACGTCCTGGCGGGCGGCGAGGCGTGTCGGCACGGAGAAGCTGTACGCGCCCCTCTCGTTCGCCACGCCACCAAACAGCTGGTTCTGAATGTTCACGGCGACGTTCGCGCCGATCACCGGTTGGCCGGACTCCGACGTGACCTTGCCCGAGATGAGCACCTGCTGGGCACTGGCCACGCCGGCAAACAACAGCACCAGCGCCGGAATCCGCAGCGCTGTGGCAAGTCGCTGCGGCCACGATCGAAGTGTCATATGAGCCATCGTGTCCCTCGTGGATCTGGGGGTGGGAGAAGAACAGCACTGCGTGAGGAACCGCGGGGGGCTGGTACAATACAGACCGAACGCGCACGGTCACCCTCAATACCCGCGGAGACGAGACCGCATCACGAACTCGGCATGAAACATCTTCCAAAGAACGGCCAATGGCAACGGCACGACGCAAGACGGGGCACCCGTTCGGGTGCCCCGCCTCGAGATCTCCAGCTTCGATCAGTCCTACTTATCCCACCACATACGGGTCGACAGCGCGTCCGCGCCCTGACGAGCGATCGCCGCCAGCAGTGCGTCGTTGTTAACCGACTGCTCGGTGACGGAGTACTGCATGCGCCGCGGCATCGTCGTGAAGAGCGCCTTCGGCCCCGGCGCGATCGACGCCGGAATGCCGGTGCGACGCCAATCTGACCACGACTCGCCACCCTGCGAGAACAGGGCGATCCACTTCTGCGTGAGGATCTGCGTCAGGCCGGCCGCGCCGCTCTGGTACGCGACGTTCGGATCGGCGAGGTACGCCGACGCCTGCGCGGACGTGCCACCCCACTGCGTGATCGACGCGCTGACGCCGGCGTCGTAGTAGCCCTTCGCCGCCGACGAGGCCAGCCCACCGATGCCCCGGTTGGCCGCTTCCGCCAGGATGAAGTTCTGCTCCGCATACGTCAGGAGGTACGTCGGCGTCGCACGGCCAGCCGACGTCCCGTAGGTGCCGTACGCCGTCTTGCCGGGGAAGAACATCGTCCCCAGGCGCGACGTCGTATTGAAGAACGAGTTCGCCGTCGGGTTGTCGAGGCCGTTCTGCAGGCCCGTGTACTTCGTGGCGTCGCTCACCGTCGGCTGCGCGTAGAGCGGCACACGCGGGTCGTTGAGCGGCACCATCACGTCGAGCAGCGTCTTGCTGACGCGGTGGTCGTCGCGCGTGGAGAAGTTCGCCGCCCACGGATTGTCAAACGTCTGGTCGCCGGGCCACGCAATCTTCGCGTTGTCCGAGTTCGACGCCAACAACCCACCAGGCGCCGCAATGGCCGCCGCCAATTCCGCAGTGGCCTTCGCCGCGTCGGCCTTCTGGATGCGCATCGCCATGCGCAGGCGCAGCGCGTTGGCGAACTTCCGCCACTTCGCCACGTCGCCGCCGTAGAGCTGGTCGGTGCTCCCCAAGGCGCTGCCGGCTGACATTGCGGTGACAGCATCTGTGAGGGACTTCAGCATGCCGTAGTAGATGTCCTTCTGTGCATCGTACGCCGGCTTGCCGACGCCCGTCATTCCCCCCAACGCCTGGCTATACGGGATATCGCCCCACGTGTCGGTCATGTTCTGGAACACGTACTGCTGCATGACCTTCGCGGGACCCCAAATGCTGGCGTCGCTGGTCTTCTGGCCGATCTGCACGACCTGTTGATAATCCATCAGGTCGCCAAAATACGGGTTGTCGAAGAACAACTGCATGTTACCGACGCGGTACGAGAAGCGATCCTCGTCCACGTACTGCACCTGGGCCACGTGCTGCGCCAGGAGTTCCATCATGGACAACTGATACGCGGCGCCGCCCACGCGCTGGCCCGTCGTCGCGACGGCACGCGTGAAAATCGTCCCTGGAGGCGGCGGTGTGTCAATGGATGGATTGTTCGGGTCGACATTCAACCCAGTGAGGTCGGTCTTGCACGCCGTCACCGCAAGTGTGACAGCGGCGAGCAGGGCGACCGAAATCCGAGTGGTCTTCATAATTCAGTTCTCCCGGTTGACGGTCACGGAGTGATCGTGATGTTGAGGCCGATCGACCGCGTCGTCGGCAGGGCGCCCATGTCGAAGCCCTGAGCACCGTTGCCGGAGCTCGAGGCATTCTCGGGGTCGTAGTTCGGGAACTTCGACCACGTGCGGAGGTTGCGACCCACGAGGGCCACGTTCAGCGCCTTCAGGTGAAGTCCTTCGAGCATCGCGCCGGGAACGTCCCAGCCGAGACGCATCTCACGCAGCTTCACAAAGCCGGTGTTATAGATGGCGTCTTCGACCACCGGATAGATGTTGTGGTGGTAGTCTTCCGCCGTCACCGTTTCCGTGTTCGCCTTGCCCGTTGTGGCGTCAATACCGTCCACCACGACGCCCGGCTTGTTCCAATCCGTCTCGCGGCCCTTGAGCGTCGATGCCAGAATGCCGGCGTAGTCGCCCCACCAGTTGCCGATGGAGAAGTTCTGGCCGCCGGTGCGGATGTCGAACAGCGAGCTGAAGGTGAAGTTCTTGTAGCGGAACTCGTTGTTGATGCCGCCGGTCCACTTCGGGTTGACGTTGCCCAGAATCTTGAGCGTCGACGACGCCAACGGCAGGCCGCCCGAGGTGAGGCGCTTGCCGGTCACGGAATCGCGCTGCCAGACGCGGCCGAAGATCACGCCGTACGGCTCTCCGGCGCGCGCCTCGATGTTGGTGCTCCACTGGCGGGCGAGCTGGATCGACGCAATGCCCGGGGCCAGCGCGTCCACCTTGTTCTTGTTCTGTGTGTAGTTGATCGTCGTCCGCCACTGGAAGCCATTCTTCAGCTCCAAGGTCTTCACGTTGAGCAGCGCCTCAATGCCGCGGTTGCTCATCTGGCCCGCGTTGACGACCGCCGAGCTGTAGCCAATCGCCGAGGCCGTCGCCGCCGGGAAGATCTGGTTCTTCGTGATCTTGTTGTACATCGTCACGTCAACCGTCGCGCGATCGTCGAACAACGACACTTCGAGTCCGCCTTCCGCGCCGTAGGTGCGCTCAGGCATCAGGGTGGCGTTGGCCGACCGGTCAGGCAGCGAGAACAGGGTCCGGCCGCCGAACTTTGCCGAGGAGCCGCTGAACGTCGTCATGAGCTGATAGGCGTCCGCGTCGGCGCCGACCTGCGCGTAGCCGCCGCGCACCTTCAGGAAGCTCACAAAGCCGCCCTTGGTGATCGACGGGAAGAGGTCGGACACGACGATCGAGCCGTTGATCGAAGGATAGAAGTACGAGCTGTTCTCCTTCGGGAGCGTGGACGAGTAGTCGTTGCGCGCCGTGACTTCGATCGTGGCCAGGCGGTTGTACGTCGCCACGGCTGATCCGTAGACCGAGTTCACACCCGAGCGGAACTCGGAGTTGCTCACCGTCGGCGTAATGGCCGAGTTGGCGAGATTGTAAATCAGCGGCACCACGATGTTGTTCGAGGAGAACGCTGAGTTGTACGAGTCATTGCGGCGGATGTTGCCGCCCAGCGTGCCCGTCACGTCGAACTTGCCGACGGTGTGGTTCCCCGTGAGCAAGCCTTCTAGGTTCCGCTCCGACGCCCGGTTCTGGCTGTTCGTGAATCCGCCGTTGCCCGACGCGCTCGCGTGGTCAATGTTGCCCTTCGCGAAGTGCTCGTCACGGGCAAAGCGGTAGAAGTCCTGGCCCAGACGCACCATGCCCTTCAGCCAGGGCTGGAACTGGTAGTTCACCGACGCCTGCGAGATGATACGGTCGCGCGTATCGGCCTCGGAGTTGTCGTAGGACATCCAGTACGGGTTGTTGTGGTAGTTGTAGTTCCAGTTGTACAAGCTACCGTCGGCCTGATAGTACTTGGCCTTGAGCGCCGCCACGTCGACCTGCCGGCCGAACCAGGTGAAGCCCATGAACGGGTTGCCTTCGTCGTAGCCGTTGATCGGGCGGTTGAAGCCGCCATTCTGCACGACCTGCAGTGAGCCCTGCACGTTTAGCTTGTCCGTCAGCGCGGCGCTCGCAGAAACGACGGCGGCGAGACGCGCGATGGACGAGTTCGGCACGATGCCCTGCGTGTTGTCCTTCGTCAGCGACAGGCGCGCGGCGGTCTTCGAGCCGTTCGCGGTCACGCTGATCGCGTTGGAGATCGTGTGGCCCGTCTGGAAGTAGTCCTTTACGTTGTTCGGGTGTGCGATCCACGGCTGCGCCTTGCCCGTGAACTGGTCGATCTTCCGGCCGTCGAGCTTCGGCCCCCACGATTCGTCGGCGCCGTCATTGATGCCGCCACCAGCGCCGTCAACGAACTGGAACTCGCCGGCGAAGCCCTGACCGTACTGGTTCTGGTACTGGGGCATGACCGAGAACTGGTCAACGGTCGCGTAGCTGCGAATCTGCGTCGTCACGCCCTCGGCCGCGCTACGGCCGGTCTTGGTGCTGATCACGATGGCGCCGTTCGAGGCGCGCGAGCCGTACAGCGCGGCGGCGTTCGGTCCCTTCAGCACCGTGATGCTGGCGATGTCGTCCGGATTGACGTCGGAGATGGCGTTGCCGTAGTCACGGCCGCCGCCCGCCGACGCCGTCGAGAAGCCGGCGTTCGAGATCGGAATGCCGTCGATGATGAAGAGCGGCTGGTTGTTGCCGGTGATGGAGCCGGCGCCGCGAATCACGATGCGCGACGAGCCGCCGATATTGCCGCTTCCCTGAATCGAGATGCCCGACGTCTTGCCGGACAACGCGTTGATCAGGTTCGCTTCACGGGTCGTCGTCAGGCTCGTATTGTCGAGCGCCTGCTGCGACGTGCCGATCGTCGACTTCTCGCGCTGCACGCTGAGCGCCGTCACCATCATGCCGGTGAGCTGCACCGCCTGCGCCTGCAACGTGAAATCCAGCGTGAGGGTGGTGCCGTTCAGGTTGACGTTGCTCTGCGCACGCTTGTACCCGATGCGTCGCGCCACGAGCGTCGCCGGTCCGCGATTGCGGCCCGCCACCGTAATGGTGTAGCGCCCGTCGTCGCCTGACTGCGCGCCGGACTTCAGCGCGTCAATGAAGACGCTGGTACCGGGCAGCGGCGCGCCAGCCTCGGAGACGACGCGTCCCTTGATGATGGTGGGTGCCTGGGCGTGCGCGACAGCGCTGACGCCGCCGAGCATGGCCAGACCGACCACGCCCGCAAACCATGCGCGGGCCAATCGGATGTTCATTATGAATCCTCCATAAGGGGGTGGGGCAATCACTGCCGATCCAGTAGAGCGGAATACAGATGACGCGCTCTACCGCACGCCGAGCCGGCAGGCTGCGCGTACAGAGCGCTACATCTAACGAATACCGCAGAAGTATGCGGTTCGTCACCGAAAGCCCTACATCGGGTATTCGACGCATAAGATGTCAGGTGATGCCTGACTCCGCTAGACCCGGCTTCTGGACCGCCCTTGTGTGAACCGGATGAGCAGATCTCGCGCTCGCAGGCGGGTCAGGGACGCCGCGCGGATCCCCGCCACCCGATGTGCAGTGTTCGCCAGATGAGACGGTGATGCAAATCCAAGCACGACCGCGACCTCGGCCAGGTCGTACCCGGGGTTCTTGGCGAGCTCGGCCGCGGCGATGAGCCGAACAAGGTCAATCACTCGCTTGAGATTCGGCGCTCCCGAAGCGGCGAACGAGCGGCTCAGGTGCTCACGGGTGACGCCGAGCGAATCGGCGATTGCGTTCGTTCTCACGGGTCGGCCCCCGGCCGAGACGACATACTCCCACGCCCGCTGTTGGAGCGGTGCGTCGAGCCCAAGCACCGAGTGCGCGCCCTGCAATGCGGTAGCGAAGCGGGCGGTAAATGCGAGTGGCGTCACGAGCTCACGCAGAGACCCGTCGTCCACGCCCTCGATGAGCACGTCGGCGACGTCGAGCGCGGCACAGCGACCCAGCACGGCCGCATCAGCAAGTCGCGGTGCGGCAAGCGCGAAGAACGGGATACTCGGCATCTGCCGGGCGAGTGCCGCCGCCGCCCACGCCTCGTCGCCGCCGGCGCAGACGTCCACCACCACGGCATCCACCAGTGACCCGCGCAGCGCGTTACCGACTGCCTCGGCGGTGCGCACGAGGTGCAGCCGCGCGCGACGCCGCGTGAACGAGCGCCGCAGCAGGTCGCGCGCCTTCTCACGCGTAGTGAAGGCCAGCACTGTCGGCGCGAAGGCCGGCGTGCTTGCGTCGGTGTTCATGAGGCGTCCCCGGCCTCGAGTAGCACGCGGGCCCGAGCGAGCACGCGGCGGGCATTCTCGTATGACACCAACGACGACGCCTCGTCGAAATCAAGCCATTTACAGGCGGTGATCCCCTCCCTGCGCAGGGGACGCAGGTGGCCCCCGGCCGCTTCAATGAGGAAGAAGTGGCACACCTTGTGGACCATGCGCCCGCGGAACCGGAACTGCCAGTCAATGACTTCCACCGGCGCCTTGAGCGTGAGCCGCGACAGCCCGGTTTCCTCGCGCACCTCACGAACTGCGGCGGTGTCGGGCGACTCGTCTGCCTCGAGATGCCCCTTGGGAAAGCCCCAGTTCTTGTAGCTGTCGCGAATCAGCAGGTAGCGGACGCCCTCCGCCGCGCGGCGGTAGACGACGCCGCCGGCGGAAACCTCCTCGCGCGGAGCGCGGATGAGTGTCTTCATGCCACGCGGTCGGCGCTGAAGTTGGCGCGCCCCTCGATGAAATCGCGCACGACGGGATCGTCCGTGCGGCGGATCTCGTCTACCGTACCCACCTGCCGCACTTTGCCGTCGTAGAGCATCGCGATGCGCGACGCCACCGCGTACGCCGATTTCATGTCGTGCGTGACGACGAGCGAAGTGACGCCGAGCCTACGCTGTGTGCGCAGGATGAGTTCGTTGATGACCGCGCTCGTCACGGGGTCGAGGCCCGTCGTCGGCTCATCGTAGAGCAGGTACTTGGGGCGCAGGGCGATGGCCCGCGCGATGCCGACGCGCTTTCGCATGCCTCCCGAGAGTTCGCTGGGGAATACGTCGGCGGCGTCGGGGAGATCCACGAGGGCGAGCGCCTCCTGCACACGGGCCTCGATCTCTCGCGCCCTGAGCGTCTCCTGCCGACGCAGCCCCATGGCAACGTTGTCGCGAACGGACAGCGAATCAAAGAGCGCCGCGAACTGGAAGACATACCCAATACTCGCGCGCAGACGGTACAGGGCCCGGCGGTCGAGCGAGGGCACTTCGAGGCCGTCCACCCAGACGGTGCCATTGTCGGGATCAAGCAGCCCGACGATGTGCTTGATCGCGACGGATTTGCCGGTTCCCGAGTAGCCGATGAGGGCCACGGTGTCCCCTTCCGGGACCTCGAGGGAGAATCCCCGGAGGACCTGCTTGGGACCGAACGCCTTGTGGACGTTGTCGAGGAGTATCACAAATAATCGGGATGGCGAGGCACGGTGAATATGGACCGCGGTGGGCGACGGGGCTACCTCGACGCGATTGAGGATTTGGATTCAGGATTGCGATTGAGGATTGGGACTTGCGACCGCGATTGGCGGTGACGGGTGTGAACGCAGCGAGGCCGGGGAGCATCGCTCACCCGGCCTCTGTTGTTCTCTGTTGTTCTCTGCGCGTTTACGCGCTGAACGACTGCAGCGCTCGGCCCACATCGCCCTCGCGCAGGCGCTTGAGGGCCCGGTCGCGCAACTGGCGCACGCGCTCGCGCGTGACGCCGAGCATGGAGCCGATCTCCTCGAGTGTGTGTTCGCGGCCGCCTTCGAGGCCGAAATACAAGCGCAGCACCTTGGCGTCGCGCGGCGGCAGCGTGCCGAGCGCCTGCTCGATCTCGTCGGTGAGGAAGCGGTTCATCGCCTCTTCCTCGGTGTCGGGCATCTCGTCGGCGACGAAGCGTTCGATGAGCGAACGGTCGCCGTCGGGATCCATGGGAGCGTCAAGGCGCACGTCGCCGCTGTTGAGCGCGGCGAGCGACGAGACGACGTCCACCGAGAGACCGGTCACCTTCGACAGCTCTTCCGGCGTCGGCTCGCGACGCATCTTCTGGCGCAGGATTTCGGATGCCTTGATGATGCGCGAGAGGTCGGCGGTGCGGTTGAGCGGCACGCGTACCGTGCGCCCCTGGCGCGCGAGCGACGACAGGATCGCCTGACGAATCCACCACACCGCATACGAGATGAACTTGACGCCCTGATCGGGGTCGAACTTCCGCGCCGCCGTGAGCAGGCCGACGTTGCCCTCGCCGATCAGGTCAATGAGCGGGAGGCCGCGGTTCTGGTACTTCTTGGCGACGGAGATGACGAAACGCAGGTTGCGCTTGACCAGTTCCTGCAGGGCATCGGGATCGCCCGCACGGATCTTGCGCGCGACCTCGATCTCCTCGTTGCCCTTGAGGAGCGGGTAGGTGCTGACCTCATACAGGTACTGGTCGAGGATATCGCGCTCCGGCTCGCTGGGCGCGATCCCCGCAGGGGCGGCCCGCCGGCGGCGGCGCTTGACTTCGGTGGCCATGTACTATGCCTCGACGAGCCAGGGGGCTCGAGCGTGAATCGTGAAGACGGGGGACCCGGAACTGGGCCTGGCCCGGTGCAACAACGGCGCGCTCGCAGCGGTGTAACGCGCGCGGCGCCGCCAACGCTGACTGCAAATGCAAGGCGACTAAAAATAGCGACACGCAGGATTTTCGCCAGAGAGAACGCTTGACCTTGGTGATACGTCTGGATAGGTTTTTTGGTTCCTGACGGAACGCCTGCGAAGGTGTGAGCGCCCGCCGGGACCTGGGGGCGTAGCTCAGTTGGGAGAGCGCTTGAATGGCATTCAAGAGGTCAGCGGTTCGATCCCGCTCGCCTCCACTGGGGATCCGGCCACACGCGGGTCATCCGGTTCCGGAACCCGATCCGGGACACGCGGGAATAGCTCAGTTGGTAGAGCACAACCTTGCCAAGGTTGGGGTCGCGGGTTCGAGTCCCGTTTCCCGCTCTGAGAGTTAGAGTGCAACAGAGAACAACAGAGTAGAACAGAGTACAACAGGTTAGAGACGGAACGGGACAGAGTGCCCTGGGGCTGTGCAGGCCTGCAACCAGCGATATCACTCCGGGGTACGTAGGGGAGTTGGCACGATCGCGAGTGTGGGCATGTGCGCTTCCCGATGTCGGCCCCGAATCCGGGCGGTTAGCTCAGTTGGTTAGAGCGCCACGTTGACATCGTGGAGGTCACAAGTTCGAGTCTTGTACCGCCCATTGCCTCACGAGAGCGCCTCGTGAGGCGTTTTGTTATCTTTTTCGCGTTCCGTTGGACGACCGGCAACTTTCGAGTGAACCGATGACGCTTATTTCTCGCTTCTCGCTCTTGGCCGCACTGGTGGCGGCCCCACTGGCCGCGCAACAGCCGGCGGCTGGCCCGACGTGTCCCGTCGACCTGAATCAGCCGAAGGACATCATCACCCTGTACAACATCTCCCGGCCGCGCGCGATCACGCTGCAGCCCGGCGACGAGCGTGCCAAGGTGATCAAAGACATCATGAAGACGCTGGCAAACCAGAAAGTCGCGGCGCAGAACCCGCTCGGCGTCAACCTCTTCGCGGGCCAAATGCTGTTGCTCTGGACAATGTCGCCGAACCAGGGCCCGACGGCGACGCGCGGCCAGTTGAA
>JAHFCU010000038.1 GCA_023249305.1 Gemmatimonadota bacterium
TGTACAAGACGACCGACGGCGGCAAGTTCTGGGTGAAGATCCTCGGTGGTGCGAACGCATCAACCGGCTGCTCGATCATGAGTATGGATCCGAGCTCGCCGGGCACGCTCTACGCCGGCCTGTGGGATTTCCGCCGCAAGGGATGGACGTTCCGATCGGGCGGTGACGGGCCGGAGGCGCCGAGCGGCAGCGCGCTGATGAAGAGCACGGACGGCGGCGCCACGTGGAGCCGGCTCGACGCGGCGAGCGCCAAGGGCCTGCCGCCGGGACCATGGGGGCGCGTGGCCGTGGAGGTCGCGCCTTCGAAGCCCAACGTCGTGTACGCGTTCATCGAGGCGGTTCCGCCGCTCAACGGACTGTACCGCTCCGATGACGGCGGACGCACATGGGAGCTGCGCGACCGCAGCCAGAACATGCTATGGCGTCCGTTCTACTACGCGATCCTCATCGTTGACCCGAAGAACGAGAACCGGCTCTTCAAGCCGGATGGCTCGCTGATCATGAGCACTGACGGCGGTGCCACGTTCAACGTCATCAGTGGAAGCACGCATGGCGATTCGCACGACGTGTGGATCGACCCGCGCAGCACCGACCACCTGATCATGGGCGACGACGGCGGGCTCTGGTTCTCGTACGACGGCGGCGACAAGTGGTGGAAGTCCGAGGCGCTGCCGATCTCGCAGTTCTACCATGTGAGCACCGACATGGACAGGCCGTACAAGGTGTACGGCGGCCTGCAGGACAACAGCACGTTCGTGGGGCGCTCGCAATTCCCGGGAGGCATCGCGAAGGCGCAGTGGGAGAACCTCTACGGCGGCGACGGCTTCTGGGCGTTCGCCGACCCGAAGGATCCCAACTTCGTGTACGCCGAAGCGCAGGGCGGCTACATCGGTCGCATCAACCTCAAGACGCACGAGACACGCGACATCAAGCCGCTGCCGAAATACGGTGAAGGAAAGTTGCGCTTCAACTGGAACGCGCCGATTCACCTGAGCCCGTCGCGTAGCGGCACGCTCTACCTCGGTGCGCAGTACCTGTTCCGCTCGCGCGACCGCGGGCAGACATGGGAGCGCATCTCGCCCGACCTCACCACGAATGACCCGAAGAAGCAGCAGCAGGAGCTGTCGGGAGGCGTGACGGTCGACAACTCGAGCGCCGAGATGCACACGACGATCTATGCCATCGGGGAGTCGCCTAAGGACTCGATGCTCGTTTGGGTCGGGACGGATGACGGCAACGTGCAAGTCACGCAGGATGGCGGCAAGCAGTGGACGAACGTCACGCCGAACATCACGGGACTGCCGAAGAACTCCTGGGTCTCGAGCATTGAGCCGGGGCATTTCGCCGTTGGGACCGTGTACGCGACGTTCGACCGCCACATGGACGGCGACATGACGCCGCACGCCTACAGGTCGACCGACTTCGGGAAGACGTGGACGTCGCTGATCGGTGCTGGTTCGCCGGTGCGCGGCTATGCGCACGTCATCAAGGAAGATCCCAAGACGCCGCAGCTACTGTACCTCGGCACCGAGTTCGGGCTCTGGATCTCGGTTGACGCGGGGGCGCACTGGTCGCGCTACAAGGGCGGCAACATGCCGGCGGTGGCGGTCCGCGATCTCGAGGTGCAGCTCCGCGACGACGACTTGGTGATTGGAACGCACGGCCGCGGCATCTGGATCGTTGATGACATCACGCCGCTGCGCAACCTCGCGGCCGGCGCCACCAGCAGGGGGGCGGCGTTCGTGCAGACCAAGCCCGTCGTGCAGGTCTTGTCGGCGGGCGGCGGTTGGGCCAACGGCGACGCGGAGTTCATCGGCCCGAATCCCCCGGGCGACGCGGTGATCACGTACTACCTGCAGCGCCGCCACATCTTCGGTGACCTGAAGCTCGAGGTCTTCGATTCGTCGGGCAAGATGGTGCAGACGCTCCCCGCCGGGAAGCGGCGCGGCCTGAGCCGTGCAGCGTGGACGATGCGCATGGCCCCGCCACGCATTCCGCCGGCCGCGACGGCGGCGTTCGCGGTTGGTCCGCGGTTCCTGCCGGGGACATACACCGTGAAGCTCACCGAGGGCGACGTGGTGACCTCGACCGCGTTGCGCGTCGTCGGCGACCCGCGCACGTCGCACGCAGCCGCGGACCGCAAGGCGCAGTTTGCGCTGGCCATCACCCTGTATGACCTGATGAACCAGATGGCGACGGTCGTCGAGCAAATGAACGACGCGCGCGGTGCGCTCGACCAGCGCGGCACTGGACTTGTCGCGGTCGACACGCTGCTGCAAGCGCTGCAGAGAGGATCGGCGACCGTGGACACGATGCGCAAGAAGATCGTGGCGACGAAGGAGGGCGGGATGATCACGGGCGAGGAGCGGCTGCGCGAGAACCTTGCCGAACTGTACGGTAGCGTGGTGGGCTACGAAGGGCGCCCGTCCGAGATGCAGCTGCAGCGCACGGGGGCGATTAGCGGCGAGCTCGGCGACGTGTCTAAGAGCTTCACGCGCTGGATTCAAACCGAGCTTCCGAAGATCAACAAGATGCTGGAGGGGCGCGGCCTGCCGCGCATCGAGCCGGCGAAGGTGCTGCCGTAACGGGGGGCGGGTAAAGAGGAGGGGTGCGGGGGCTTGGGAGGAGGGACGAGTGTAGGAACGGGAATCAGAAAGCCACCGCACTCGTCCCTCTGCTGGCACTTTCTCCAGTACCGTCCGTAATAGTGGACAGTACCTTTCATTCATTATGTCCTTCTTGCGCGAACCCACGGCACCCGGAGTGCTTCATCTGCGCCTTCTCGACAAAGAGGCGCAGCTCTTCGCGTGGTTCCGGCAGCGCGGCTCGGCGCTGATCGGCTACTCAGGTGGCGTGGACTCAGCGTTCCTCGCCTGCGTCGCGCTGGACACCCTTGGCGCGTCGAAAGTGCTCGCGGTCATCGGGCGGAGCGCCTCCTTTCCGTTCGAGCAGTGGACGAGCGCGCGCGAAGTGGCCACGCGTTTCGGCATTCCGCTGCTCGAGATTGACACCGATGAATTGAACGACCCGAACTACGCGGCGAACCCGGTCAATCGCTGCTACTACTGCAAGACCGAGTTGTGGAGCAAGCTCGTGCCCTTGGCGCGTGAGCGCGGATTTGCGGTGGTGGTGGACGGTACGAATCACGATGACCTCGCCGATTTCCGGCCGGGGGCGCAAGCGGCCCGCGAGCATGGCGTGGAGTCGCCGTTGGCGGAGCTGCGCTTCACGAAGGACGACATTCGCGCGCTGTCGCGCACGCGCGGCATTCCCACGTGGGACAAGCCGTCGTCACCGTGCCTGTCTTCACGCCTGCCGCACGGCACCGCGGTGACCCCCCTGCGTTTGCGCAAGGTGGAGAACGCCGAGCGCGCCCTGCGCGCAGTCGGCGTCACGGGCAACTTGCGCGTGCGATATCACGGTGACACGGCGCGGCTCGAGTTGGACCACGCCCAGATGGAGCATTGGGGGGCGCCCGCACAGCGCAGCGCCGTGCGCGCCGCTGTGCTGGCCGCGGGTTTCACGCGTGTGGAACTTGACCTGCGCGCATTCCGCAGCGGATCACTCAACGAGCTGACGCGCGACGAGCGTGCGGATGCGCACGTGCTCGATCTCACGGAGATTGGCTGATGTTCGGCTGCTTGGGACGATTGGGGTGCCTGCTCGCGCTGGCGATCCTCGCCATGTGCGGCTGGTTCACGAAGGATTGGTGGTATCCTCGGGTGCGCGCCCTCGTAGTTGCTTCTCCGCCCGCGGCGTCGGTCACCTGGCAGCCGATCACCACGGACGCGGCAACTGCGGGCGAGCGCGCGGCGGGGCGGCTCGGCGAGAGGAGCGGCCCGGTGTTCGCGAGCCTCACGCCGGCCGAGTTCACCGCGTGGCAGCTTGCGCCGGCGATGCGGATCCTCGGGTCCACTGCGGCGAATCCCGAAGCGTCCGTGCACGGTGACACGCTGTTCGTGCGTGCTAACGTCGCGGTCACGGAGCTGGGCGACCCCAAGCAGCTGGGCCCACTCGCGCGGATGCTCGACGGGCGACAGCCGGTGCGCATCGGCGGGCAACTCGCGATGGCACTGCCCGGCTTTCTCAGCATGCGTGTGACGCACCTGTCGGTCAACGACCTCAAGCTGCCGAGTGCCTTGATCGCCAACATCGTGAAGCGCATCAGTGTGCGGGCGCGCACCGACAGCCTCGCGCCGGGCGTGATCGCGCTGCCCGTGCCCAAGGGCGTGGCCGAGGTCCGCATCACCGACGGCAAGATCGTGCTGTACAAGGCCGTGCCATGAGCCGGCGCATTCTCGTGGTGGACGACGAGCGGGGCATTTGCGACGCGCTGTCGCAGCTGCTCGAGTACGAGGGCTACGAGGTCCGGACGGAGGCGTCGGGCGCGGCCGGGCTGGCGGCGTACGAGAAGTTCCGACCGCAGCTCACGTTCCTCGACGTGAAGATGGCGGGGATGGACGGCTTAGAGACCCTGCGCAAACTGCGCGCGATGGACGCCGCAGCCGTGGTGGTAATGATCAGCGGTCACGCCACTATCCAGAACGCCGTGGAGGCGACGCAGGGCGGCGCGTACGACATCATGGAGAAGCCGCTCGACACGGATCGCATCCTCGTCACGCTGCGGAACGCGATCGGCCACCTCGCGCTCCGCGAGGAGAACGCGCGGCTGCGCGAGGTGGTGGAGCAGCGCTATGAGATTGTCGGACGCTCGTACACGGTGCGCGCGCTCATCGAGACGATTGACCGCGTGGCAGCCACGGATGCGCGCGTACTGATCACGGGCGAGAACGGCACGGGCAAGGAACTCGTGGCGCGCGCGCTGCACCGGCAGTCGCGGCGCGCGACGGGGCCGTTTGTTGAGGTGAACTGCGCGGCCATCCCCAGCGAACTGATCGAGAGCGAACTGTTCGGCCACATGAAAGGCTCCTTCACGGGTGCTGTGCAGGACCGCGCAGGGAAGTTCGAGCAGGCGGACGGCGGGACGATCTTCCTTGATGAGGTGGGCGACATGTCGCTGGCCGCGCAGGCCAAGGTGCTGCGCGTGCTGCAGGACGGCGAGGTGACGCGCATCGGCGGAGCGAAGCCGCGCACGGTGGACGTGCGCGTGCTGGCGGCGACCAACAAGCGGCTCGACGAGGAGATCGCGGCGGGGCGTTTCCGCGAGGACCTGTACTATCGACTCAACGTCGTCCCCGTGGTCGTGGCTCCACTCCGCGAACGGCGCGACGACATTCCCGTGCTCATCCAGCACTTCCTCGACCAGTGCACGCCGACGGGTGCAAGTGCACGGGGCATGGAGCGTGCGGCGGCCGACCGACTCGCAACTCTGGAGTGGCCGGGCAACGTGCGGGAACTGCGCAACACCGTCGAGCGGCTGCTGATCCTCTCGCGCGGCCCCGAAGTGACTGTGGCCGACGTCGAGCGGCTCGTCGGCGTGCGTGCCACCGATGGATCGGCGCTCGGCGGGCTCGACACCTGCCGGACGTTCGAGGAATTCAAGCTGGCGGCCGAGCGCGCCTTCTTGCTGGTGAAGCTGCGCGAGCACGACTGGAACGTGGCGGAGACGGCGCGCACGCTCGAGATGCCGCGGTCGAACCTCTACAAGAAGATCGAGCGCCACGGCCTGGCGCGGGAGCAGGCATGACCGAGCGCAACTGGGACGCCGAAATGAAGAAGATCGACCGCCAGCTTGAGTCGGTGAGCGACGAGGCCTTGTTCCCGGCGAAGACGGCGAAGGGAGGGGCAGCCAAGGCCCAGGCGGTGGAGTTGCAACACACGACCTCGACGTGGGGCGTCTTCTTGCGACTGGCGCTTACGGTGGCACTCGGCGTGGGCATGGTCTTCTGGCCGTACAGTGCGCGTTGCGGGTTGGGGCTTGCCGGATACCTCGGCGCAGTGACGGCGCTCGTGGTGAGCGGCGTCTGGTCTTCCGTGTGGACGTTCCGCCATCGGGCGAGTCGCGCGCACGTGCTGTCGCTGCTGCTTGTGCTCTGGGGGCTCGTGCTTGCTTCCATCGAGGTGCTGCCGCGCACGGGCTACGCGAAGCCCACGGCCGCGCATCCGGCGAACTGGAGTTGCGCACAATGACGGCAGACGGCAGACGGTAGATGGTGGATGTGACGGCGGGGTGCCACGCGCGCTCCGCCGTCGTCGTATCCGGCGATGTCATCGCTTCGCTGACACACGGCATCAGTAATTGACGATGCCCGCCCATTCTGGGACGGACTTAGATTTCGGCACTGTCATTCCGCGGTTGTCTACCATCGACCGTCTACCGTCTACCAACTCCATGACCACCTTCAAGTCCTTCATCGCCGGCGAGTGGGTCGAGTCCTCGACGGGCGAATACGCAGAGAATCGCAATCCGGCCGATACACGTGATCTGATCGGCCTCTTCCCCAAGGGCGACGCGCGCGACGTGCAGCGCGCGGTCGAGAGTGCCAAGAAGGGATTCGCGCTGTGGAAGAACATACCGGCCCCGGCGCGCGGCGACGTGCTGCGCCGCGTCGGCGACATCTTGGTGCGCCGCAAGGATGAGATCGCCGACCTGATGACGCGCGAGATGGGAAAGCCGATCGCCGAGACCAAGGGCGACGTGCAGGAAGGCATCGACACCGCGTACTACGCAGCCACCGAAGGACGGCGCCTCTTCGGACATACCGTGCCGAGCGAGTTGCGCAACAAATGGGCAATGTCGTTTCGTCGGCCGATCGGCGTGGCCGGCATCATCACGCCGTTCAACTTCCCGCTGGCGATTCCGACGTGGAAGATCTTCCCGGCGCTCCTCTGCGGCAACGCGGTGGTCTTCAAGCCGGCGAGCGACGTACCGCATACGGGCCATGTGCTCGTGGAGATTCTCCTCGACGCGGGCCTGCCGCCGGAGGTGGTCCAGCTCGTGCACGGACCGGGGCGCGTCGGGAACGCGATCGTGGACCATCCTGACGTTGCGCTCGTGTCGTTCACCGGGTCAACGGAGATAGGGAGCAAGATCGGCGAGACTTGCGGACGCATGCACAAGCGGCTTTCGCTCGAGATGGGCGGCAAGAACGCGATGATCGTACTGGACGACGCCGATCTCGATCTGGCACTCGACGGCGTGCTCTGGGGCGCCTTTGGCACGACCGGCCAGCGCTGCACGGCGACGAGCCGTCTCATCGTGCAAGAGGGTGTGCACGACGCGTTCGTGAAGATGCTTGTCGACCGCGCGGCCAAGCTGAAGCTCGGCGACGGCCGCAAGAAGGGGACGGATGTCGGCCCGATGGTCAACGAGCCCTCGCGGAAGAACGTCGAGACCTACGTGCAAATCGGGAAGGGCGAGGGTGCCACGCTCGCACTCGGCGGCAAGCAGGCGACGGGCGGGGAGCTCGATCACGGGTACTTCTATCAGCCGACAATCTTCACCAACGTCAAGGCCGGCTCGCGGCTAGAGCAGGAGGAGATCTTCGGCCCGGTGCTCAGCGTCACCAAGGTGAAGGACGCCGCCGAGGCGTTCACGGTGAACAACGACGTGATGTATGGCCTGTCGTCGTCGGTGTACACGCGCGACGTCAACATCGCGTTTCAAGCGCTGCAGCAGCTCGACAACGGCATCACGTACATCAACGCGCCGACGATCGGCGCCGAAGCGCACCTGCCGTTCGGTGGCGTCAAGGCGACGGGGAACGGTCACCGCGAAGGCGGATGGGAAGTCTACGAGTTCTTCTCGGAGACGAAGGTCGGCTATATCGACTACAGCGGCGCGCTGCAGCGGGCGCAGATTGATAACTACTAGACGGTAGAGAATCGATCGTAGACGGCAGATGACCGCTCAGGGTGAAGGTCGAGGGGGGTGACGGGGAGCATGACCCGCCACCCCCTTCGCCCACAGACATTCGTCTACCGTCTGCCATCTGCCGTCTTGATTCCTCCCTCTGCCCCCGCTATCTCCCAAACACTCCCATGAGCGAAGCCCCGATCTCACCGGCCACACCCGACGCGACGCTCGTCAGCGCCGAGCCGCCGTACGGCCCGACGCCGCGGCGCAGCCGCTGGCGTCCGGTGCGCGTGCTCTGGGAGTGGGCGAAGTCCATGACGACGGCGCTAGTGCTCTTCTTCCTCGTCCGCTCGTTCCTCGTCGAGGCGTTCAAGATTCCGAGCGGATCGATGGAAGGAACGCTCCTCGTTGGCGACTTCCTCCTGGTCAACAAGCTGGTGTACGGTGCCGAAGTGCCGTTCACGGGGACGCGGCTGCCGGCTATGCACGCGCCACTGCGCGGCGAGGTCATCGTCTTTCGGTGGCCCGAGGATCCCACGAAGGACTTCGTCAAGCGCGTCGTCGGCTTGCCGGGCGATACGCTGAGCATGGTGGATGGGGTGCTGCAGCTGAACGGCGGCGCGCTGAAGGAGGGGTACACGTCGCACACTGAGCCGGGCGCCGATCCGGCGGGCGAGGAGTTTCGCTGGCAGCGGCAGTTCCTCGCGCGCCACGCGATCGCCGGAGCTTCGTACCATCCGTCGCGCAACAACTGGGGGCCGCTGGTCGTGCCGAACGCGCACCTGTTCGTGCTCGGCGACAATCGTGACAACTCGCTCGACAGTCGCTATTGGGGCTTCGTTCCCGATTCGATGGTTAAGGGCCGACCGATGCTGGTGTACTTCAGCTATGCGCCCGACAGCGCGTCGTCAGTCCCGTTCTTGACAAAGGTGCGCTGGCATCGCTTGGGGATGCGCGTCCGGTGATCACCTGCACTTACGGACCACCGCGGCGCGCACCACATTCTGCACCGTATGACTGACCCGTCAGAGCGCCTCGCGCACCCCCGCCTTCCGGGGGTCCACCGGAAGAAGCCACAGGCAGAGGAAGGGTCGCTGGACCAATATCTGCGCGACATCAGCGTCTTCCCGCTGATCTCGCGCGAGGACGAGGTGGACCTCGCCCAGCGCATCCGCTCGGGGGAGCAGGAAGCGCTCGACAAGTTGGTACGCTCGAACCTCCGCTTCGTGGTGTCTGTCGCGAAGAAGTACCAGAATCAGGGCGTATCACTGAGCGACCTGATCAACGAGGGCAACCTCGGCCTCATCCGCGCCGCGCACAAATTCGACGAGACGAAGGGGATCAAGTTCATCTCCTACGCCGTCTGGTGGATCCGGCAGGCGATCTTGCAGGCGCTCGCCGAGCAGTCGCGCATCGTACGCGTGCCGCTCAACCGCGCCGGGACGCTGCACCGCATCGGCAAACGAGCCAGCGCGCTGCTGCAGGAACTGGGACGCGAGGCGACGCACGCGGAGATTGCCGACGGGATGGACATCACCGAGGAGGAGGTCGCCCGGACGATGCTCATCTCGCAGACGCACCTCTCGCTCGACGCGCCGATGTCGCCGGGAGAGGACAACCGCCTGCTCGACTACCTTCCCGACACCGAGAGCCGCACGCCGGACGAGGAGACCTTTGAAAAGGCGCTCACGGAGTCCATTCACGACGCGCTGCGCGGACTGAAGGAGCGCGAAGCCAAGATCCTGCGGCTGTACTTCGGGCTCGACGGCGCGGAGCCGATGACGCTCGAGGAGATCGGCGAGGTGCTGAACATCACGCGTGAGCGGGTGCGCCAGATCAAAGAGAAGGCGCTCAGCCGCTTGCGGCATATCAGCCGAGCGAAGGCGCTGGAGTCGTATCTAGGGCAATAGTGTGGATCAGTGCGGAGTGGGGCCGGCGGCGCGGGCAAGTGGCTCGCGCCCTTTCTTTTTGGCGACGGGCCTTTTCGATTTCTAGGGCTCGCTGTCGCCAATCGCATTCGTGAATCGACGTCCGGAATCGCAGTCCGGTTTCCCAATCCCCAATCATGTCCCAAGTCCGCTCCATCGAGTTCGCGTCCGGGAACGATCGTTGAAATTCGCCGTCGTCACCCTCGGCTGCGACAAGAACACCGTGGACAGCGAGCGATACGTCGCGGAGCTGTGCGCCCACGGTGGCGAGCCCGTGACGACGCTCAACCAGGCGGAGCTGATCGTCGTCAACACCTGCGGCTTCATCGACGCCGCAAAGAAGGAATCACTCGACGCGATCCTCGAGGCGGCGCAATACAAGGGGGCGGGCGCGTGTCGCGCCGTGGTAGCGGTAGGGTGCATGGTCGAGCGGCACAAGGCGGAGATGCAGGAGGCGCTGCCCGAGGTGGACCTCTTCCTCGGCTCGTCAGAAACCGACCGGCTCGCCGCCGAACTTCACACGCGCGGGCTCATCGGCGATCCCGAGACGCTGCACCCTGGCGTGCGAGTCTACACCGGCGACACACCGTGGGTCCGGTACCTTAAGGTCAGCGAAGGCTGCGACCACGGATGCGCGTTCTGTGCCATCCCGTTGATGCGCGGCCGCCACCGCTCATTCGCGCTGGACGACATCGTGCGCGAGGCGCAACTGCTCGAGGTGCAGGGAGCGCGCGAGGTCAATCTCGTCGCCCAGGACCTCGCACACTACGGCCGCGACCGCCGCGAAGGCGTGCGGCTTCCCGACGTGTTGCGCGCACTCGTGCGCGAGACCTCGATCCCGTGGTTCCGCAACATGTACCTCTACTCGGCGGGGATCACGCCCGAGCTGCTCGAGGTCATCGCGAATGAACCACGCATCGTCCGCTATCTCGATATGCCAATCCAGCACGCGTCGGACACTGTTCTGGAGCGCATGCGTCGTCCCGAGCGCCAACGGACGATTCGCGAGAAGGTGTCGCGATTCCGCGACGCCGTCCCCGGCGTGGCGATGCGCACGACGTGCATCGTTGGCTTCCCCGGCGAGACAGACGATGACTTCGCACAGCTGCTCGAGTTCCTCGCGGAGATCGCGTTCGAGCGCGTTGGCGTCTTCACCTTCTCGCCGCAGGAAGGGACGCGCGCCGCGCAACTGGGCGACGACGTGCCGGAGGAGCTGAAGCGCGAGCGCATCGAGCGGGTGCAGGAAATGCAGCGGCACACTACGGCGGAGCGATACGAGTCGCGCGTGGGTGCACGCGCCCAAGTCCTCGTGCAGGAAACGGCGAACGGGGAGCATCCGGCCTCGGGCCGGCTGCCCTGGCAGGCGGACGACATTGACGGCGTGACGTGGCTGGATGCCGACGTTCCGGCGGGGCGGTTTGCGGACGTCGAAGTGTGCGAGGTCGTGGATGATTATGACTTCCGCGCCCACGTGCTCGGCGTGGTTGACGTGCCGCTGGCGCGCCCGATGGCCACGCGTGCGTTGCCCGTGATCTTGTCGAGCGTCGGGAGCTTCGGCCGGTGAGCACGCGCCGGTTCGCGGCCGCAGGGGCACTCGTGCTCATCGGCGCGTGCGTGACCACGCGGCTCGGCGTCCCCGTAGAGGAGCCGATTCGCGTCATCGGCGCCGCGCAAACGCCGGACACCGCAAAGCCGGTAGCGGCGCGTCCCGAGGACCTGCCCCGAGATGAACCGCCCGACTTTCGTCGAGAGGGCGACCGCGATGTCCGCGTTGGGCTCGCCACGGCGACGGTGTCGCCCGGCGTTGCGGCCACCGGCGCATGGCGCCTGTTCGATGATCACGAGGGCGTGCTGCTGCGTGGCCGCCCGGGTGAGGCGTGGACGATTGAATCGCGCGACGGCCAGCTGCGCGCGATGCGCAGCGATGGCACCGCGACGGCATGGCGGCCGGCGCCGCTCGTGCTCCGTGCCGACCAGCCGGGTGATTTCGTGCTCTTCGCCGGCAAGCGCTATCGCGGGGTGCTGCGTTTCCACCTTGCGGACGATGGCGCGAGCATCATGGTGGTGAACGCGCTCGCAGTGGAGCAGTACCTGCGCGGTGTCGTTCCGCTCGAGATCGGTGGCGGGCGCACGACATCGGAACAGGCAGCCGTCGAGGCGCAGGCCGTGGCGGCCCGCAGCTACACCTTCGTGCGGCTCGCCGCCGCGGGCGGCAGTGGCGCGCGTCACGCCAACTACGACCTCGCCGCGGGAACGTCGGATCAAGTGTACGGCGGCGTGGACGCCGAGCGCGCGTTCGGTGACGCTGGCGTGGCGCGCACCGCGGGACTCGTGCTCAAGTACGGCGGCCGCACGGTGGACGCGCCGTACTCCGCGTCGTGCGGCGGCGAATCCGCCAGCGCCGACGAAGTCTGGCGCACGGGCGCGCAGGCCTACTTGCGCCGGGTGAGTGACCGCATTCCCGGCACGCAGCGCTACTACTGCGATATCGCTCCGCGCTTTGCGTGGACGCGCACGCTCGAGTCAGCGGAGCTCGACGCGGCACTGCGCCAGTACCTGCGTGCGTATGTAAACGTCCCCGCGGCGGGGCCGGGGCACGCGACGGCCGTGGTCGTCGAAGGACGCACGCCGAGTGGCCGCGTCGCGTTGTTGCGCATCGAAACGGACGCGGGACGATTCAACGTGCGCGGCAATGACGTGCGATACGTGCTGCGTCCGCCGGGTGGCGAGATCCTCAACAGCACCTATTTTTCCGTCGAGCCCGAAACCGGCGCGGGCGGCGCCCTGCGACGACTGATCATTCGTGGCAACGGCTACGGCCACGGCATCGGCATGTGCCAGTGGGGCGCGATTGGGCGGGCGCGCGCTGGACAGGATTTCCGCACGATTCTGCGCACCTACTACCCAGGAACCGACATCGGCCCGGCCAATTGACTTCGTTCCCACCGCCGAGATTCCCGCCGCGATTCGCGCGCTTCGCCGTCTGCTCGGCGGCGTTGCTCATCGCGAGCACGGCGCTGCCGGCGCAGTCGCCGCTGGCGGCGTCGCTCACGGAGCCAACCGACACGCTGATGGCGCGCCGCCTGCACGTGACGCTGCTGACGTTCGGACAGGGCACGCCGGTCTTCGAGCGCTTCGGCCACAACGCGCTGCGGATCGCCGACCCGCTCACCGGGCTCGACGTAAGTTGGAACTGGGGGATGTTCTCGTTCGATGAACCCAATTTCCTTGGGCGCTTTCTGCGCGGCACGTCGCAGTACTGGATGCAGGGCTTCTCGACGGAGCCGCTGCTCGCCTACTACCGGGAGAACGATCGCCAGACGGTGGAGCAGGTGCTCGCCCTCAGTGGTGCGCAGAAGCTGGAGCTGCTGCAGTTCGTGCGCTGGAATGAGCGGGATGCGAACAAGTACTACCGATACGACTACTTCCTCGACAACTGCTCAACGCGCGTACGCGATGCCCTCGATCAGGTGCTTGGTGGCGCGCTCAAGCGGGCGTGGGCCGACTCGCTCGGCGAGTTCTCGTTCCGCGGCGAGGCGCTTCGGCTGACGGAAGGCGCTCCATTCAGTCGGCTCGGCATAGACATCGCGCTCGGGCCACGCGCGGATGCGCGAATGACGGCCTGGCGCGAGATGTACGTCCCAATGCGCCTGCGCGATCGACTCCGCGGCATCGTGGTGCGCGGCGCGGACGGCGCGCCGGTGAAGCTGGTCGCGTCCGAGCGCGTCGTGTACGCGGCGACTCGTGCCCCCGAAGGCTCCACACCGTCGCCGCTCCCGCCATTGTACGTCGTGATCGCGCTTGGCTGCCTCGTTCCACTCGCGCTGTTCGGCGGGCTCGCCTTCATGAGCGCGCTGCGCGGCCGTTGGCTGGTGGTCCAACGCGGGTCACGCATCGTCATCGCGGTCATCGCCGCCATCTGGTACGCATGTACGGCGCTCATGGGACTCGGGGTCGCGTTCATGGAGACCTTCTCGGCGCATGTGTTCTGGTACGGCAACTGGAACGTGCTGCTCCTCTCGCCGCTCGGTCTCGCCGCCGCGTGGCTTGTGCCGCGTGCGCTGGTGACAGGGCGCGGCGCCGCCTCGGCGCGATGGCTCGGCGGACTGTGCGGCGCCGGCGCGCTCGTCGCGCTGGCCGTGTCCATCGCGGGCGCCATCGAGCAATCCACGGGCTCGGTCGCCATCGCCTTCGCGCCGACGATGATGTACCTGGCGCTCCTCGTGCCTGCGTTGACGCTCATCCGGCCGGACCAAGCGTGACGCACGCGGTCGGGATTGACGTCGGCGGTACGTTCACCGACTTGGCCGCGATCGGCGACGACGGCGTTGTCGCGGCGCGCAAGGTGCTGAGCACTCCCGCCGATCAGAGCGAAGGTGTGGCGGCGGCCCTGGATGCGCACGCGGCGCCGCGGGGCGCCATCGCGCGCATCGCGCACGGCACCACGGTGGTCACCAACCTCCTGCTGGAGCGTCGCGGCGCGCGCGTGGTGCTCTGCGCCACGGAGGGCGCCACGGACTTGCTCGAGTTGCGCCGGCAGGAGCGAGCGGCGCTGTACGACCTCGCGGTGATGCACCCCACACCGCTCGTCAGTCCAGCCGACGTGGTAGCGGTGCGCGAGCGTCGCGATCCGGAGGGCGTGCACGTACCGCTCACGGACGACGAGATCGTGCGCGTCGTGGGAGAAGTGCGATCACTCGCGCCGCAGGTCGTCGTGATCTCGCTGCTTCACGCCTACGCCGATGGCGCGCACGAACGGCGGCTCGCACAGGCGCTGGCCGAGGCGCTGCCCGGCGCTGATGTCGTGTGCGCGCACGAGGTGCTGCCAGAGATTCGTGAGTACGAACGCACCGCGACCGCCGTAGCCGAGGGCTACGCCCGGCCGGCGGTCGCGACCTACCTGGCGCGCCTCGGACAAACGGTCGGCGCACGCGGCCACCCGGCGCCGAGCGTGATGACCTCGGGCGGCGGTATGCGATCCGCGTCCGAGGCGGCGCGCGCGGCGGCGTCGCTCGCGCTCTCCGGCCCGGCGGGGGGCGTGGTCGGTGCGGCGGCCGTCCTGCGCGCAGCCGGCTTCGACCGCGCGCTCACGATGGATATTGGCGGCACGAGCGCCGATGCCGGACTGATACTCGACGGGGAACCGCTCGTCGAATCGGGCGGCGACGTGGCGGGCGTTCCCATCGCGCTCCCCCGAGTACTTGTGGACACCGTGTCGGCGGGCGGCGGTTCCATCGGATGGATTGATGACGGGGGCGCGCTGCGTGTCGGGCCGCGCAGCGCGGGCGCGGTGCCGGGCCCAGCGGCGTTCGGGCGCGGCGGCACCCAGCCCACCGTCACTGACGCGAATCTCGTGCTCGGCCGCATCGTCGCACATCGCATGAGCGGCGGCGTGAAGCTCGACGTCGCGGCGTCGCGTCGTGCCGTGGCGGCGCTCAGTGATCGGTTGGGCGCGTCCACCGAGCGCACAGCGCAGGCGATGATCAACATTGCGGACGCCGAGATGGCCCGCGCTCTGCGCCGCGTGAGCGTGGATCGCGGCGTGGACCCGCGCGGTTGCGTGCTGATGGCATTCGGCGGCGCCGGGCCGCTACACGCCTGCGCGCTTGCCGACCTCGTGGGCACCTCGCGCATACTCGTGCCGCCGCATGCGGGTGTGCTAAGCGCACTTGGCCTGGCGATGGCGCCCGAGCGGCGCGAGTCGGCGACCAGCGTCATGGAGCGCACGGAACGGCTTGACGCGGCGCGTGTGCGCGCGCTGGCCGATGCGCTGGCGGCGCAGGTGGATGGCGCCGTACGAGCTTGGACGGCGCGCAGCCGGTACGAAGGGCAGGGGTACGAGCTCGACGTGCCCTGCGCGCCGGGCGACGACGGCGCGGCCATCGCCGCGCGGTTCACGGAACGCCACGTGGCGCGCTACGGCTTCGTGCTCGACCGCGCGGTGGAAGTGGTCGCGATGCGCCACACGGCGAGTTCGCACGCCGAAGCGGTGCGCTTCGCGCGGCACGGCGCGCCGACGTGGAACGACCGTGACCTCGTAGACGACGGCGCTCCATGCTCGGCCGTTGTCGCCGGCGAAGCGGTCATCACGCTGCCGGACGCCACGCTGTACCTCGCCCCGGGCTGGACGGCGCGCGCGCTGAACATCGGCGGCTGGCTCATGGAACGCGCCGGATGACCGGCTTCGATCCGCTCGCGATCCGCGTCTTCGCGTCGAGCGTCGCGATGATTGCCGAGGAGATGGGCGCCATGCTCACGCGCGGTTCGCTCTCGCCGAACATTCGCGAGCGACGTGATGCTTCGTGCGCACTCTTCGACGCCGACGGGCGCATGATCGCGCAGGCCGCGCACATTCCGGTGCACCTCGGTGCGATGCCCGAGGCGGTGCGCGCGGTGCGCGAACGTGCACCTGAAGCGGGCGACGTGTGGCTGCTGAATGATCCGTATCACGGCGGCTCGCATCTCCCGGACCTCACGATGGTCGAGGCTATCAATGATGGCGGACGCATCGCGGGCTTCGCCGCCGTGCGCGCGCACCACGCCGACGTCGGCGGCATGAGCCCAGGTTCCATGCCCTTCGGCGCCACGGAGCTAGTGCAGGAGGGCATCGTCCTTCCGCCCGTGCGCCTCGTCGCCCGTGGCGTGCCCGACGAATCCATGTTGGCGCTCGTGCTGGCCAACGTGCGCACGCCAGAGGAACGGCGCGGCGATCTCGCGGCGCAACAGTCGGCCTGCCGTGCAGGAGCCGTCGGGTGGCGCGCGCTGCGCACACGTGACGGCGTGGCGCGCGTAGACGCGGGCGCGTCGGCCCTGCTCGACTACTCGGAGCGCCGCGCGGTTGCTCGTCTGCGCGAGCTGGGAGACCTCGCCGCGAACGCCGAGGATTTTCTGGAGGGCGACGGCGTCACTGACGACCTCGTGCCCGTCCGCGTGCGCTTGCAGGTGCGGGACGGGCGCCTCACGCTCGACTTTGCCGGCACGAGTCCGCGCGTGCGAGGCAACATCAACTGTCCGGTCGCGGTGACGCGCGCCGCCGCGCTCTTCGTGCTGCGCTCGATGCTCGACGACGACGTGCCGACCAACGACGGCATCGCACGCCCCATCGAGATTATCACACCTGATGATTGCTTCATCGCGGCGCGGTGGCCGAGCGCCGTCGCGGCTGGTAACGTCGAAACGTCGCAGCGCATCACCGACCTCCTCTTTGCCGCACTCGCGAACGCCGGCGTTGCGGCGCCCGCGCAGGGGCAGGGCACGATGAACAACGTGACCTTCGGTGGTGCGGGATGGACGTTCTACGAAACGCTCGGCGGCGGCCAGGGGGCGAGCCATCGCGGCGCCGGCCCGAGCGCCGTGCACGTCGGGATGAGCAACACGCGCAACACGCCCATCGAAGCACTCGAGCGGGCGTATCCCATTCGCGTGGATACCTACGCCATCCGCCGCGGCTCGGGTGGACGCGGGCAGTATCAGGGCGGTGACGGCGTGGTGCGCCGTTATCGAGTGCTCGAACGCTGCACGGTCACGCTGCTCACGGAACGCCGCGTGCTGGCGCCGCGCGGGTCGCACGGCGGCGGCGATGGCGCACCTGGGCGCAACCTCCTGAACGGTGCGCCGCTGCCCGCGAAGTGCCGCATCGAGTTGCAGCCCGGCGACGTGCTGACGATCGAGACGCCGGGCGGCGGGGCCTACGGAGCCGTCCCCAGGGCCTGACGCGCGGTGGGAGCGCTAGCGAAGTTCCTTCGAACCCAATTCTTGCCATGAAGAAACTCATCCTCGCCCTCGCGGGCCTCGTGGTACTTCTCGCGGTGCTGACCGCCGGCAACACGGCGCGCCTCGCCAAGCACGCCGCGGCCTCGACCGTCGCTCCCGTTGTTGTCACCGTGGATTCCGCGGGCGCCATCGCGCGGCTCGCTGCGGCGGTGAAGTTCCAGACCGTGAGCTTCGAGGACGGCACGCGTGCGCCAGACAGCGCCGCCTTCCGCGCGCTGCATGAACACCTGCGCATGAGCTTCCCCCTCGTGCACCAGAAGCTCCAGCGCGACACGGTCGCCGGGCTCGCGCTCCTGTACACGTGGCGCGGGTCCGACACGACGCTCTCGCCGGTGGTGCTCATGGGGCACCTCGACGTCGTCCCGGTGATTCCGGGCACCGAGCCGCAGTGGACGCAGCCGCCCTTTGGCGGGGTCGTTGCCGACGGCTTCGTGTGGGGCCGAGGTTCGCTCGACGACAAGGTGTCGGTGATGGCCGTCCTCGAGGGCGCGGAAGGCGCGTTGCGTTCGGGCTTCCAGCCGAAGCGGACGATCTACTTCGCGTTTGGCCATGATGAGGAAGTCGGCGGCAGCGGCGCGCGCGCTCTCAAGGCCGTGCTGATGAAGCGCGGCATCAAGCCGCCGGCGCTCGTGCTCGATGAAGGCGGCGCCATCATGCCCGGCGCCATGGTTGGCACGACGGGAACCGTCGCGCTCGTCGGGGCGTCAGAGAAGGGCTTCCTCTCGCTGCAGCTGACGGTGAAAGGCGCGGGCGGGCATTCGTCCGCACCACCGCCCCACACGGCGATCGGGCGCCTCGCCACGGCCATCACGCGGCTCGAGCAATCTCCATTCCCGCTGGTGCTCGACGGTCCATCAAAGACGATGATGGAGCGCTTGCGCGACGGCATGCCGTACGGCCAGCGCCTCGCGCTCAGCAACCTGTGGCTCTTCAAACCGATGGTGCTGCGGGCCATGGCGGCCAAGCCGAGCAGCGCGGCGATGTTGCGCACGACAACCGCGGTCACGATTGTCAGTGGCGGCGTGAAGACCAACGTGCTGCCCATTGACGCCAGGGCCACGGTGAACTTCCGCATCCGTCCGGGCGAGACGATTGCCAGCGTGACCGCCCGCGTGCGCCACGTCATCGGCGACACGGGAATCGCGATCGAGCCGGTGGGATTCCGCACGGAACCGTCGGCGGTGAGCGACCCGACGGGCGCCGGCTATCGGGCGGTGGAAAAGTCCCTGAGAGAAGTCTTCCCCGATCCGCGCCTCGTAGTCACGCCCTACTTGGTGATCGGTGGAACCGACGCGCGCAATTGGTCCGATGTGAGCAAGCAGACGTTTCGCTTCATCGCCGCTCCCATGGAGGCCGATGCGCTCACGCGCGTCCATGGCACGAACGAACGCGTGCGCCTGGGCGACTACCTTACCGCGGTGCGGTTCTTCGAGCGGCTGTTGCGGAACACCGACGCGCTCTGACGCGCGCGGCAGCCGCGCGCTGCGTCAGCGCGCGGCTCTCTGTTGGCTGGCTCGCTTCATGGCCTCGGTGAGGTAGCCCGGCGCGACGTCGAGCAGGCTGGCCAGCTTGCGCACCATCACGGACTCGCGGTCCTCGACCCGGCCGTCCGCGAGTATGACGCCGAACATCACCTCGGCGAGCACCACTCGCTGCCCGACGTCGAGATGCTCCGTGATCATCCGCGTGAACTGGAAGTGGTCCACGGCTCGGCGGCGCTCCTCATCCGCGAGCGCCAGCAGTTGCTGAACGCTCGGCGCGTCGAGGTTGAAGTGCCGGCTCAGCGCCGACTCGATCTGCGCCCGTTCCGTCGGCGAGAAGTCCCCGTCGGCGTACGCGAGTTCCAGCAGCAGCGCCGTGGCGGCGAGCTGAATCTCGTCGTGCGGAGATTCGGCAGGGGCAGCCGAAATCTCCACCGACCGTCGTTGGCGGATGAACTGTCGCAGGGGCTCGAGCATCACCAGAATGACGAACCGGGGGGCGAAAAGTCTCGCTGCTACGCCCCTGCGACTGCGGGCTCGACGCGGCGAGCAAACCCGAGGGCCGGCGTCGCGGAACTCGCCGCGCTACTTGTGCGACAGCGTCCAGACGTACGCGGCCACCGCCTGCACCTGCGGGTCACTGAGGTTCATCGGGCCGCCTCGGCCGCGCATCGAGAAGCGATGCGCCGGGTCCTTGATCGCCGCCTGCGCCACGCCCTCCGTGATGATCTTCACGATCTCGTCGTAGCTCCCCGTCTTCAACTGCAACCACTTCTTGCCATCGAGCGTGGGCGCATTCGCCGCGCCGATGCCACCCTTGCCGTGGCACCGCTGGCACGAGCCGTTGTTGAACAGTGAGTCGCCAAGCGCGACGTTTGCCTTAGTGACGAGGGCGGGACGGCGGACGCCGCCCGGACGGCAGGCGGCCAGCGTCGCCAAGCTGGCGGCGACAAGCGCGAGGGAAATGGTGGCGCGTCGGAACATGGGGGACTCGCAGTTGAGGTTTTCGGCCTGGCAGCAAGACTGCAGGACTCGATGGCAACGAACAATAGACGAGGCGCAGTCCCGACCGCGGGCCTCTCGTAGCTTCCTTGACACTGCTCTGACGTTCCGGACAATCTTCAGCTCGGTCTGAAGTCTCCTCGCCTCCGGAGCCGCTCCCTGCCAACGACGTGCTCGAAATGCGGCGCACCCACTGCGCCGGACGCGATCTTCTGCAGCCGCTGCGGTCTGAACTTCACGCTCGAGCAGTCGGCGGTCGTCCTACCCCGGGGCGCTGACGGTGCTGACGGTGCGGACGACGCGACCCGTCGGCTGAATGTCGCCCTGGCGGGGCGCTACGTGCTGGAACGCGAACTCGGGCGCGGCGGCATGGCGACCGTGTATCTCGCGAAGGACGTGCGACACGACCGCGACGTCGCCATCAAGGTCCTCCTCCCCGAACTGTCGGCGTCCATCGGTGCCGACCGCTTCGAGCGAGAGATCAAGCTCGCCGCCAAGCTCCAGCATCCGCACATTCTCGGCCTCTACGACTCCGGAGTCGCCGAAGGGCTGATGTTCTACGTCATGCCCTTCGTAAAGGGCGAGTCGTTGCGCGATCGCATTGACCGCGACGGCCAGCTCCCCATCGAGGACGCCCTGCGCATCACCTTCGAAGTCGCCGACGCGCTCGGCCACGCGCACGCGCAGGGCATCGTCCACCGCGACATCAAGCCCGAGAACATCCTCCTGCAGGGTGACTACGCGCTGGTCGCCGACTTCGGCATTGCACGCGCCGTCAGCGAAGCGGGCGGCGCCAAACTGACGCAGACCGGCATGGCGATGGGCACGCCCGTCTACATGGCGCCCGAGCAGTCGGTGGGAGAGGTCGTCGGTTCCACGGTGGACCTCTACAGCCTCGGGTGCGTGCTCTACGAGATGCTCGCTGGCGAACCGCCGTTCACCGGCAAGAATGCCGTCGCGATCATGGCACGCCACGCGATGGAGCAGGTGCCGAGTATTCGCATCGTGCGACAGACCGTCCCTGAGGAAGTCGAGGAAGCGATCTTCCGCGTCATGGCCAAAGTGCCAGCCGACCGTCCGCAGTCGGCGGCGGCGTTCACGGAGCTGATGGGCGCGCCACTCGGCGCGACCTCCACGATGAAGGCGCGCGCCACGGCGCAATACCGTCGTCCCACGCCGAACGTGGGCGTCCCCGTGGCGCAGGGCCGGCCGCGTTGGTGGAATCCCGTTGGCTTCGCCGCGCTCCTGTTGGTCGTCGCCGGCGGCGCCTTCGGTGTGTGGAGCACCTTGAGCGGCCGGCGAGTCAGCGCCGCGGGACCCGAGGCGCGCCGTCTCGCGGTGCTCTACTTCCAGGACGTCAGCCGCGACTCGTCGCTGCGCGTGCTCGCCGACGGTCTCACTGAAGAGCTTATCCGCACGCTGTCGTCCTCATCCAGCATCACCGTGATTTCGCGCACCGGCGTCGAGCGCTTTCGAGGCGCCACGGTGACGCCCGACAGCATCTCGAAGATCCTCCGCGTTGGTTACCTCGTTCGCGGCGACGTCGAACAGGACGGCGAAAGAGTGCGCGTGAATGTGCGCCTCGACGACGGCAGCGGCGTCAACCTGCAGCGTGCATCGTTCACCGGAGTATCGGCCAACCAGCTCGCCCTGCGCGACACGATCGCCACCGTGGCCTCCGACCTCATTCGGCAGCAGTTGGGGCAGGAGCTGCAGCTGAAGGAGCAGAGCTTCCGGACGTCGAGCAAGGACGCGTGGTTACTGCTGCAACGCGGCGAGCAGGCGTGGAAGGAAGCGGAGGCGGCGCTGACGCGTGGCGAAGCGCCGGTAGTCGAAGCACGGTTCGGCGCGGCTGACTCACTCTTTGCGCTGGCCTGGAAAGCCGACGCGAAGTGGCCGGAACCCGAGGCGCGCCGTTCGGCGCTCGCCTACCGGCGGGCGCGGCTCGCGGGGCGCGACCCCGCCGCCATCGCCAAGTGGGTCACGCTCGGGGTCGCCCACGCCGACAGCGCGCTGGCGCTCGACAAGGACGACGCGGACGCCTTGGAAGCGCGCGGTTTCAACACGTATTTCGGTTGGATCTCTGGCATCGAAGCCGACGCGGGGAAGAAAGCCGCTGCGCTCAAGGCCTCGCGCGCCGACCTCGAACGCGCCACGGCGCTCAATCCGCGGCAAGCGGGTGCATACGCGATGCTCGCGTCGCTTTACTACCAGGTGCCCGATGCGACGCTCTCGGACGTGCTGATCGCTGCCACGCGCGCCTACGAGAGCGATGAGTTCCTCACCAACGCGAACGTCGTGCTCAACCGCCTGTTCACGGCGAACTACGACCTGGGCCAGTTCGAGAAGGCGGCCCAGTGGTGCGCCACGGCGCGGAAGCGGTTCCCCAAGGACATGCGCTTCACGCGCTGCCGGCTTTACCTACTGACGACCCGCGCCGAATTGCCGAACGTCGCCGCCGCATGGGCCATCAGCGATTCGGCCGTCGCGCTCGCGGCACCCGCGGCGCAGCCCCTCGAGCGCCTGACCTCGAACATGCTCGTGGCGGCGGTCATCGCTCGGGCTGCCAAGGCCGGCCAGGCGGCACTCGCCGACAGCGCCCGGCACGTCGTGCGGGCTTCGATCGGCGATGCGCAGATTGACAGCCCGCGCGAACTCGCCTTCTATGGCGCGTTCGTGCACACCCTCCTCGGCGACGGCGACGAGGCAGTTCGCCTACTGAAGGAGTACTTGGCGGCGAGCCCAGACCGGGCGCAGGGCATGCGCAACGACCCCGGCTGGTGGTTCAAGGACCTCGATCGCAATCCGCGCTTCCGCCAGTTGCTCGGCCTCTACTAGGCGACCCTAGAAGAAGTAAGGGTAATACCATATATGCGGGCAGGTATTGCCTTACCGGCCCGTAAGGTATAATGTCTCTAGGCGTGAGGATTCTCCCTCATTGGACGAGCCGATAGTCCGTAGGGGGCGTCACACGATGCGGTTCTGGACGACGCCGGATTCTGGCACCGGCCAGATCCTCCCCTCTCCGAGAGGCACAATGCGTAGCAGCTCCCTCGTCAGCGTCGCGTTCCTTGGCGTGGTCGCAGCAACGGCCGCCTGCGGTGATTCCTCCCGCGCCGGGCGCCTCCCCACCACACCGGGTTCCGCGGAGCAGGCGACTGCCACGCAACACCGCGGCACGGCCACGGCGCCCGCGCCAGGGACCTGCGCAACGCTGTCGGACCTGCAGGCGCTTGCCGACGAGGTATTCGGCGCTGGATCGCCGGACGCGAACTCGGTGAAGGGGAAGATCAACAACCTCCAGCACCAGCTCGACGTCCAGGACTATGCGGCCGCCAAGGACCAGGCGTTCAACATCGTCACGTTCACGCTCAAGAAGAACAGCCAGCAGCCGCTCCCTGGCGGTGCGGCAGCCGTAGTCGCGTTTGTCAATACGGTCTTCTGCTACGCCGGCCTCGCGATCTCGATCACGGATCCGTCGAACAGCTTCCTGATCTACCCGAGCGACCTGCCGCAGACGCTGGCGGCCAGCGACAGTCTCGCCGGCATCAAGCTTGATTCGTTTCCGGTCGCCGAGCCGACGCTGATCACCGTCGAGCCGATCAGCTACACACCGATTCAGCCGGGATCGGGGCCGCTCAACACGAAGCTCGACCAGTACAAGGGCTACTACCAGTTCAACAAGTACTCCGACACTGGCGCCCCGCTGACGAAGCCGGTCGTCGTTGCCGTCTGTGCGGATCCTTCAGTGCCGTCGTCGGTGCGGCCGCGGCTGCGGCTCGGTCACGAGGCGTCGTATGGCTTCGAACTCACGCCGCGCGCCGACGGGAGTTTCCTCAATTGCCCCGCGGCCATCGCGCGCGCCGAATCGAAGAACCTCGGCAATCGCATTCTCTCGTTCTTCACGCCGAGGAGCGCTTGGGCCGGGTCGTTTGACCTTGACGCGGGCGGCGTCGGCGGCACGGTCACTGAACTGAGCCCCTTCGACCTCGTGGACGAGTCCGTGTCGTTCTCGGGTGGCGTCGGCGGCACGGTTACCGAGTTGCTGCGCGCGCGCATTCGCAGCTTCATGTCCACGTGCACGACGGCCGAGGCGCCGGTGGGCACGCCGCTCGATCAAGATTGCCGCCCGAACGTCGTGCTCAAGACGCCGCTCGGCACGCGACTCGTCGGCGCGCCCGTCACGTTCTCGGTTGAAACAGGTGGCGGCATGGTCGCGGCGCAGGACGCGAATGTCGACTGCGTGCTGCCGTTTAGTTCGTCAGCGACTGCCAGCAGCTCACTCACCGGCCGCTCGGCCGCGTGCTGGACGATGGGTGTCGTCCCGGGCCCCAACACCGTGCGTGCGACGCCCGGTGTCGGCGGCGACATCCCGTCCGGCGTGACGTTCGAGCCGTCGTCGCTGGTATACACGGCAACGGCCAACGCCCCCACCGCATTCGTCTTCCTCGCACAACCCGCGGCGGGCAGCACGATCACGGCGGGAAGCACGTTCAGCGTAACTGCGGCGGCGGTGGACCATAACGGCGTCATCGCGCTGGGCTGGAACGGCAGCGTCACGTTGACACTGAACCAAGGCACGTTCGCGGGCGGCGTACCTTCGTTCACGGCCGCGGCCGCCAACGGCGTGGCGTCTATCAGCGGCGTCTCGATCACGGCCGCGGGTTCTGGCTATCAGGTGCAAGCCAGCGCCGATTTCTTCGGCACTGCGGTGACGACAGCGGGCGACAGCTTCAACGTAGGCCCGGCTGCCGGTTTCGGCCTGCGGATCGTCTCAGGCAACGGCCAGACGGCCGCGGCCGGCTCGACTGTATCGGCGAATCCGACGGTCGGAGTCACTGACGTGTATGGCAACAACGTGCCAGGTGCCAGCATCGCGTGGACGCCTGGCGGCAGCAGTGCGGGGTCTGTGTCACCGACCTCGTCCGCGACTGATGCCAGCGGTCAGGCGTACACCGCATGGACGCTCGGCGCGGGCGCGAATGAACTGCGCGCGACGCTCTCGCGCGGTGTTGCGGGCGACACCGCCGTCCTCTTCGCGGCGACCGGCACTACGCCGACGCTTGTGTCACTGAATCAGTGCGCGCCGGGTGGATCGGGCGATCCGTTCAATGATCCGTCGAACCCGTTCGCGTTCTACATCCCCGATCCGGGGAACGGCAAGACGATCAGGCAGATCCAGGTCTACATCTCGTCGGCGGGCAAAGCCAACGCGCCGTCGCCGTACGCGCTGCGCCTCAGCGTCCAGCGTGCGACGTATGACCCGGCGATCTCCGCCCCGTGGTACACGACGGCCAACGTCTTCCTGCGCGGCAACAATAGCGAGTCGAAGATGGTGACGTTCACACTCGCGTCTCCGATCGTGGGCGCCAACGGATCGTCGTCCAAGGCCGTGATGATGCGGCTAGACGCGATGACGAATCCCGATGGTGCGAAGCTCAGCTTCAACACGGGCCCCTGCTCGCCGGGCAAGAACTGCAACCCGCCGTCCGCGTGCAAGGCGACGGAAGTGAGCAGCCCGCTGCCGTACCCGAGCGGAACGTTCTACCGCAAGAGCGTCGGCATCAACGTGCTTGGCAACTAGCCCGGCGTCCCCTACGTGCTGCCGCGAAGGGCCGAGGGGCCGGGCACCGAGAGGTGACCGGCCCTTCGGTTATGTTCGACCTCCACCTGACGTTGAACAGCAAAGCGGCCCACCCGTCGGGGTGGGCCGCTTGCTCGTGCGTTCGCCGGTGCTACCGCTTGCCGGCGTCGAGATCGTTCCAGTTCATGATGGCATTGAACCCCAGCGAGTAGGTCCCCTGGGTCTGCCAGCGCCAGAACGGACGGATGGCGAACATCACCACATGCCCCTTGCCGATCGGCTCGTCCACCACCTGCGCGCGCCCGCTCAACGCCTGGCCATTCACCAGCGTGCCCGAGAGCAGCATGTCGTCGGCGTTCGTCGGGAACGACAGGATCACGCGCGGGCGCTCACCCGCCGCTGCGCCGCCGCCGAATCCACCGAAACCGCCGCCACCACCACCCCCTCCACCGCCGCCACGACCACCACGACCGGCGGCGTCAACCGTGGGCGCGGCCGCTGCGGCCGTCGCGTCCCACGGCGACAGCTTGAGCGGCGCAGCCATCGGATTCACGTTCTGGCTCAGCGCTGAGCTGCGCCCACCGCCACCACCGAATCCGCCACCGCCGAACCCACCGCCTGCGCTCAGTACGGGCGCCGTGCTGAAATACACGGGCAGCTGCGTCCCAGCGTAGCCGTATGTGATCGGGCTTCTCTTGTCGGAGATAATGCCACGGATGATCGAGCCGCGCACAAACAAGTCAGGAGGCGTCTCAATCGTCACGCCGGGCGCCAAGTTGTACTCGGGGAAGAGCGTAGACGACGCGCCTTCGGTGATGAGCGTGCCGCCATCCTGCACGAACTTGTACAGGTTCATGAGTCCTTCGAGGCCCATGCCGCCGCGGATATCATCGCTTTGGTCCATGTAGCCGAGGTTCGGAGTGTCGGCCGTCTTCCTGTACGGCAGCGGCGTCGTCCCGATGCTTGCCATGCCGGACACCATGGATTGCGCCGTGCCACCGACATGTGGATAGATGATCACGTCGTACTTCTCGCGCAGGTTTGGAATGGTACGCAGGTTCTTGTCGCCGAAGTAGCTGTACGGCACGCCATAGTGATCGAGTGCGGCGCGCACCCACCCTTCGTCTTGCGTGCGAGACCAGCTGTGCAGGTAGGCGATGCGCGGCACGTCAAGGTCGTGCGCCTTCACCGTCGGCGCCGCGGTCAACGCGTAGCCGCTGAGGCCGAGCGACTTCAGCTGCGGTTCGAGCTTGGCGCGGTCGGCGTTCGCGATGATGAACGAACCCGCGAGGAACTTGCGGCCGCCGGCCTCGAAATCTTCCTCGGCCGCCTGCATCTTCACGCCTGCGTTCTTGAAGCGGAACGTCACGAAGTTGTTGTCGCTCGTGGCGTCCACGACAATCGTGCTGCCATTGCCTTCCACGCCGCCCGCGGCAACCACCGTGCCGCTCACCGGAGTCATTGCCTGGTCCAAGATCGCCTTGTCGCTCACCGGCACGATGGTGAGGTCGCGCATGAGCTGGAACGTCCACCCCGTGTCGTCATACGGCGCCGGGTTGCCCGGCGGGTAGTTCTGCAGCGAGAAGTACATGTCAGCGAGCGTCCGGTACGGCTGGTCGGCGCGGATGATGAAGTCGCCCGCCTTCACCTCCACGTTGCCGGCCTTGAACGCTGACGTGGCGCGGTGGAACTCGAGACCCTGCGTCAACAGATCGTTCACCGCGTCGGCCGCATCGGCCTTCTTGTGCTGCGCGGCCGGAATGACCCACGCATAGGTCGGTCCGTTCTTCCCCTTGTCCACGGAACGCTTGTTCTTCAGCCAGTAGTTCTCGAGGTAGAGCGTGCGGTTCTTGGCCACGTGGCTCAGCGCGAGCAGAACGGCCGACTCCTGAATGTTCGTGTTGTTCCGCGGCCCCCAGTTGATGGTCTGGAGCGGCGGGTTCGGCCGGAACCACTCGCGGCTGGTCGTCGTCGCCGGCGGACGCACCACGTAGTTGTCCGGGCCGTAGCTCTGCACCTCGTAGAACCGGCCGACGGCGTTGTGCGAGTGCGCGATGAAGAACATGTAGTTGGGCACCCAGCCGTCATAGAACCCGTAGGTCCACACACCCGGCACGCCGCGCTTCGTCATCTCCATCACGTCGTTCTCAGCAAGCATCCACCACTCATTGATCGTGATCGGGTCGAGCTGCTCGTTGTACGGGCCGCTGCCCGTGGAGGCGTAGAGGTAGGTCACCGACTCGTGCAGGTCGTGCATAATGGTCGGCGTCCACTCGAGGAACGTCTTCGTGGTATTCTTCGTGAGGGCGAGGAACTGCCCCATGCCATCGCGATTGTCGTCATGCGCCACGTACTTGCCCCAGTACATCAGCGGCAGGCGCGACTCACCGGCGGGGCGCTTCTTGTTGAAGTAGTAGGTGTCCACGTGCTTCTCGCGCCCGTCCACCTCGATGACCGGCGTGATGAACGTGATGACATTCTTGCGGATGTTCTGGTAAAAGTCCGACTCGTCCACCACCAGCCGGTAGGCCAGTTCCATCAGCATCTCGGGGCCGCCGGTCTCGCCCGAGTGCATGCCCGACGTGATCCAGTAGATGGGCTTGGCCGTCTTGAGGAGCTGCTGCGCCTCGGCCTCGCTCGTCTTCCGCGAGTCGGTGAGCTGGTGCAGCATCCCCTTGTACTTGTCGAGCTGGCCAATGGTTGACGCATCGCCGATGGCCATCAGCACCATGTCGCGTCCTTCCTCGGTCTTGCCGATGGTCCAGAACTTCGCGCGCCCGCCGCTCGCCTTGGCCACGGCTTCGAGATAGCGATGGATGTCCTTCGCGTAGGTGAGCTCGCCCGGCGTCCCGACGATCCGCCCGAGAAACTTGAGCGGCGTCGGCACTTTGGAGCTGGCCGGCAGGTGGTCAACGAATTCGGTGCTGATGCGCGCGTCCTGCAGGTACTCCTTGATCTTCTTCGTGTATTCCTGGTCAATCGCCTGCTGGGCGCCAGCGAGGCGGGCGGCCAGCATCACGGCCGCGGCGGTGGAGAGAAGACGCTGGATGCGGGACATGAGCCCTCGAAGGAATGAAGGGGTTGGTATGAAGATGTTACGCAGGCGATGGTGAAAGTGCTTGGGGGGACGGGTGCGGGGTGCGGGGGCTTGGTGCGGAGGAACGCGTGGGGGAATGGGGACGGTGCGCTAAGTTCGCCTCCATCCCCCTCCTCGTCACTACACCCATTCCTCCGCACCAAGCCCCCGGACCCCTCCTGTTCACCCCGGCGGCGTCAACCGTCTCCCCGACGTGGACCGCCGTCCTTCCGCGGGCTGCACCGCCTCAAACACCTTGGCTTCCACGAATGCCGCGAGCAGCGCGTGGTCCAAATGCCCGTGCTTCGCCTCGTCGTGCAGGATGTCGATCGCGCGTTCGGTGGGCACCGCGCGCTTGTAGGGCCGGTCAGTGGCCGTCAGCGCGTCGTAGATGTCGCTGATGGTCATCATGCGCGTCTGCACCGGAATCGCCTCTTCGCGCACGCCGCGCGGGTAGCCAGTACCGTCGAGCTTCTCGTGATGCCCCCACGCGATCAGCGGAATGCCCCTCAACTCACGCGTCCACGGGATCTGGTCGAGGAACCGGTACGTGTGCGTCACGTGGCTCTCGATCTCGCGCCGCTCGCGCTCGTCGAGGTTGCCGCGGTTGATCATCAGGTAGCGCAGTTCGTCGT
>JAHFCU010000039.1:0-4442 GCA_023249305.1 Gemmatimonadota bacterium
GACGACGGTCTTGCCTTCCTTGGCGAGCGCGCGCGCCTGCGCGTCGGTGAGCCCTTCGGCATGGGCGAGCCGCGCGCTGATGGCCTTGTACTTCGCGAGGTTCTTCTGATTTTCGGGGCTCGTGACGACCGCCATCAGGTGCGGTCGCCCCTCGGCGGTCTTGCCGATCTCCACAAGCCTGAGCCGCGGCGACTGCTTCTCCAGCTTGTGCCAGTAGGTGGCAAGCTGGGTGTAGTTCGCAAGGAAGTAATCGTCGCCGAAGTTGTGGCCGAACTCTTCCTTCGGTGTCGTGATCTTCTGCTGGGCGGCGGTGGTGGTGGCAGCGAACGCGACGAGCGCGGCGACGGCGAAGCGTCGGAGCGGCATGGATGAGCTCCTGTTGACCGGCGGGAGAACTGAGGCCAGCGGAGAATCTGCGCAGGATGTGGATCGCTCGTCAGGGCGCGACGTCACCATCCCGCGGCGCGGGCGTCCCAAGCAGCCGTGCGCGGGTCCTCGAGCAGCTCGACCAACTCGTCCCAGGCGACCTCGAGATGACCGGCCGCCGCTTCGCTCAGCGGTTCGCCAATTTCGAAGCGTTCGCCTCGCACGCCAAGTACCCACGCTGGCGGCGGCTCGCGGCCCGTGACCACGCGCGCGGCGTGCAGCACCGCCTCGGGGCTCAACTCGTGCGTCGCGTACGACGCATCGCGCTCGGGCTTGGTGCGTCGCAGGCAGAACGGCGCGTTTGCCTGCGCATCGGCATCCACGAACAGCACCAGGTCGGCGTCCATCACGTCGAGCGCGTGATCCACCTGAAGCTGGAAGTCCTCCACCACCCGTACCTCGAGGCCGGGGTGTTTGGCCAGCCACTGCTGCGCCCGCGCCAGCAGCGCCGGCGCGAGCGCGTCGTCACCGCGGCTCGGATTGCCGCAGCCGAGAACGAGCACGCGCGCAGTCATGAACTACTCCCGGGCCGTGGGGCAAACGGCACTCGCTCACGAAGTGCCCGCGCAAGCCAACCTATGGCGCAAACGCACCGTGGAATGTCGGGCGCTACCTCAACTTGAGTCAGCAAGCGTATCACGGGAGGAAAGCGCCTCCCCGACACGTATGTTTAGGCGGGCGTGGCGAGCCGAATCGGCGGTGCGCATACTCCGTTATCGTCGGCTGACATCCGAACTACTCCGCCGATCATCGGACTCCCCTACACATCATGCGATCCCCGCTGCGTTCCACCGCCGGCCTGCTCGTCGTGATCCTCACCGCGGGCAATTCCTGCGCTCACGTCGCGGGCACCCTTACCGCGCCGGCCGCGCGCGCGCAGACGCCACCGCTCGACTACGCCGTCGGTGCCGACCTGTCGTTCCTTGCGCAAGCGGAGTCGCGCGGTACGCAGTTCAAAGACGCCGGCGTAGTGAAGCCCGGCTTGCAGCTCTTCCGCGATCACGGCTACAACTGGATCCGCCTGCGGCTCTTTCACACCGTGGCCAACAGCCCGTGGCCTCTCCCCAACGACCTCGCCTACACGATGGCGCTCGCCAAGCAGGCGAAGGCGATGGGTTACAAGTTCCTGCTCGACTACCATTACTCCGACACCTGGGCCGATGGCGGCAAGCAGATCATGCCGAAAGCTTGGGAGAAGCTCACGGCGCCGGAACTCGTGAAGGCCGTGGAGGCCTACACGCAGGAGACCATCGTCGCGCTCCGCGACGACGGCGCCATGCCCGACATGGTGCAGGTCGGCAACGAGATCGCGCCGGGGATGATGTTCCCGGCTGGCAAGCTCCCCGAGCAGTGGGACGCGTTTTCCGAACTCGTCAAGGCTGGCATTCGCGGCGTGCGCGCGGGCACCGGCGCCGGCGCGCCGGCGCTCATCATGATCCACATTGACAAGGGCGGCGACCGCGCGACCACACAGTGGTTCTTCGACAACCTGCTGCAGCGCGGCGTGCAGTTCGACGTGATCGGCCAGTCATACTATCCGTGGTGGCACGGCACGCTGCTCGATCTGCGCGACAATCTCGCGTTCATGGCCGAGAAGTATCGCAAGCCGATCATCCTCGTCGAGGTGGCGTACAACTTCCGGCTCGCGGAATACATCGGGAAGCAGGCGCCATTCCCCGAGACGCCGGAGGGTCAGCGCGAGTTCCTCGACGCGGTCAACCAGCTCGTGCTGGCCACGCCGTACGCGCTCGGCAAAGGCGTGATGTGGTGGGAGCCGGCGGTCGAACCCAGCCCAATCCGCTCGCGCGGGATGTTCGATGACGCGGGCAACGCGCTGCCGGTGATCGAGGTCTTTGACAAGTACACCCGCGGCAGACTACTGAGGCCGTAGCGGCTACCGCAGCCCGATCCGCCGTCGCATCCACCATTCGACGCACAACAAGACCAGCACCAGCGCGTACCACCACCATCCGCTGCGCATGCTCGGCCGCGCGCCGGCAGCGGGCGTGCCTGACACCGCGACGCGCGACACGATGGGACGCCGCGGCACCCACTCCGCCGATGGATTCACGGCGAACAGTGACGAACCGCCGGGTACGGTTGCGCGCCAGATGCCCGCGGCGAGCGGCGACGACGACGTGCCGCTCACATCCGTGAAACGCAGGGTGAGATTCACGTCCGCAGTCGTCCCATCACGGCGCAAGCGCACCGGCACGACGGAATCACGGCTCGTGCCGCGACGCCACACGACGGGCTCACCCTCGCGCAGCCACGCGGCGGCCGCTCGTGCGGCGCGATCGTCGGTGCCGCCTTGCACCAGCCAGTCGAAGACGCCGCCCCAGAGCGCGGCGAATGCGTCGGCGGCGCGCCCGCCGCGAAACTTCCATCGCCAGAGGCCACGCACGGGCAGAACGGCGATGCGCCGCGGCGCATCGTAGCCGGCGATGACCGCGCGATCGTCGAAGCGGCGGGCGCGCCGCGCGTTGAGCGCAATCCACGACGTCCCGAGCGGTGCGGTTCCGACACTGATGGGCGGCAACGAATCCCACGGCACGCCGCCCAGCGCCGGTGAGAGCGGCGAGACGCCTGCCTGTGCCGTGAAGTACTCGCCGTCGTCGTCGCGCGGCGGCACGACGAGCGCCAGCGCGCCGCGCGTGACCGTGCGCGGCGCGCCAAACAGCGCGGTGTCGCCATGCAGCACGACGAGCGGCGCGCGCGCAATGGCGTCGCGCACCACGGATTCCTCCACGCGCGCGAGCGTGCCGTCCTCGCGCCATTGCCCGGGCGCGACGCGCACGAATCCGCGCACACCATACGACATCGCACCACGCATCAGGTCGAGCGCAAAGCGCGCGTCCTGGTCGGGCGCGGTCGAGACGAAGACCGCCGTCGGCCCGCCGCGTACGTCGAGCACTGTGCTGAGCGAGTCGTTGCGGTGCTCAGCGTCGCCCGCCGCCGTGGCGACCACGCGGATCACCAGCGCATCACGGCGGTCAGGCACGCGCACACGCACACGCCACTCACGCTCGCTCCACGCGGCGAGCTCGCCCAGAGGCGCTGTCGCGAGCACGGAACCGTCGGCGAGCCGCGCGGCCATCGTCACCGTGCTCACGGGCGCTCCCGCACTCGCCACGAGGGCACGCAACTCGACCGAATCACCCGGAGCTGCACCCGATGGCAGCTCGAGCGAACGCACGGCAGCGTCCACAACTTCTGGCGCCGGGAGCACTTCCACTTTCGACCCAACTGGCAGCCCATCGAGCGCTTCCGGGTCATCAAGCTGGCCATCGGTAATAACGTCGAGCGGCCGTCCGAGGGCAGCGGCGCGATCGACAGCCGGGCCTACGCGCGACGCACCATCCGCAGGGCGTTTGGGCGCTGAGCCTTCGCGCAGCGAGTCGCCGAAGAGCACGAGATCTCCGCTTGAGCCCTTCGCCCGCGCGGCGGCCTCTTCGAATCGCGCCGCGCCGCCCTGCCCCCAGCTCGCCGACACATCGAGCGCCACGAGCGGCGTGGGACGCGCGCGTGCGCCGAGGGGCGCGTCGAGCACCAATGCCACAGCCAGCGCCACGGCAAGGGCGCGCAGCGCCGCCATCGCGCGGCGATAGGGGTCATTGGGCAGGCGGCGGCCGTAGAGCCACGCGGCCGCGCCGGCGCCCGCGACCAGGGCAACGAGCCACGAAATCATGAGAGAAACCTAGTGTGCTGAGTCGGCAGGAACGGCCGGCGTCGGCGAGAGCAGCCGACCCGACGCGCGATCGAGCGCCGCGAGTGCCACGCGTGCGAGCGCATCGAACTGCTTGCGCTCTTTCCCCGTGAGGGCCACGCCAGCCGATTGCCTGAGGGCGTAGCGCGGGTCGCGCTGCACGCCGTTCACGAGCAGTTCGAAATGCAGGTGCGGCCCCGTCGCGAGGCCGGTGGAGCCCACGTAGGCCACCGTTTCGCCCTGCGTCACGGAGTGCCCCACGCGGATTCCTCTCGCGAAGCCGTTCAGGTGCCCATACCGCGACACGAAG
>JAHFCU010000039.1:4452-29025 GCA_023249305.1 Gemmatimonadota bacterium
CGAAGCCGTTGCGATGGCGAATGTCGAGCACGTTGCCGTAGCCGCCCTTCCGCCCGGCGTAAATCACGGTGCCGTCGCCGATCGTACGCACGGGCGTGCCCGTGGCCGCCGAGTAGTCCGTGCCCGCGTGGCGGCGCCAGATGCCGAGGATCGGGTGCTTGCGCATTCCGAAGACGCTCGAGATGCGGCGGAACGAGAGCGGTGCGCGCAGGAAGGCATCGCGCAGCGACTTCCCCTTCTCGTCGAAATACTCGGCTTTCCCGTCGGGATGGTTGAAGCGCACGGCCTTCAGTTCACGCCCCGCGCGTTCGAGCCCCGCGGCGAGGATCTTCCCGATGCGGTTCATCTGCTGGGGGTTGGTGGTGCGCTCGAAGACCACGCGCACACTGTCGCCGTCTTGGAGCTCGCGCGACATGTCCACGCGGTATTCGTAGATGTCGGCCAGCTCCCACGCGAGCTCGATGCGCGCTCCCTTCGTAAGGAACTGCGCGCCGCCCGAATCGAGTGCAACGTAGAGGTTCGTGCGCACGACGCCGCGCACGAGCACCGTGTCCATCGTCCACGGGACGATCTCTTCAGCCGCACTCCACTGGTCGCCCTGACGGCGCAGGCGGAGGATCTTGTCGGGCGAGAGGAGGAGGACGACGTCGGTGGCGCGCATGCTCGCCGAGTCGCCGTGGACCTCGACCTGCATGCCGGCGGGAATGCGACGGTCGTCAATGAGCCCGCCGAGCGATTGGACGGCGGCGGCCGCGTCCGCTTCGCCGAGGCCGCGACGTCCCAGAAGCGCCGCGAGCGACTCCCCTCGCCCGAGGGTGTCGCTCGCATGCCAGCGTTCAAGGCCAAGTCGTCCGGCCGGGGCGCGTTCGGGGAGGTTGAACCGCAGCTGCAGCACTGCGGCGGCTCCCGCGACCGCCACCCCAAGGATGACGGCGCGCCGCACGAAGCGCGTCAATCCATCTGTCTCCGAATGAAGGTCGGAATCTCCATGTCACTGAGATCTTCGATCCGGCGCGCATCGGCGGCCGGACGTACGCGTTCGGCGGGGAGCGCCGAGCCGCCTTGATGGCGCGAGCCGATGATCTGGCGCTGACGCGCGGCGTCGCTGATCGGGATGACCGTCGACGAGCCTGCACGCCCGGCGCCGATGGACCGCTGGCCGCTGTTGGCCTTCTCGAAGCCCGTAGCGACCACCGTGACGCGCACCTGGCCGACCATGGCAGGTTCGACGCCCGCGCCGATGATGATGTTCGACTCCTCGCCCACCGCCTCCTGCACGATCTGGCCGACTGTGGTGAAGTCCGTGAAGCTGAGTTCGCCGTCGCCGCCCGTGATGTTGACCAGCACGCCGGTGGCGCCGGCGATGGAGACGTTGTCGAGCAGCGGGCTCGAGAGCGCGATCTGCGCCGCCTCGACCGCGCGATTGTCGCCCGAGCCCACGCCGGTGCCCATGATCGCGGCACCGCCGTCCTTCATGACCGTGCGCACGTCGGCGAAGTCCACGTTGATGATGCCGCACTTCGTCACGAGACCCGAAATCCCCTCCGTGGCGCGCAGCAGCACTTCATCGGCCTTTTTCAACGCGTCCTGGAAGGGGATGTTCTTGCCGACCACGGCGAGCAGGCGTTCGTTGGGGACGACGATCATCGTGTCCACGAACTTGCGGAGCTCCTCGATGCCCTCTTCCGCCTGGCGCATGCGCTTGCGGCCTTCGAAGAGGAACGGCTTGGTGACGATGCCGACGACGAGCGAGCCCGTGTCACGCGCCAGCTCGGCGACGACGGGAGCTGCGCCCGTGCCCGTACCGCCGCCCATGCCGCACGTGACGAAGACGAGGTCGCTGTTGTTCATCACCCGGGCGACTTCGTCGCGATTCTCCTCGATGGCCTGGCGGCCGATCTCGGGGCGCGCGCCGGCGCCGAGTCCGCGGGTGAGCTTCTTGCCGATCTGGATCTTGATGTCGGACTTCGAGTTGAGCAGGGCCTGCGCGTCGGTGTTGACGGAGATGAACTCGACGCCTTCCAGCAGCTCCTCGATCATGCGGTTGACGGCGTTTCCGCCGCCGCCCCCGACGCCCACGACCTTCATGCGGGCGCCGCCAGTGGGCGCGCTCTGCTCGAGTTCGAAGTTCAGTGGCATGCGATGTCCACTCCGTCGCGGTGTTCAGGCGTGCTGATAGGGGCGCTGCAGGGAACGCGGAAAATATACGCGCGGGCGCGTATCGCACCAATGAGTGGACGAGCGGTAGTCGGAAAAGGCAAACGGGGCGAATCCACTCGGTGGATCGCCCCGGAAGATTTGTGATATCTCGCTGTGTCGGCGGTGGTCGCCGGACGATTCGAGTCCCTACCCCTACCGCACGATCAGCGCTTCGAACGGCGGGTAGCCGTGGAGGGAGGAGAACACGGGACCCCAAAGATAGATGTCAGTAGCATTAACACCGAGCCGCATTGAATCCCGCAGAAGGCGAACAGCCTTCTCCTTGTCACCCAGACCGGTCGCGATAACCGCGCGCCAGAACTCCGTCCCCCCATTGTCACGTGACGGCGTGGGTATGGCTAGGCCGGCGTCCTCGGCTTTGACTGCCTCAGCTCTGCGACCGGCGAAGGCGTGGGCAATCGCGATCCGCAATGGACCAAACCGGTTGCCGGGCTGCTCGCGCGCTAGAGAGTCCGCCATTGCGAGCGACCGCACGGTGTCGCCGAGTAGCGTCACCCAGTACCAGATGGCCCCGCGGTTGACCTTGCCGTTCGGCAGCAGACCCGCTGAGGACTCCAGGTATTTCACCTGCGATTGCACCAAGTTCCGTCCCTCCGGCCCTGGTCGGAGAGACGCGACGTACGAGGTGTATCTGTCGTGACAGCCTTGCTCGGTGAAGGTCGGGATTGGCCGAGTGCCCGCAACCACGAAGTTCAAAATGGAGTCTGCCTCGTGAACCTTGCCGAGCACTCCCAGCGCGATTGCGTGATAGCAGACCGTGAGTGTCTGCCCGGGGAACCTCGTCTCGCCCTCCTCCGCTGTCCGGAGTGCACCCTTGTAGTCGCCAAGCAGCAGGTGCGAAGTCACGAGCGTCTGGAAGTGCGTAGCCCACCCACGGAGGAAGCCCTTGGAGGGATCAACCGTCTTCGCGACGTCGAGTGCTTCACGAGGGCGCCCTGCGTAGTTGAGGGTTTGCACCAGGTTGGTCGCGTAGCGATCCGGCCAGAGACTGGCCGCTCGCCGAAGCCCGTCGATCCAACGATCCCACTGCCGAGGGATCGAAGTCGCCGCCAGCCACATGCCGACGACGGCTTGGTCGAGCGGACTCAGCTCTGAGCGTCGCTTGTCGAGACCCGTGAAAAGGACCACGAGGCTGTCCGTACCCATGGTCCGCTTCGGAGTGGTTCTGAGATTCGCGTACGACTGGAACAGCCACAGTTGGGCCGAGAGGAACTCGGAATCGGCCGCTATTGCCGCACGAAAGTGCGGCACGGCACCTTCCCAGTCGGACGTCGAGTAGGCCTCAACTCCGGCGTTGAACTCTCGATAGGCCTCGAGAGTCGGCAGGTGCGCGGCTCCAACGAATGCCGCCTTGGTCGTGCCACTCTCCTCGCTGGCCGCCAGCGCGCCCGCCGCACGCTGTGCGAGCAGTTCGACACCGGACATCGGCGATGTGCCAAGAGCACGCACTGGCGCCACCGTCGTCACCACGATGCCCACCTTGGGATCCACGATCGTCGCTCGGAACTCCAGTGAGTCACCGAGCCTGAAGATGCTGCCCGTCAGGACGCGCGTCGCGCCAGCCGCCTCCGCAAACGCGCGCAGTCCCGTGGCGCCGCTTCCGATCGCCACGGCCTTCGAGTTCTCCGTGTTCAGCGTCAGTGCGCGAAAATCGGCCACGTCGAGCGTCGCCGAACGCGTGAATGCATCTTGCGCCCAGCTCGCGATGATCGTGCCGAGCTCATCGAAGGCCTTGTCGCCCGTGGCATTCGTGAATGGCGCCACGACCACGCGTGGGCGCTTCGGCGCAGAGCCGAACTTCAAGTACAAGCCGGCGCCAACGAGTCCGACGGCGACGACGATGCCCGCTGAAATGCCAACGCGGCGCCACGACCGCGGCGGCACGATTGGCACGCCGGCTCCCGAGATGTACGGCATCGCGCCCGTCGGCGTCGCCATCGTATCCAGCGCCGTGAGCAACTCATCCGCTTGCTGCGGACGATCTGCCGGCCGCTTTGCGAGACAGCGCGCCACAAGGTCACTGAGTATCGGCGGCACGCCCTCGCGCTGGCTCATCAGCGACGGTGCCGTCTCCATCAAGTGCGCGCGCACCACCTGCGCGGCCGTGCCACCGGTGAACGGCGGCTGCCCGGTGAGCAACTCGAACGCGAGCACACCGAACGCGTAGATGTCAGCACGATGGTCCACGTGCGGATCGGCGCTCGCTTGCTCCGGCGACATGTAGTTCGGCGTGCCGAGTGCCACGCCCGCATCGGTCATCGGCAGCGCGCGACCCGTGGATTCGGCGATCGCCTTGGCCACGCCGAAGTCCATCACCATCGCGTGCCCTTCGCTCAGCAGCACGTTTTCGGGCTTGATGTCGCGATGCACGACGCCGTGCCGGTGCGCGTACGCCAGCGCGTCAGCCACCTCGCGCAGAATGCGAATGGCCTCGCCGACCGGCAGTTCGCCGCCGCGCGCGAGCCGCGCGCGCAGCGATTGCCCCTCGATGTACGGCATCGTGAACCAGAGCGGCTCGGCGCTAGCGCCCGCTGCGAGCAGCGGTACGATGTGCGGGTGCTGCATGCTTGCGGCAAGCGCGATCTCGCGGCGAAAGCGATCAATGCTCACGCCGGCAGCGAGCTCGGGCGGCAGCACCTTCACGACGACGCGGCGCCCCAGCGACGTCTCGGTGGCCACGAAGACCCGCGACATGCCCCCGCCGCCAAGCTCGCGCTCAACCTGGTAGGCATCGCCCAGCGTGGACTGCAGAGTGCTGCGCACGTCGCCCAAGAGGAGCCCACTCCTGCAAAGGGGGTCGCGCTAAGCTACGGCGCCACGGCGGGACAGTCTATAGCGACACGTGCGGTACGCCCCCGCGGGTGTCCGCGCGGGCCAAGTGTGGTTTCCGATTCCGTGGCGTTCACTTAGAAGAAATCCTGCAGATACGTCTTGAACCGTCCCGCCAACCCCGCGAACGTCGGCGCGGCGTCAGACATCGAGATCCGCTTCCCCTTCCCGCTCAACGCCCCCTGCGCCACGCGCCCGGCCGCGTACTGCACGAGCCCCACCGCCGTCGCGAAGCGCGGCGCCTGCACACTATCTGCCAACCCGCCGAGGAACTCGCCCGGCATGCCGATGCGCGCGCCCATGCCAAAGACTTCGTTCGCCAACTCAGCCATGCCCGGCATCGCGCCTACGCCGCCCGTCACCACTACGCCCGCGGCAAGGCGCTTCAGGAAGCCGGCCTCTTCGATGTCGCGCACCGCGAGCTCGTAGATCTCACTCGTCCGCTGATGGATGATATGCGCCAGCAACTCGCGCGGGATCTGCCGATCGCCCTGCGCGACCGTGCTTGGCAGGCGAATCACTTCGCCGTGCTGCACCATCGGTTCGTACGCGCAGCCGTAAGCTTCCTTCAAGCGCTCGGCGTCGGTTTGCGTGACGCCGAGGCCGTGTACGATGTCGCTCGACACGTTGTTGCCGCCGTAACCGATGGTGCCGAGATGGCGAATCTTCCCCTCGTGGAAGACGGCGAGGTCGGTCGTGCCGGCGCCGACTTCAACCAGCGCCACACCGAGCTCCTTCTCGTCTTCTGTCAGTACACTCAACGCTGCGGCGAGCGGCTCGAGCACGAGCTCCTGCACCTTGTACCCCGCGCGCTCAACGCTCTTGCGCAGGTTCATTGCTGGCGACGAACCGATCGTCACCAAGTACATCTCGGTTTCAAGTCGCGTGCCGATCATGCCGATGGGGTCGCGAATGCCGAGGTTCTTGTCCACGGTGTATTCCTGCGGAATCGCGTGGATGAGTTCGCGATCCTGCGGAATGCTCTGCGCGCGGGCGACCGCGTTGGCACGGTCCACGTCGCCACGCGAGATCTCCGCGCCAGTGACGCTCGCGATGCCCTTGCTGCTCACCGCCTGCACGTGCTCGCCGGCGATGCCGCAGAAGACGCTGTCCACCTTGGCGCCGGCCATCTGCTCCGCATCGGCGAGCGCCTTGTTGATGCAGCGCATCGTCTCTTCGATGTCGGCCACGATACCGCGGCGCATGCCGGTGGTGCGCGCCTGGCCGACGCCGAGGATGTTGACCGTGGGATGCTTGGGCAGGTCGCCCACGACTTCCGCGATGATCGCGGTGGTCTTGGCCGAGCCGATGTCGAGTCCGGCGACGAGGCGGTCGAGGTTCATGGGAGTCTGGCGATGACTTGATCGCGGTAGCGCAGGTCGAGCTCGACGGCGCGGCGCCCACGGCGCGCGAGGTCGCGTTCGACCGGCAGGATGTCCGACAGGCGCGCCGCGGAAAGGTCGTGGGCGCCGAGCACGTTCAGTGAATCCACTTGCAACGCCAGCTCGCCGCGCGGCAGGCGGCGCACATCGCTGATGCGCGCATACATCTGTGGCGTTTCTGTGCGCACGTCGCCGAGCAGCCGCAGCGCCGCCACATCGCGCGTCGGCACGACGGGGAGGTCGAGATCCACGGTGGTCGGGTCGATCGGAAGCGGTCGGCCCGAAGCGTCATACGCGGCGAGCCCCGCCCCGGTCGGCACGAGTGCGACCGGCGGCACTTCGGTGATGTGCACCACGAGCGTCGCGGGCAGCCGCCGCGAGATGCGCACTTCGCGCACCTGCGGATGCGACCCGATCCGCTCTTCCCACACGCCTGCGTCGTCCCAGATGGACGCCGAGGTGTCCACTCTCATTCGCGTAACGATCTGGTCGGGGGCGATGTAACGGGTGCCCTCGATCTCCACCTTGCGCGCGCGGAAGAACGTCATGTGGCGCGCGCCTTCGCGCACGGCGAAGGGCGACGCGACAACCGCGAGCGCGCCGACGACGATTGCCGCGCGCCGCGCGTAGACGCGGTATTTGGAAACGGTTGAAGGGGCCGAGGTGGTCTCGTCCATGACAACTATAGACGAGTCGGCGCGCCCGCCGGAAACACCTTGTGCGGCAGTGCTACGCCAACAGCGTGCGTTGCGGAGTCGCAGCGGGCCGCAATGCTAGAACCGCCTGGCTGCGACCTCTCGATCCCCCACCCGAACGAACACGGTTCCCGTGAAAGGGTTGAGTACGAACTGGGGTCTCCGATCCGTGATCCACACTCGTCCCGTCTCTCTGCCGTCCGCCTTGCGGACCTGCACCAAGCTGAATCCGCGTCGGCCCGACGAATCCGGCTTTTCGGTGAAGATATAGGCGAACTCCACCGCGTTGATGGTATGGCGAGAGGCGCTGTGGAGAAGCTCGGGATCGGCGTAATTCGAGATCGGACCCCGGAACCCCACCAACGAGCCTCGAAGCTGCTCAGTGAAGCTGTAAGCCAGTGGCGCCGAGTAGAATCGGTGGTATCGCACGCCGCTGTCGCCAACCAGCGTCAGGTTCTGACTGGATCGAAGCAGCAGCCCATCGGCCAAGGGTTCGATGGCCTCAGGTTCCTCGCGGGCCTCGAACAGCGTAGATGCCAGCTCGCGCACGCCGCCATCCACGAGGGCGATCTTCGTGACCTTCGCGGCCATCACCGCGTACACCGAATCTCCCTGAACGAAGAACGGCGTGAAGCCGACGAGGCTGGGCCATGTCTGTAGCAGGCGAGTCGCACCTGATGAGGGGTCCAGAATGGCGAGGAACGAGTCACCTCTGTGGGACATGATGCCCTCGCGGTAACCGGACCCCTTCACCACCAGACCGCGGCTCGTCAGCTCCATCTGGTGAATCATGCTCGGAAACGACTCGCCTTGGTACCACAGCACCCGCGCGGTAGCCGCATCCACGGCCAGAAGCCGGTCTCGGCACGGAAACAGGAGCCGACCGTCCATCGAGAGCGCGTGCCCGCAACTCAGGGCGGCGTCGCGCGGCCACGTCGAGTCCGCGCGCCACAGCTCACGTCCCGTACCCGCATGCAGTCGCATGATGGGTCCGCCCGTCGGGAATAGCACGAGCGTTGTGTCCGTGTCGTGCCACAACGCTCCCTTGCTGGCCAACCCAGGCCCTCGACGCCGACGGCCGCTCGGATCGACGAACAGGCTGTCTCGACGCCACAACACGCGACCCGTCGCAAGTTCAGCCGCCGCCAAGGCGAGGTCCTTCTGAGTCGATTCGCCCAGGACGTACACGATTCCGCGCTCTGGCTGGTCCCAGAGCCGCAGCCACTTGCGCCCGAGAAGATCCGCCACACCCCAGCGCTTCTCACCCGTCGCGACGTCGAGGATCACGTCGTACTGGATGGCGAGGCCCGTCCTGCCGAGGAGGCGGAGTCTGTCCAGAGTGTCAGGTCCGCTTGCGAGACCCAGTCGCTGCGGGCGATACCGCCACGCGACGTTGCCCGTCTCGGGGTCGAGCGCGACGATCATCGTGTCGGACACTACTACCACGGTTCCGAACGGCGTCAGCTGCAGAAGCCTGATATCCTGCGAAGCGGTGTAGCGCCATAGGTCGGTCTGAGCAGATGCCGGAAAGGGTCCGGCGACCGACAACGCGAGCAGGATCAACGCGGCGAGAAGAGGCGCACGAGAGTGCGTGCCGGCGGGACCCATACGAACCTCCGGGAGAATGCCCAGCTAGATTTCATATGAATCCGCATGCGATCGGCGTCAACCCCGCGTTCGATTGCGGCACCGCGGGACGCGAGAAAAGAACGCCGACGACGCGCTGACGCCCCTAGCGGCTATCAACGCTCGTCTGTTGCCCTTCTCTCATCGCCAGCAGCTCCGGCCCCGTCTTGGTGATGTCCCCCGCCCCGACCGTCAGCACCACGTCGCCCGCCCGTACGAATCGCGCGAGCGCCGCAGCCGCTCCGGCGCGCGGCCCCATCCACGTCGGCGCGTGCCCTGCGCGACCGGCGTGGTCCGCGATGAGCTGCGCCGTCACGCCGGCGATGGGTTGCTCGCGGGCCGGGTAGACGTCGCAGAGAAACAGCGCGTCGGCCGCCGCCAGCGCCTCGCCAAACTCATGCGCGAAGTCGCGCGTGCGGCTGAAGAGATGCGGCTGGAAGCAGACGATCACACGACGACCAGCGAACGTTGCGCGTGCGGCAGCAAGTGTCGCTCGAATCTCAGTGGGATGGTGCGCGTAATCGTCAACGATCTCTACGCCGCGCACCGCGCCAAGCCGCTGGAAGCGTCGCTCGGCACCGGCCAGCGTGCGGAGCCCGGGCGCCATCTGCGCGACCGTCAGCCCGTACGTGCCGATGCCGACCGCGAGAGCGGCCAGCGCGTTGCGCACGTTGTGCTCGCCCGGAAGCGGCAGCTCGACGGTGCCAAGGGGCTTGCCGTCATACTGCACGTCAAACGTCGTGCCGCCGTTCGCCGCGCGCAGGTCCACGGCGCGAAGCCGCGCGTCGGGGCTCGTGATGCCGTAGCGAATGACTTCGCTCGTCGCCGGCGAGGGCAGCGCGTTCGCGCCTCGATCGTCCGCGCACAGCACAACCCACCGCGCGCGTCCGACAAACTCGGCGAACGTGCGCGTGATGTCGGCAAGATCGGCATAGATGTCGAGGTGATCGGCCTCGACGTTGGTGACCACCACGACCTGCGGCCAGAGTGCGAGGAACGAACGGTCGTACTCGTCGGCCTCGACGACGAACGCCGACTCTCCGCCGTACTTGAGATTGCCGCCCCATGCCGCGACGCGCGCGCCAACGACCCCGGTCGGCGATAGCCCCGCCGCGGCGAGCGCCTCGGTGGTCATCACCGTCGTCGTGCTCTTGCCGTGTGTGCCCGCAATGCCGATCAACGTACCGCCGGCACAGCACTCGGCGAGCGCCTCAGCGCGCCGCACGAGCGGCACGCCGAGTTCGCGCGCCCGGGCGAGTTCGGGATGGTCCTTCGGCATCGCGCTCGTGTACACGGCCGCGCGCACGCCCTTCAGGTGCGCAGCATCGTGCCCGGTTTGTACGCGCACACCCACACGCTCGAGGTCGGCCACGCCGCCGGGATTCTGATCGCATCCAGTAACGGCCATTCCGCGACGCACGAGCAGCTCGGCGAGCGCGCTCATGCCGGCACCGGCTACTCCGATGAAGTGGACGGGACGCGCGTCGGATCGGTCAATCAGAGCCATGTACTGATCCTCCGCGCAATCTCTTCGGCCGCGCGCGGCCGCCCGCGAGCGCGCGCCGCGTCGGCCATGGCCCGCACGTGCGACGCGTCACCGAGCAACCCACGCACCGTGGTATCGAGCCGTTCGACGGTGAGCGCCGATTGCGGCACGTGCACCCCCGCCCCGGCGCGCGCGATGACTTCCGCGTTCTTCGTCTGGTGGTCGAAGGCAGCCGTGGGCAGCGGCACAAGAATCATCGGGATGCCCCACGCCGACAACTCGCTCGTGCCCATCATCCCCGCGCGCACCAGCGCCAGGTCGCTCGCCGCATACGCCTCAGCGATGGGCGCGAGGTACGGCACGACGCGTACGTCGGCGCGGTCGTACTGACTGAAGGAAGCGTACTGCGCCTTCCCTGTCGCCCAGATCACACAGAGCTCATTCGGAATGCCGGCGTCGACCCACGCAGCGACTGCCTGGTTGATCGCGCGTGCGCCCTGGCTCCCGCCAAAGACAAGCAGCACGCGCGCACTCGGCGGAAATCCCCACCGTTCGCGCGCCATCCGTGCATCCGGGTGAATGTCGGGCGGTGGCTCGATGGGATTGCCCGTGTCCACGTACTCGCAGCGCCCAACGGGCAGCGTCGCTGCCGCTTCTGGGAAGCCGAGGTATGCCTGTCGCGTGAAGCGCGCGCTGAGACGCGCGGTGAGGCCTGGATACGCATCGCCGATGTGCTGCACGACGGTGATGCCGTGCCGCCATGCCCAGAACATCGTGAGTCCCGACGCATAGCCACCGGTGCCGATGACGATCTGCGGACGCTCCACGCGACCCAGCCGCGACAGCGCCCGCCACGCGCCGACGGCACCTCGCAACGTCCGCCAGTTGTTCCAAACGCGTGTGCGGTAGAGCGGATGCAGGTCGAGCAGGGTGTGCGCGAACTCGGTGGTCGGGAGCACGTCGCGTTCGATGCCGCGCAACGCACCGATGAAATGCGGTCGAACGTCGGGCCGCGCGCGCACCAGCGCACGGGCGATGGCGAGCCCTGGATACAGGTGCCCGCCGGTGCCGCCGCCGGCGAACCAGACGGACTTCACCCCGCCATCCCCGGCGCCACGTGCAGCGGATCGGTGGCCGATTCGCCGTACACGCGTTCGCGCGCGCTGCCGATGTTCACAAGGATACCCGTCATCAGGAGCGAAAGCAGCAGGTTGGAACGTCCGTACGAGATGAACGGCAGCGTCAGTCCCGTCGTCGGGAGCAGCCCAATGACGACGCCGAGGTGCAGGTACGCCGTCGTCACCATCGTGAACGTGATGCCGATCGCCATCAGGCGTTGGAATGGCGTGCGCGCCTGTGCCGCGATGCGGAAGCCGAGCCAGCAGTACGCCGCGAAGAGCAGCGTGACACCGGTGATGCCGAGGAAGCCCCACTCCTCGCCGATGTTGCCACCGATGAAGTCGTTGTACGGCAGGGGGAGGAATCCGTACTGTTGCCGCCCTTCCCCGTAACCGACGCCGAACAACCCGCCCGATCCGACGGCGATGAGCGACTGCTGCAACTGGAAGTTGACCTCGCGGTGAATTGCGCCTGCGTCAGTGAAGCCGAGGATGCGCTCGAGTACGTACTGCAGACGCTGGACCTGGCTCCAGAGCAGCGGCACCGAGACAACGCCGAGGAAGACGAAGTGGCCGATGCGCACGCCGCCCGCGAAGAGGATGACGCCCATCAGCAGGACGTAGTAGACGGCGACAGAGAGATCGGGCTCGAGCGCGGCCAGCACGGCCAGCGCGCCGACGACGAGAAGGATCGGCAGCAGCCCCTTCGTCAGGCGCCGCAGTTGGTCGCCCTTCTTGACCGCGAGCATTGCCGTCCACGCGATGACTGCGAGTTTCGCGTACTCCGACGGCTGGATGGAGCCGCCGAACAGGAAGCGGCGGGAGCCGTGAATCGCGGGCGCGATGCTCCGTGTGAACGGCAGCACGCACAGCAGCATCAGCGCGAGCGCGGCGAACATGAGCGGCCATGAGATCTCGCGCCACCATTCGGCGTCGCGCTTCGCGGCGAAAACGAAGAGCACGACGCCGACCGCGATGCCCGCGAGCTGCCGCGTGAAAAAGTACGTGCCGGCGTAGCCAGATTGCAGGGCGACCATCGCGCTCGCGCTGTACAGCGTGGCGAGCCCAAAGGCGAGGAGCGCGGCGGTGCACATGAGCAGCGCCCGCGCCTCGACCGTCGTACGCCAGCGGTCGCGCACGCCGGCCGCCCCGCGGCTCGTGGGTCGTGCCTCTGCGCGCGCGGCGCCGTACGGGAGCGCCGCGCTCACGCGTCGCCCCGGGCAAGCCGACGGAACGTCTCACCGCGCGCTTCGTAGTTGGTGAACATGTCGAAGCTCGAACAGGCGGGAGCGAGCAAGACCGCGTCGCCCGGCCTCGCGGTCGCGCGCGCGCGCTGCATGACTTTCTCAAAAGACGACCCGCACCGCTCGAGTGGCACGTACCCCTGCAGGTCGGTAACGATCATCGACTCGGCCTCGCCGTACGCGATCACGCGCGTGGCATGCGCGCGGAGCGGTTCGATGAGCGCGGTGTACGGCTCGCCCTTGTGCTTGCCGCCCAGGAGCACGACGGTGGGTTGGCTCATCGCCTCGATCGCGACGCGCGCCGACGACACATTCGTGGCCTTGGAGTCGTTGATCCACCGTACGCCCGCAACATCGGCCACCACTTCGAGGCGGTGCGGCAGGCCGCGGAACGTCTTGAGCGCGGCGGCGAGCGTGGCCCGCGCGGCTTTCGATTGGTGCGCCTTGTCCGCGAGCATCACCGCCAGCAGTGCCGCGAGCACGTTGTCCACGTTGTGCCAGCCGAGGAGCGGCAGGGTGTCGCGATGGGCGAGCGGCTTGCCGAAGACCACCAGCGCGTCACGCGCCGCCTCGTAGTGCGCGGCCGCGTGCTGGTCGAGGCGGGAGAATGCCCAGCGGGTGCCGGGTGTGCCGAGCCCGAGATCGAGCGCCCGTCGGTCATCGGCGCACACGACCCATCGCGACGCGGTCGTTGCATTGCGATACATGAGCGCCTTATCCGCGTAGTACGCCTCGACCGAGTGATAACGATCGAGATGGTCGGGGCTGAGGTTCGTCAGCACGCCGACGACCGGCGCGATGCTCGGCGTGTCGTGCAGCTGGAACGACGAGATCTCGAGCGCGATCCATTCCGGGCGTTCGCCCTGCAGGGCGACATCACTCAGCGCGCGCCCGATGTTTCCCGCCGCTGCCGCCCGATGCCCGAGCGCAGCGAGCAGGTGCGCGACGAGCGCCGTCACGGTGCTTTTTCCGTTGGTGCCGGTGATGGCGATGTACGGCACGCCGCGCAGGGCGCTCAGCGCGATCTCCACCTCACCGACGACGGGCACGCCGGCTTCGCGCGCGGTCGCCAGCGGGAGCGCGTCCGGAGGCACGCCCGGGCTCACCACGACCAGCGACGCCGCGCGGATGCGCGTCATGTCGTGGAGCCCGCCGTCGGCCGCAATCCCCTCGCCTCGCAATTCGGCCGCCGCGCGCGTCACCTCGTCGCCCTGCCCTGCGTCGGAGGCGTAGACGCGCGCGCCGTCGCGCGCGAGGAGCCGGGCGGCGGCCATTCCGCTGCGGCCCAGCCCGACGACGGCGATCTCGCCGCGGAGACGCGCCTCTTCGATCACCGCAGCTTCAGCGTGCTGAGCGCCAGGAAGGCGCACAGGATGCCGAGAATCCAGAACCGCACGACCACCTGCGTCTCGGGCCATCCCGAGAGCTCGAAGTGATGGTGCACGGGGGCCAATTTGAAAACGCGATGCGCGCGCGCGTAGTCCTCGCCGAAGCGTCGTTTGCGATACTTGAAGACCGAGCGTTGGATGATGACCGACGTCGTCTCGGCGACGAACACGCCGCCGATGATCAGCACGAGGAACTCGCTCTTGAGCAGGATCGCCACCGCGCTCAGCGCGCCGCCCAGCGCGAGCGAGCCCGTGTCTCCCATGAAGACCTGCGCCGGGAAGCAGTTGTACCAGAGGAAGCCGACGCACGCCCCGAAGACCGCGGAGCAAAACACCGTCAGCTCGCCCGAGCCGCGCAGGTAGAAGACGAGCAGCGCCTGGCTCGTGTCGTAGCGTCCCATCACATACGCGAAGATCGCGAGCGTGGCCATCGCGATGGCCATCAGCCCCGGGGCGAGGCCGTCGAGTCCGTCAGTGAGGTTCACCGCGTTGCTCGTACCGGTCATCACGAAGGTGACGAAGGCCACGTACAGGATGCCGAACGTGGGGACGATGAGCAGGTACTTGTAGAACGGCAGCGTGGTCGAGGCGCCCGGCAGACTGCTGATCGGGAACTGCCAGAGGTAGAGCCCGAGCAACAGGCCGATGGTGATCTGCCCTGCGAGCTTCCAGCGCTCGACGAGTCCCGTGTTCTCCTTGCCTTCGCGCTTCTGCTTGAGCTTGAGGTAGTCGTCGAGGAAGCCGATGCCGCCCATCCAGAGCGTGACGAGCAGCGAGATCCACACGTACTTGTTGTTCAGTCGCATCCAGAGCAACGTCGGCAGCAGCGTGGCGACGAGGATGATCAGCCCGCCCATCGTCGGCGTCGTGCCTTTGCCGGCGTGCGAATCGGGCGTCCCTTCGCGCACGACCTGGTGCAGGGCCATGTGGCGCAGCCGGTCAATGATCATCGGCCCGAAGATGAACGACACGAGCAGCGCCGTCACCGCCGCCCCGGCCGCGCGCACCGAGATGTAGCTGAAGATTCTCAGCGGCCCGAAATGGTCGCGCAGCGGATAGAGAAGATCGTACAGCATCAGGTTGCGGAGGCGGAGGCCCAGGTCTGCAGATGGGGTAGCAAACGCTCCAGCCGCACGCCACGCGATGCCTTGAGGAGGATCGCGGCGTCCGGCTGCAGTCTCTGTTGGAGGACGGGCCACAGGTCGTCCACGTCACCGCCCGTGACGACGCGCGGATCTCCCGCCCCTTCGGCGTCCAGCGCCGCCTGAAAATCACCGATGCCCGCCACGACGTCGGCGCCGCTGGCGAGGGCCGCGCGCGCGATGTCACGATGAAGCTGCGCCGCCGCAGCGCCCAGCTCGCGCATCGTCCCCAACACGATGACGCGCTGGCGGCCGGCGCCCACCGCCGCGTGCAGCGCGAGGGCCGCGCGCGCCGAGCCGGGATTGGAGTTGTACGCGTCGTTGAGCAACAACGCCCGCCCGAGCGGCTCCACGACAGAGCGCATCGGAGGCTGCGGCATCGCGGCGAATCCGCGGGCCGCGTCGGACACGGCGATGCCGAACTCGCGAGCAGTCGCCAGCGCGAGCATCGCGTTGCGCAAGTTGTGCGCGCCACGCAGCGGGACTTCGACGCGCACGCCTTCGAGCGTCAGCCAACCCGAGCCGTCGGCGTTGAGGCCGTGGGTTTCCGCCGACAGGTCGCCCTCGCCGAGTCCAGCGGTTATCACGCGTCGCGCGCGGCGGCGCGCTTCGCGAATCAGCGCCGCGTCGTTCGCGGGCACGACGGCCAGTGCCACGGCGTCGAACAGCACCGACTCCTCGGCGAGCACGCCGGACAAGTCGGCGAATCCCTCGAGATGCTCCTCCTGCACGCACGTCACCACGGCGGCATCGGGCGCGACGATCGCGCGCAGCAGCGCAATCTCGCCCGGAATGTTGGTCCCCAGTTCCACCACGGCGCAGTCGGCACCGGGCGGAAGCGAGAGCAGCGTGAGCGGCACTCCCACCTGGTTGTTCAGGTTGCCCGTGGTCGCATGCACTTCATAACGCGCACCGAGCGCCGCCTTGAGCAGCTCTTTGGTGGATGTCTTGCCGTTCGAGCCACCGACGGCCACGACCGGCAGCGTCCACGCGGTGCGATAGAAGCGCGCCAGCGCGCCGAGCGCGTGCAGCGTGTCGGGCACTGCAAAGACGGGCACGCCGAGGCCGGCGGTGTGCATGGCGTCACGCACAACCACGGCCGCGGCGCCGGCCGATACGGCGTCACGCAGGAAGTCGTGCGCGTCGAAGCGCTCGCCGATGAGTGCAACGAACAAGTCGCCCGGCTGCAGCGCGCGCGTGTCGGTGCCGACGGCGCGCAACGCGCGATCCGTGCCGCCGAATGCTGGATGGCCGAGCGCCTGCGCGACGCGCGTGAGCGTCCAGAACTCATGGGGCATGCGCTACGCCCCTCCCAAGAGGTCGCGTACGATGGCCGCCTCGTCGAATGGATACTGCGTCGTCCCCCGCACCTGATACGTCTCGTGTCCCTTCCCCGCCAGCAGCACGACGTCGCGTGCCGGATCGGCCATCGCGATAGCGGCGGCGATGGCGGTGCGGCGATCCTCGATGCGCTCGTAGCTGCCCGTTGGGAGCGCGGCGCAGATATCGTCGAGGATGCGCTCGGGGTCCTCGGTGCGAGGATTGTCGCTCGTCACGACCAGGGCATCGGCCAATCGATGCGCGACCTCGGCCATCATCGGGCGCTTGCCCGTGTCGCGGTCGCCGCCGCAGCCGAACATTACGACGAGCCGCCCCGGCGTAAACGGACGCAGCGCAAGCAGTGCGCGCTCGAGTGCGTCGGGGGTGTGCGAGTAGTCGCGCAGCACGGTTGGATGTTCGCTGAGGATCTCGAGGCGCCCGGGCACCTGTGGCAGTGAGCGCAATCGCGACGCCACCGTGTGCACGTCGAGGCCAAGGCCGATGGCGGCCGCCGCTGCCCCCAGCGCGTTGGCGACATTGAAGTCGCCGATGAGCGGGAGTTCGACGTTCGCGCGCGTCTCGCCGTGCACGAGCGACCAGCGGCTGCCGCGTGGATGAAACGTCACCGACTCCGCACGCACGTCGGCCGTCTCGGCGCGAATGCCAAATGTGAGACGGTGCGGCGCCTCCGGCAGCTCGCTCCACGCGGCATCATCCGCGTTCGTCACCAGCACACCGTCGGGCTTGAGATAGCCGACGAGCATCGCCTTGGCCCAGTAGTACGCCTCGAACGTGTGGTGATAGTCGAGATGATCACGCGTGAGGTTCGTGTACACTGCGGCGGCGAAGCGCAGCCCCTCCACCCGCCCTTGGTCGAGGGCGTGCGATGACGCTTCCATCGCCACTGACTTCACGCCCGCATCCACGAGCGCGCGCAAGAGGCGCTGCAGTTCGATGGGTCCCGGGGTCGTGAGCCCGCCGCCGCCGGGCAGCGGCTCGCCCTCGCTTCCCACGAGCACGCCCAGCGTGCCAAGACTCGCGGAGGGCGCGTTCGGCGCATTGAGCAAGTGCCGCAGCAGAGAGACGGTTGTCGTCTTGCCGTTGGTGCCGGTGACCGCGATGAGGCGCAGGTGCGCGGCGGGCTCGCCGTAGAACGCCGCGGCCGCCACGGCCGCCGCGCGACGGCCGTCGTGCACGACGAGCGAGGGCATCGCCGTTGCCGATGCGTCCTCGATGATCGCGAGACTCGCTCCGGCCTGCTCGACCGCACCCAGAAACGCGTGCCCGTCGCGTTGCGTGCCGCGCACCGCCACAAACGCGCCGCCGCGTGCGGCCGCGCGTGAGTCGTCGGTAATGCTCGAGATCCGCTCCGGCAACGTGCCGCGCCGCTGCGCGAGCAGGCCGGCGTCGTCGAGCGCCTGTGCGATCTTCGCCACCAACATGTGGCGGCTCATCGCGCCACCACCACGGCAACGCGGCTCCCGGACGGCGCGACAGTTCCAGCCGCGGGCCACTGCGTGTCGCCGTCACCGACGACGAACTGCACGCGGAATCCGGCGCGGTGCAGCACGCGCGCCGCTTCACGGCGCGAGAGTCCGTGTACCGATGGTACGCTGCGCGCCCCGGCTACGACACGCGAAGCACGTGCGGGCTGTTCGAGCGACACTTCGTATGGCACGCTCCCCGCCGATTCCATCACGACGGGTGCTGACTCCGCTGCATCGCGCACCGGCTCGTCGGGCGGCGGGGCGGCAGCCATCCGTTGCGGCGTGTTCGCCAACGCGCGCCGGTCGAGCGCCGCGTCGCGCGCCGCGATCGCGGCCTCGAGCACGATCTTGCTCACGGGCGCCGCCGCCTTGCCGCCGTAGATGGATTTCCGCGGACTGTCGAGCTTGACGAGAATGACAATCTGCGGCGCGTCGGCGGGGAACATGCCCACGAAGCTCGCTGTGTACTCGCCCTTCACGTAGTGCCGGTTGCGCGCAACCTTCGTCGTTCCCGTCTTCCCTGCCACCTCGAACGTCGCGAGCGACGCGCCTGCTGCCGTGCCGCCGTCGAGCACGCCCTTGAGCAGACCACGCATCGTGCGTGCCGCGTCCGGCGTCATCAAGCGGCGCACCACGCGTCGCTGATGCGTGTACACCTGCGTGCCGTCGGGGCGGCGTATCTCGCGCACAAGGGCCGGCTGCAGCAGCTCGCCGCCATTGGCGATCGCCGCGTACGCGGCGGCCAGCTGCAGCGGCGTAACGAGGATCTCGTATCCCATCGCGAGCGACGCTGGCGTCTGCTTCGACCACTGACTCGGCGACGCAAGTCGTCCGGGCGACTCCGACGGATAGGTTGTCCCCGTCGGCGCGCCGAAGCCTGCGTCGCGCAGCAACTCATACTGCTCGCGCGGCGAAAGCCGCTGCGCAAACTGGACGATGCCGATGTTGCTTGAGAAGCGGATGACGTCGGCCAGCGTGAATGACGCGGCCTTGTGGTCATCCTCGATCAGGCGCCCGTTGTAGATCCACTTGCCGCCGTACGTGTTCATCACCTCGTCCACCCGCGCGCGGTGATGATCGAGCAGCCAGGCCGCGAGAAATGGCTTGAGCGTCGAGCCGGGCTCGTACGGCTCCGTGAGCGCGGTCGCCGCCGTGCTCCGCGGGTCGCTGCGCCGGCTCGCCAGCGCTCGGATCTCACCGGTCGGCACGTCGAGAATCACGATGTCGCCGCCGGCCGCGCCCTGCTTCGCGACGGCGTCGTTGAGCGAGCGCTCGGCGATGTCCTGCAAGCCGGCGTTGATGGTCAAAGTCACGCCGTGCCCCGCGCGCGCCGCGGCGCCGTCCACGGCCGGAGACGCGAACAACCGACCCTTGCTGTCACGCAGCAGCGCCTCGTGCCCCGCTTCGCCCTTGAGCAGCGCGTCGAGCGCCAACTCGACGCCGTCCACTGCGACCCCGCCGTCCGCGGTGCGACCAATGATGCGGCGCAGGCCATCGGTCGGCGGCGCCACGCGGTTGAGCACCGGCTCTGCATGCACGCCGCGCGTCGCGCTGATCATCGCGACGTCGGTCGGCAGGAAGAGCCCGGGGATTTCGACCCACTGGTTCGTGCTGTCCGTCGCGCGCGCCACCCACTCGGCGCCAACTCCCGCGCGCACGAGCAGCTGGCCAAGCGGCGACGGATTCTTGACCTCGCGGGGCGCGACGCGCAGGTGCACCATCTCGCGGCTCTCGACGAGCACCTCGCCGCTCGCGTCGCGAATCGCGCCGCGTGGCGCGGGGAGCGGCGACGCCGTCACCTGCTGGTCGCGCGCCCGCGAGCGCCAGCGCTCCGCGTCGAGCAGCTGCACCTTGGCCGCGCGAGAGACGACCGCCAGCGCGAAGAGCGCCAGCGAGACGTGGATCAGGCGGGGGCGATTAGCGAACAGCGACACGGGGCGATCGCGTCAGCGTGACGACCAGGCTGTCACCCGGCACCCGCATGTGCAGCCGTTCCTCGGCCACGCGACCGAGTTTCTCCATGCTGATCGCCGCACGAATGTCGCCGTCGAGTTTGGCGCGCTGCGCAGCTAGCGCCGCGCGGCGCGTTTCGAGTTGCTCGATGGCGCGGGCGCGAGTTACGCCGAGGCTGCGACGCCAGATCACGCCGGTGGCGAGCACCACGAAGCCGAGCAGCGACAGGAAGACGACGGTACGGCCGCGCATGTCAGTCCACCCGGCGGAAGGCGCGCAGGTGCGCGCTGCGGGCGCGCACGTTGTGCGCCACTTCGGCGTCCGTCGCGGTGAGCGGCTTACGAGTGAGCAAGGTGCCCAACGGGCGGCCTCGACAGGTGCACACAGGTTGTTTGGGCGGGCAGATGCATGACGACGACCACTCACGAAGGGCCAGCTTCACAAGCCGGTCCTCTCCCGAGTGGTATGCGATCACTGCGAGGACTCCCCGCGGGGCCAGACGGTCACGCAGTGTCGGTAGGGCGCGCGTAAGGCCGGCCAACTCGTCGTTCACCGCGATGCGAACCGCCTGGAACAGGCGGGCAAAATCCCCCGGGCCGCTGCGCGGCCCGAGAACGGCACGGATGGCTCCGACGAGGTCATCACTGCGAACGAACGGTCGGCTCGCGCGCCGATGCTCGATCTCGCGTGCCAACCGTGCTCCCTTCGGCTCGTCACCGTAGTCCTTGAACGCGGCGGCGAGTTCGTCCGTGTCGGCGAAGTTCAGGAAGTCGGCGGCGGACGCATACCGGCCGCCGTGTAGAGCCGGTCGGGCGTGACCGGCGGCGTTCCGTCGGCCATCTCCAGTCTGCTTTCCGCCGTCTGCCGTCGCTTCACGCGCACCCCAATCCATTGCCGCACCCAGCGGTGCCCCCTCGCGGAAAGAGAATCCGCGCGCATCGTCATCTACCTGGTGCGATGAGACGCCGAGGTCGAGGAGGATGGCATCGAAGTGCGCGCCCGCGGGGAGCAACGCATCGGCATCCGCGTAGTTGCCGCGCACCACGCGAAAACGCCCATCGGCGACGGCGGGCTGCAGCCGACGCGACGATTCGGCGATCGCCGCGGGATCGCGATCAATGCCGGTGACATCCATGCCGGCGTCGAGCATCGCCGCCGCATGTCCTCCACCGCCGAGCGTGCAGTCGAGCGCGCGCGATGCACCGGCAAACAGGGCGAGGATCTCCTCGACCAGCACCGGCGCGTGGTAGGCGGAGTCGAAGCGCATGGTCATGAAGGAGCGAAGGCGGGCCTAACTATAGACGAGGAAGCTCGCCCGCGGGAAACCGGCGTCGCCTCGCGCGCGTGAGCGCGCGCGGGCGCGGACGCGATGGCGGACGAAGCCAAAATGCAAAGCGGGCGGCCCGTCGGCCGCCCGCCTCACACAACGAGTGCGCGGCAATTACGGGCAGTAGCCCTTGATCTTCTTCGCCGGATCGCCTCGCACCATCATGTCCGCACCCTGCATGATCTGCGGAATCACGGGCATCAGTTGCGCCACCACCTGCGGCGCGAACCGACCGCCGGCCGGAAGGTTCATCTGGGCAATCATGATGTTGTCCGCCGCCAGCTTCGCGAGATCACAGGACTTGTTCTTCGGTGCGTCAGAATATGCGGCGACCGCAATCTGGAACGTGGCCACGCCGAAGAGGAACCGCGCCTGATTCTTGCTTTCCGCCGCCGTCACCGTTGAATCGGCAAATGTGACCCACGGCACCACTGCCTTGTTGGCGGCGATGGCGCCGGCGTAGTCCTCCGACGCCTTCGACTGCTGCGCCCTGTTCAGAGCATCCTGGCCCGCCCTGAACAAGCGGTTGCCGATGATGAGCGCGGTCTGGCCAACGGCTTGGCCGTCTTCACCCGCAGCCTTCGCCTGGCGCAGCGTCGCGAGCGCGCTGTCGGGCTGCTTCAACTCGTCGAAGATGCGGACCATCTGCATGCGGGCCTGTGGCGCCTTCGGATCGATTGCGAGCATGCGGCGAAATGTCCCAATCGCCTGCTGCTGCTGGCCGCTCTTGATCTGCATCGAGCCGAGCATGCCAAGTAGCGTCGCGTTGCTCGGGAACTTCTCCACGCCCTTCGCCGCAAACTCCGACGCCTTGGCGAGGTTGCTGTCCGCCTGGTATGAGGCAACCATTTTCCCGAAGAACGTCGTGTCGGCCAGCGACGTGTCAATCTTCACCATCTCCTCGCCGATCGCCGTGCCGTTCTTGAGGTCTCTCGACCCGAGATAGATCAGGAAGCCGAGCTTCATCAAGCGCACGTCGCCCGGGTTGTCCTTGACCGCCTGCGAAATGATCGGCTTCGCCAGCTCCCACTTGCCGCCGGCGGCAAGCGAGTTGACGACGTCGTCCACGAGGCGCGTGTTGGTCGGGTCGGTCGCCAGCAAGGCCACGAGCATTTCGGTGGACTTGTCGTGATCGCCCTTGTCCTTGTACGCCTGCGACGCATTCGTGAGCGCCACCTTGCTCTTGGGATCCTGCTTCAGGATCTCCTGCGCGATGGCGATCACCGAGTCGGGCGGCTGCTTCATGCCGACACGCACCTGCAGCTCGCAGAGCCGCACGAGCGTCGCGCGCGGATACGCCGCCGAGCCCTGTCGGGCCGCCGCGATCGCTTCGTTGGCCTTGCCCTCGCGTCCCAACGAGATGCACTTCTTCTCGAACTCGATCTGCCTGCGGGCCTCCTCGACGCTCTTCGACAACACAGAGGCCGCACGCGACACCTTGTCGCCTTCCGCCGGCGGCAGCGGCTGCGTGAGCCCGATGTCGCGCGTCAGCGTCAGGCTGGCGTTGATAACGAAGCCGGTGGCGGACTTCTCAACCGTCCCCTCGATGAACTCGTCCGTGCGCAGCAGCTTCGCGAGGCTCGCGAGATCGCCCGTCGAGAGCGCCTCGTCATACGGATAGCCTGACTGCTCCACGACCGTCTTGTAGTCGGGGCTCGAGATCACGGTCAGCAGGCGGAACGGAATGTCCGCGCTCAGGCGGCTGCGGACTTCCTCCGACGCCTGCACTGACAGTTTCTTGTCGCTGCTCCGCAGGGTGCCAACGACCAGCCGCGGGGCATTCGGATTCACGGTTCGGGTCGGCTGCGCCTGCGCCACAGAGGTGGCGCCAGCGAGCAGGACGGTCGCCGCGAGCATCGAGTGAACGGTGCCAAGCCGAGCCTTCACGGTCATCTCCTCCGAACGTTGAATACTTCTACCCGGCACGGGTCCATCGCGAACCGTCCGGGCTCTCGAACATCTATGAATGGGCGAAGAGGGACTCGAACCCCCGACCCCCTGCGTGTAAGGCAGGTGCTCTAACCAACTGAGCTATTCGCCCGGAGCACCCCGCTCGTCTCTTCGCGCTACCTCGCGAGGATCGCCCGCGGCACCAGCACGCAGTAGCCCAGCACGAGCAGGATGGGAGCAACGGTGTCGCCCCCTCGCGCGAGGTCCGCGTAGCCGAGGACAAGCGTGAGTACCGCCGCCCCCCACCACACAACCGCGGCGGATACCCGCCGGTCCTGTGCGTTCGCCATAAGCGATTGAGGTTATTCCAGTTGGGCGATGGTGTCAAGCAAGACTGGCGAACCCGTCACAGACCGTAATCGAAAGCTAATGCGGTCCACTTGACAGGTCCTCACCGAGCAATGCGGCGAGCGCGCTCGCCCGCTCCCGTGCGGCCAGCGCGGCATCCGCCTCGCGCATCGCTTCGAGGCGTCGCTTGTCGCGGAGTCGGCGCGCGATCCAGAGCGGCCCGACGAGTAGTCCGAGTACGATCGCCCCCGCGCTCACGTCCGTGACGAGCGCCAGGCCGCCGTAACGCCGGCGCGTCGCCTGCTGCCAGTAGTTTTCAAAACCGCCCAGCGTCAGGCCGAACGCTTGCCGCACGGCCCGCTCGAGTGAACGGTCCTCCCGCCAGTACGCAAAGAACAGCGTCAGTCCACGCGCGCGGTCAAGCGCGGCGAGTTCCGCGACGGCACGGTACGAAAAGGCATACGCAGATTGCGCCGCGGTCGCGCCGCCGAGGAACGATGAGTCGAGCCCGGCCAGCGATGGCAACCGGCCGAACGCGATGGCCAGCGCGAAGTTCGTGGCGAGGACGTCATCGCGTCCCCACTCGCCCGCCGCGTACGACGCGTATCCTTCGTCGAACCAGCGCGGCGGCAGATCGCCAAGCGCTTCGTGCAGCGCGAGGTGCGCGAGTTCGTGCCGCAGCACCTCGAGCGCGTCGCCGCCCTTGCCGCCGCGATGCCCATGCAGCACGATGCGCCGCTCCACCGGGAAGGCGAAGGCATTGCCCCACTCGGGGGCGCCGTCACCCGCCCAGCGGCGGAACGATGCGTCGTCCGGCGCGATCCAGATCTCGACGCGCACCTGCGCGCGCGGCAGGCCGGGGAACGAATCCCGCGCGACCGCCGCGTCGGCGAGCGACGACGCGAGGCGCGCGTCGGTGGGCGCATAGTGCACGGTGAAGCGGCCGCGCTCCACTCGCAGTATGTCATCCTGCACGCGCGCGCCACGGGCGCTCGCCGTCCCGGCGGCGAGCGCGCACACCGCCAGCGCCAGCGCGCGGTGCGCGATGGCGGCGCGCCACCGCGTCACGCGGCCCGTGGCGGTTCCCCGCCCGCCTCCACCGTCGCCAGCACCTCGGC
>JAHFCU010000040.1 GCA_023249305.1 Gemmatimonadota bacterium
GCGCCAAGGAACGACGGCGCGCCGCCGTCGAACAGTCGCCGCGCCTGCGGCGGCGTGGCGCGTCCATCCGACCGTCGCGTCCACACGTTGATCGTCACGTCGCGCAGCACGCGATCATCGGCGGCGGCCACCGCCACGCGCACTGCGCCCGCGGGCGACACGCTCGAGTCGGCGCTCGGCGAGAGGAAATCCACCTGCGGCGCAGAGTCGGGCACGACCTCCACTTGCAGCGGCGCGGGAAGATCCGCGATCAGTCCGGCCTCTCCTTCGGCGCGCCACGAGAGCGCGCCGCTCTGCCGCGGCGTGAAGCGCCCGGTGAACGCGCGGCCGCTGATGACGAGCGGCACGCGCGCGGCGTCGCCGCCCAGCGTCACGAACCGCAACGGCTCGGACGCGCGCCCCGTGATCGCCAGCGTCGTGCCTTCGGGAATGCGCAGCGCGGCCTCCCCGGGGAGCGTCTCGTCGGCACGGCCGAGGTATGCGGGAAAGCGCGCGCTCACCGTGAGGTCGCCGACGAACGACCGCTCCGCAAGCCGAAGGCGCAGCGTGTCGCTGTGGGCGCGGCCGTCGCTCGCGACGAGCATGAGGTCGGCGTCGAGCGGGCCGACGCGCCACGCCGCGACGTCAGCGCGCACGACGAGCGAGGTGTCGCGCCACGCGCCGCCCGTTGCGCGCGTGCGCACGGTGATCACGTGGCGGCCGCTCGCGTGCACGCGCAGCATCGCGGTGTCGCCGCGCAGCAGTCCCGCTGGCGGATCGTCAAACACGAGCGTCGGCAGCAAGGTGCCGGCCCACGCCGACGCGGGATGCAGCAGCGCGCGCCAGCCGTCGCTGTGTGTACGGCCGCTGCCGACCGCGCCCGCCACGATGGCCACCACCGCGCCCACGCTGCCGAGCAGAGTGCGTCGCGTCGTTATCCGCAGGCGCGGCGCGAGCGGCGCGCTTCCCAGCCGCACGCCGAGCAGTGCGTCGGCACGACGCACGAACGGCCCGCCCTGCGGAGCGACTTCGAGCAGCGTCCGCGCCGCGCCGTCGCGCAGGCAGCGCTCCTGCTCGATCGCATGCGCAACATCGCTGGGCAACGCGTGCAGGCGGCGCCGGCGGCGCTGCAGCTCCCACACGCCCCACGCCGCCGCGGCGACGACAAGCCAGAGGAGCGCTGGCACGGGACGAGGCAGCGCCAGCCAGCGCGTCTTGCCGAGCGTCATCGCTCCCAGTGTGAGTGCGCCAAGGGCGACGGCGGCGACCCGCAGTCCGACTGCTGCACGCATCAATCGGGCGACGTGCGCGTGCTCGGCGAGCAGGCGATCAACGGTGGTCACGCGCCGGGCCGGCTGGTGACGGCGTACACGAACAGGTTGACACCCATCTTCAGCGCCTGCTCATGCAATTCCGGCGGATCGTCCTTGTAGGTCCCCACGTCTTCCCATCCATTGCCGAGGTCGCTCTCGTAGCTGTAGAAGACCGCGAGCCGGTCGCCGATGAAGACGCCCAGCCCGCGCGCCGGCTTGCCGTCGTGTTCGTGGATCTTCGGCACGCCCTGCGGGAGGTCGTACACCGAGTGATACACTGGATGCCGCAGGGGAACGTCCACGAAGTCGCGGTCGGGAAAGACGCGCTTGATCTCGCGCCGGAACGAGTCGTCGAGCCCGTAGTTGTCGTCGGCGTGCAGGAACCCGCCGCGCAGCAGGTACTCACGCAGGCGCAGCACCTCGGCGTCCGTCAGGCGGATGTCGCCGTGCCCGGTGAGATGCAGAAATGGATAATCCCAGAGCCGATCGTCCATCAGCGTCACACGCGCTTCGCGCGGATCGATGTCGAGCGTCGTGCGCGCTCGGATGGCCGCGATCAGGTTCGGCAAGCTCGACGGATTCGCGTACCAGTCGCCACCGCCGTCGTACTGCAGGCGCGCGACGGCGAGCCGCGGCACGGGCACTGCGGTGGCGACGCGCGGCGTGGTGCGGGCCGCGCCCGCCAGCATGGGAAGGGCTAGCAGCAGAAGTCGTGGGAGGCGCATCCGTCAGTCGTGAGCGAGGCGGTATGCCAGATTGCGCGGCGCGCCGGCGTCCTCCATGAGAACGCGCACCACGTCTCGGGCGCTCAGCCCCGCGGCCCGCAGGTCCGCCGCCCGTACGCGCAGCCCCTCTTCGTCCGGTGGCGGTTCGTCGGCGCCGCTTACGATGATCACCACCTCGCCCCGCGGCGGCGACTCGGCCAGCTGTTGCGCCAGTTCGCGCACGGAGCCACGCCGAAACTCCTCGAACTGCTTCGTGAGTTCGCGCGCCACGACGGCCGCGCGGTCGGCCGCGCCCGCCGATGCGAGGTCGCCCAGCGTCTGCGCCACGCGTGCCGGCGCCTCGTAGAGCACCGCCGTGTGGCGTAGCGCGGCCACGTCAGCAATCAGCGCGCGCCGCTCGGGCCCCTTGCGCGGCACGAAGCCGAAGAAGGTGAAGCGATCAGCCGGCAGCGACGACCCGACGAGCGCCGCGAGCAAAGCCGACGCGCCCGGCACTGGAACGACCGGAATGTCGGCGGCGACCGCCGCCGCGACGAGCCGCGCGCCAGGGTCGCTGAGCAGCGGCGTCCCCGCGTCGCTTACCAGCGCGAGCTTGGCCCCCTGTTGCAGGCGGCCCACGAGTCCCGGTGTCGTCGCCGCCTCGTTGTGCTCGTGATACGACTCGAGCGGCGTGTGCACGTCGAAGTGATGCAGCAGCGCGCGCGTGTGCCGCGTGTCTTCGGCGAGAATGGCGTCGGCCGTGCGCAGTATTTCGAGCGCACGCGCACTCAGGTCGCCGAGATTCCCGATGGGCGTGCTGACGACGTACAGCGTACCGACCGCGTCTACCACGGAATGTTCCACGGCAGGGCCTCGAAGAGGCCCGCCGCTTGGAACAGGTGCCGGCGCGGCCGCGCAACCTCCGCCAGCAGTCGCTCCCCGGTCACGCCGTCGGGGAGATGGAGATGCCAGAGCGTCTCGGAAAGCCAGGCCGCCATCGCCGCCGACAGCGCGGGCGCGTCCACGACCGGATCGCGCTGGTTTGGAATGGACAGCGAAAACTTCTCCAGCGCGGGATGCTGGCCCATCAGGTGATGCCGCGCGTGCTCGGCCACGGCAAACGTGCTTTCCGCACCGCTCTCGTGCAGCCGACGGAACAGCGTACCCACGAGTTCGCGGTATGCCGCGATCAGCGCGGGTGCCGCCTGATTGGCGAGCGCCGGCGGCACGTCCCAGCGGCGCGCGGTGCCTCCGTTCTGGATTGCGACGTCAAGCAACGCTCGCAATCGCGCGCTGTCGTTCACACCATCCGCGTCGCCCGCGTAGTAGCCGCGCAGCGGCATCCCGTGCTGGAATACGACGTAGTTCACGTCGCCGTCCGCCACGACTTCGAGCAATCCGTCGAACAGCGTCGCCATCAAGTTGCCAAGCACGGCCGGGGTGCTCAGCACCCGCAGCTCGGACGGCCAGCCAATATCGGGGGCCATCTGCGTGGCGTACATCGCGGCCAGCTGCTCGTCCTCCGCCTCGTGGAAGCAGATCTCTCCGTACTCGGCCGCGTTCGGCACCATCGCGATCGCCTCGCCGATCGGTACGGCACGCCAGTGGCGGCCGTCCGCCGTCGCCGTGGCATTCACCACGTCGCCCTCTTCCATGTACAGCATGACGAACTCTTCCGGCAGCCAGATCGCGACGTAGCCGAACACGCGCGCCGCGCGGTCCCGCTTGGCGTCGGTGAGCAGATTCTGGAGATGGACGTAGGCCAGCCGCGTGCGCGGCAGCAACGCCCTGACCTTGGGATACCGAAGATGTCCGGCGGCGACAGGCATGAACGGAGGGAGCGAGCGAAACCCGGACGTCGCGCAGCGGCGCCCGGGTCCAAATTTGCGGGGGCGGTTGCCCCCGCCGCAATCCAGCCCTTAGGCGGTGTGCTGCTTGAACTTCGACTCCAGTGCGGCCTTCGGCACGGCGCCGATCACCTGATCCACCACCTTGCCACCTTTGAAGAACAGCAGCGTGGGGATGGACCGCACGTTGAACCTCATGGAAGTCATCGTGTTCGTGTCCACGTCGAGCTTGCACACCTTCACTTTGCCGTCGTACTCCACGGAGAGCTGCTCGAGGATCGGCGCAATCATGCGGCACGGACCGCACCACGTTGCCCAGAAGTCCACCACGGCCAAGCCTTGATGCTGCTCCACTTCCTGCCCAAAATCGGCGTCGGTCACCGCCGTCAGATTGCCCGCCATTCCCCTCGCCTCCGCTGCGACGGTGCCGCGCACGCGCCGCGATTGATAATGTTAGGCGCCCACCCTGCTGCCGGAGCACCGCGCCATGACCACTCCCGCCCGTCGTGGCACCCGCATCGCCCACATCGGCGTTGCGGTGCGCGCCCTCGACGACATCCTGCCCCTCTACCGCGACGTGCTCGGCCTTCCCACCGCGCCGCTGGACGATGCCGACGGTGCCCGCATTACCGGCCTTGCGGCCGGTGACTCACTCGTGGAACTGCTCGAACCCGTCGCCTCCGACTCACCCATAGCGAAGTTCGTCGACCAGCGCGGACCCGGCCTTCACCATGTCTGCTTCCACGTCGATGACATCGAGGGCACGCTCGCCAGAGCGAGGGCCGCCGGCATCACACTCATCGATGAAGTGCCGCGCGTCGGCGCCGAGGGCAAGCGCATTGCCTTCCTGCATCCGAAGTCAACGGGCGGCGTTCTCATCGAACTGTCTGAATACTAATCGAGGCGACAAGCCCCGGGTTACCCGGCCGCCTGCCGCCTCGTAATCATCGTGCTTCATCCGCCGCGCGCGACATGGGGCCGCGCTCCCGGAGACCTGCGCCGCCGTCGGCCATCACCCCCCTCGCCGCGCCGGCGCCTCGCGGTCAGTGCGTTGCCGGGGGCTTCGGTGCTGGCGGCGCGGGGGTCGCGCCGCAGAATCCCTTGTCGCGCAGTTGGTCCATCTCGAGGTTCTCCACGAACCAGCGCCTCTTCGGCCCGCGCACGACCGTGAAGATCGGTGTAGCGTGGAGCGTCACCATCGAAAGCTCAACGGGAATCCGCAGGCGACCAGCCTCGCCCGGCGCGGACGGGCCGAGAGTGGCCTTCTCGTGCGGCAGGCAGGTGATCATAATGAATTCGCGGCGTTCGAGTTCCTTCTGGTTCAGGCTCTTGCTCGCGGGGCCCTTGTCGGTGCCCCATACGGCGGCCATCGCGGCCAGGTCCTTGTTCGTGGCCGCGGCGAGGAACTGTTGGATCGCCGCGCTGGGCGAATCGGCGCCTTGGGCTTGAAGGCGCGGATGCGAGACGGCAAGCAGCAGGAGCAGCAGGGCGGTGCTTTTCACTCGGTACTCCCGCGGGCCCGTGCCCGCGACGACTGATGAGGTGGACTATGGCAACTGCGGGCGGTCCGGCGCATCTCCGCCTCTACATCAACATTGACCACGTGGCAACGATCCGACAGGCGCGCCACGCTGACGAACCCGACCCCGCGGCGGCGGCCGCTGCGTGCGAGGCGGCCGGCGCTGACGGCATCACCGCGCACCTGCGCGAGGATCGCCGCCACATCCAGGACGCCGACGTTGACGCCATCATGCGCGTCATTCGAACCCCCTTCAACTTCGAGATGGCCGTCACCGACGAGATGCTGGCCATCGCTGAACGGCTACGCCCGCACCAGGTGACCCTGGTACCCGAGCGCCGCCAAGAAGTGACGACTGAGGGCGGGCTCGACGTCACACGTGACCCCGCCCGCGTGCGGGCCGCGCTGGCGCGTCTCGCCGCCGCGGGTATCCGCTCGTCCCTCTTCATCGACGCCGATCCCCGCATGATTGACCAGTCGGCCGAACTCGGCGCCGTCGCGATCGAGTTGCACACTGGACGCTACGCGAACGCCCCGGCAGATCGCGCCACGCTCGCCGCCTTGCGCGACGGCGCACGGCGCGGCCGCGGCGCCAGCCTCGCGGTGCACGCGGGCCACGGTTTGACCGTCCGAAACGTCGGCCCGGTGGCCGCCATTACAGAGATCGAGGAACTCAACATCGGGCATCACATCATCAGCCGTTCGGTCTTCATCGGCGTCGCCGAGGCGGTGCGCGAGATGCGGGCGGCGATGAAACGAGATTGAGGATTCGGACTCAGGATTGCGATTCAGGATGGCGATTGCGGATCGCGATAGACGATGCGAAGGGCGACACGAGTCGGCGGCACCGAGCGGCGGCAACTCAGCAATCGCCCATCGGAATCGCGGATCATGATCCTGAATCGGAATCCGGATTCCCTATCCTCAATCGTCGTTACAGCTGGCCCTTTCACCCCGTCTATTGGTATGGCCTCATTGCCCCCCGTTTTCTCCGCCCGTAGCTTCAACTCGCGATGAGCAGCGGCCTTCTCGACTTCTTCACGCTCGAAGCTTCCGAGTACGTCGAGCATCTTGACGGGCTCGTCGCGCGCTCGCGCGGCGGCGTGCCGGATCTCGAGGGATGCGTGCGCCACGCGCGCGCCCTGCGCGGCAGCGCCACGATGGCGAAAGTCTCCGGCATCGCTGATGTCGCGGCCGCACTCGAGCGCTTGGCGCACGCCCTGCAGGCCGGCGCGCTCCAGTGGAACGACGCCGTGCGCGGGGCGTACGTCGCGGCCGTCGACGACCTCAAGATCTTGATTCGCGGCGTGCGCGCCTGGGGCGACGCCGAATCGCGCCGCGCCGCGGCGCGCGCACAGGAGCTCGCGGCCTTCGCGCCAGCCGCGTCGGCGACGGGCGCCTCCGCGCCGAGCGCCTTTGCGTTTCTCGCCGGCGAAACCACCGAGCTGGCACGCGCGCTGGCCGCGTTCGCCGAGAATCCGGTCGCGCCGTCCGCCTTCGCGCTCACGCTGCAGCGCCTTCGTGCCCTCCGTGGCATCGCCCTCCTCAAGGACGTGCCGCCGCTGCCCGAAATCGTGGATGCGCTCGACGCCGCGGCGAAGACGTTCGAACTGGGCGGCGCTGTCACGCCCGCGTTCCGGGCGCTCTTCGCGGCCGCGGCCGCCGTGCTGGCTGACGCCAGCGCCGCGCTCACCCGCGGCGACCGCCCCGCAACCGAATCCCACGCGCTCACCGCGTTCGCCGCGGCGGCCAGCGGGCTCGGCGGTTCGGCGGCCGCGGCTGACGACATCGTCCCTATCAGCGCGCTCTTTCCCGACGACGGCGCGCCCGGCCTCGTGAGTGCAACGACCACGCCGCCCACCACCGCCGCCCAGCGATTCCGGCTCGAGGTGGCGAGTCACGCCGAGCATCTGCGCCGCCTCGTCGCCGACGCGGGAATGGCCGTGGATTCCGCCACGCGCGAACGGCTGGCGCGCGAACTCGGCGGTGCCGCGCGTGCCCTCTCGCGGCTGTCAGCGAGTTTCGGCGAGACGGACCTCGCCACGTTTTTCGAGGGCCAGCGCGCCCAAGCCGCACTCCTCGCCGGCGCCGCGCTCGATGCGCTCGACAGCGCGTGCAAGATGCTTTCCGCGCCGCACGGCAAGAGCACGGCTGATATCGCGCTCGCACTGCAGGGCGCAGCGCCTCCCTCACACCAGGCGCCTCCTACGCCCAGGCCGTCATTCCGAGCGATGCCCGCCGTTCCGGCGCCAGTGCCGCCAGCCGCGGCGATTCCTCGCGACGTCGTGGACATCGCATCGCTCGCCCCCGACGGCCAGCCGTCGCTCGTCGAGCACGCCGCTTCAGCCGCCGCTGCATCCGGTGATGCGCTGAGCTCGATGCTCGAGCGCGGCATTGTCGGGCTCAGCGGTCTCGAGGAGGCGCCGCTCGCGGAGCCGGCGGAGATCGCGGCCGACGTCACCGTGCCCATCGAAGACATGGTCTATCGCGGACGCGACGCGCTCGACCGGGCGATCGAGCTGCGCGACCTCATGCGCCAATCGGCCGGGGCGCCGGACCCCGCGCTGCTCGCCGAGCTGTTCGACCTGCTCGAACTCGCGGCCACGTCGGACTAACGCATGCGACTGGGCGCTCGCGGCGCGATCGGCATCGCCGTCAGCGCGCTTCTGCTCTGGTACGCACTCAAGGGCATTGATGTCGCGCAGGTCGTGACCGCGCTGCGCGGCAGCAACGTCCTCCTCTGGGCGCTCTGCACCATCGCGTCGCAGCTCATCTTCCCGCTGCGCGCGCGCCGCTGGCGCACGATTCTCGATCCGGTCGCACCGCGCCTCCCGTTCGGTCCGCTCTGGCGCGCCACGGCGATTGGCATGATGGGCAACAACGTGCTCCCTGCCCGCGCCGGCGAACTCGTGCGCGTCTTCGTGCTCTGCCGCGAGCGGCGCGACGTGCCGTGGTCGGCGGCGCTCGGCTCGCTCGCCGTCGATCGCGTGCTCGACGCGCTCTGCGTGGTGATCCTGCTCGTCGTCGCGATGCTCGCCCCCGACTTCCCGGCCGGCTTCGCCATCGCCGGGACGCCGGTGCGCTCCACCGCGTTCGTGATGGCGGGCGTCGTCGCTGTCGCGTTCGGCGGACTCTTCGCCGTTGCCACGTGGCCTCACCCGATGGAAGCGCTCGTGGTGCGCATCACCACCGCGGTGTTGCCGCGCTTCAGTCATCGTATCGGCGCGCTGGTGCACTCCGTGGCCGCTGGACTTTCGGTCGTACGCGAGCCTTCGCGCTTCCTGGCCGCGTTCGCCTGGGCGATGGCGCACTGGCTCATGAACGGCCTCGCTTTCTGGCTCGGCTTCCGGGCAGTGGGCGTGGTCGCGCCGTTCACCGCCGCGCTCTTTGTACAGGCGATCATCGTGATCGGCGTCTCCGTACCGTCGTCTCCAGGCTTCGTCGGCGTGTTCGAGACCATGGCCAAGCTCGCGCTGCCGGTCTACGGGGTCAGCCAGGCGCAGGCCGTCACGTGGGCGATCGGCTTCCACGTCCTCTCGTACATCCCCATCACCGTCATCGGCGCCTGGTACTTCCTGCGCATGGGACTGCACCTCGGCGACATCGAGGCGGCCAAGGCGGTAGAAGCGAAGCGCATCACCGGAGAGCATGAGGTGGTACCGTGAGCACCGCTCGCGTGCAGGCGCAGGCCAAGGTGAACCTGGCCCTGCGCGTCCTCGCCCGCGAAGAGAGCGGCTATCACCAGATCGAGACCGTGTTCCAGCGGCTCGCGCTCGCCGATACCGTCACGGTGCGCGCATCAGACGGGCGATCGCTCGACGTGCGCTTCGCTGACCCCGCACGTGCGAGGGACGTCGGCCCCGTCGAGCAGAACCTCGCCTGGCGCGCGGCGCAGGCGTATGCGACGATTGCCGACTGGCCGAGCGGATTCGCGATTGAGATCGAGAAGTCCATTCCCGTCGGCAGCGGTCTCGGTGGCGGCAGTGCCGACGCCGCCGCGGTGCTGCGCGCGCTTGACGCGCTCGCCGCGCACAAGCTCGGCCCGGCGGCGATTGTGGATATCGCCGCGCGCCTTGGCGCCGACGTGGCATTTCTGGCGTCCGCGTCGGAGTTGGCCCTCGCCTGGGGTCGTGGTGAGCGCATGCTCGACCTGCCGCCGCTTCCGCCGATGCCGGTGCTCGTGGTTGTTCCCGATTTCGGCGTGAACACCGCGGAGGCGTATCGTGCACTCGCCGCACATCGCGGTCCGAGTCCACGGGGCGCCATCGCCGCGTGGCGCGCGCCGCGCGCGCTAGGCAGTTGGACGGCGGTGGCCGCCGACGCGGTCAATGACTTCGAGCCCGTCGTCTTCGAGATGCACCCGGCGCTCGCCACCGTGCGCGCTCAACTCGCCGCGCTGCCTCGCACGGTCTTCGCGCTCATGAGCGGCTCCGGCTCGACGCTCTTTGCGGTGCAATCACAGGGCGAAGGGGGCGTCGGCTCGCTCGTTCTCCCGGCTGGGTGGACGCCGGCGCTGACTCACACCGCACCCGTCGCGCCGATCGAACTCGATTGACCGGGTGGCACGGCGAGCTTTCTGGCGGCGCGCGCCGCCATAGCGCATGTTGGCAGCCGACGTCATCGCGCAGGAGGTCACGTTGAGCACATCCCGCACGGGCGGCACCGACTCCGGGTTCATCGCGTTTCAAACCGCTGTCGCCGGCCGCTATTTCCTGGAGAGCGAACTTGGCCGGGGCGGGATGGGGATCGTGTATCTGGCGCGCGACGTCTCGCTCGACCGGCTCGTGGCCTTGAAGCTGCTTCCGCCGAGTTTCTCCAGCGAACCTTCGCTCCGCGAGCGTTTCCTGCGCGAAGCCCGCACCGCCGCGAAACTCTCGCATCCGAACATCGTGCCGATCTTCGCCGTCGAGGAGGTCGGAGACTTCGTCTTTTTCGTGATGGCGTTCGTGGACGGCGAAACGCTAGGACAGCGAGTGCGCCGAAACGGCCCGCTGCCGCCGTCGGAACTCGGGCGTGTTCTTCGGGAGGTGGCGTGGGGCCTCGCCTACGCACACGCGCAGGGTGTCGTGCATCGCGACGTGAAGGCCGACAACATCCTCCTCGAACGCAGCTCGGGCCGTGCGCTGATCGCGGATTTCGGCATCGCACGCGTCACCCAGAGCACAGGCGTCACTGGAGTCGGCGAGATTGTTGGCACCGCGGAGTACATGAGCCCCGAGCAGGCGAGCGGCGACGCCGTGGACCACCGCAGTGACATCTACTCGCTCGGGATCGTGGCGTTCTATGCCTTGGCGGGACGGGTCCCGTTCGAGGGCCCGAGTGTCGGCGCGGTGCTCGCAAAGCAGATCACGCAAGCCGCGCCACCGGTTGCCGCGGCTTGTGCGGGCGTGCCGAGCAAGCTGGCATACGCCGTCGATCGCTGCCTAGCGAAGCTGCCCGCTCAGCGGTTCCAAAAAGCAGAGGACCTCGCAGATGCCGTGGCGGCCGCAATGGAGTTACGGCGCGAACTGCCGGTGCCGATCCGTGTGTTCCTCAGGAAGTCGCGCGAGAACGGCCGGACTTTCGCTGGCGTCATCTTCCTCGAGTTCTACCTGGGCGCCTTCACCAACATGGCTCTTAGAACTCACATGGCGGGGGCCGGGTACTTCGTGGGGGCAATGGTGCTGCTGGCCTCGCTTCCTTTCGTCGCGATGGCGCAGTACTGCCGTGCCCTGGTGAAAGCCGGCTATGGCCGCGAGGATCTGCTGGCAGCCTGGAAGGCGGATCTCGAGCGCGAGCGTGAGGAGCGCACGTTTGAATGGGGACGTCGCGCGCCGTTTGCGGAGCGACTCCTGCGATGGATCGCCGCGGGCGGCGTCACGGTCGGACTGATCGGCGCCGTCGTTCCTGCCTTGCCGGGGGTGAGTGGCTCGCTGGTGACGCGCCTAATGGCGGGAATCGGTTTCACCTTTGGCGTGGGCGCGGGTCTTCTGAGCCTGACGCGCCACGAGCGGCGCACGAACCTCAGCGGCCGTCTGGTAGGGAGGCTCTGGCAGGGCCGATTCGGCCGCTGGTGCTTCCGGCTGGCGAAGCTCTTCGTGCGGGGCGCGCCGATGGTGGCGCCCCCTACGCACCGGCCTACGGAATTGGCAATCGGCATGGCGGTGGACGTGCTCTTCGATGCGTTGTCCAAGCCCGCGCGTCGGCACCTGCACGACCTGCCCAAGGTAGTGCGCGGCCTCGAAACTGACGCGATGAAGATGCGCCGCCGCGTGGATGAACTGAACGACGTCGTTGCCAAGCTCGACGCAGGCAAGAGCGCGACGGCGGCCCCGGGCGCCGCGGCGGCCCTCGCCGACCGCCGCGATGCGCTCGATCACGATCTGCACGCCGCGCGCGACGCCGCACAGCGACGCTTGAGCGACGCGGTCACCGCGTTGGAGGGGATTCGGCTCAATCTGCTGCGCCTCACCGCTGGCGCTGGAAGCGTGGATAGCCTCACTGCGGATCTCGCGGTCGCCCGCGAAGTCAGCGAGGGCGTTGAACAACTGCTGGAGGGACAACGCGAGGTGGAAGGGTTGATGCGGGCCGGCGCCCCGTAGTTGACTCCTCCCGACCGCGCGGCGACACCCAGCGCGCTCGACGCGCAGTGAGACGCTCGCAGTCTGCGCCATGTGTCTGGACGGCCGCCCTGCGACAGATTCTCCGGTGAATCTGGAAGGAGCGCGCAATTCTGGCGGCACCTCTGTTATTTTTCTGAGCGACTGCCCCCTCGTCCAATGGCTAGGACGCCGGTCTTTGGATCCGGTAATGGTGGTTCGAATCCACCGGGGGCAACTGAAAGGCAGACGGCAGACGGGAGACGGGAGACGGCAGACGGCAGACGGTAGCACGTGCTGAGCGCTGACAGCCGCGACACGGCAAGCCTTCAACGGGCTCGGCTGAGGGCGCTTCCTTCCGCCATCTGCCGTCTGCCGTCTTCCGTCTATCACCTTTCCCGCCTTCCGTTTAGCACCGCTTCCGGCCATCTTTCAGTGCTATGGACGGCCTAGCGGTACCTCTCAAGGGCTTTCGAGTCCTGACCGGCACGGCGAACCGGGCGCTCGCGGACAACATCGTGAAGCACCTGGACACCGAACTCACCAAGGCGACGACTTCGCGGTTCGCCGACGGTGAGGTATTCGCGCGCATTGACGAAAACGTGCGCGGCGCCGACGTCTACATCGTCCAGCCGACCAATCCGCCGGCCGAGAACATCATGGAGCTGCTGCTCCTGATTGACGCCGCCCGGCGCGCTTCCGCCGCCCGTATCACGGTCGTGGTGCCCTACTTCGGATACGGACGCCAGGACCGCAAGGACCAGCCGCGTGTCGCTATCGGCGCCAAGCTGATGGCCAACATGCTCACCGGCGCCGGCGCCGACCGACTGCTCGCCATCGATTTCCATGCGCACGCGCTGCAGGGCTTCTTCGACATTCCGGTGGATCACCTGTACGCCGCACCGGTGCTGACGGCGCACTATCGCAAGAAGAACCTGAAGGACCTCGTCGTCGTCGCGCCCGACGTTGGCTCGGCGAAGATGGCGCGCGGCTTTGCGAAGCGGCTCGACGCCTCGCTCGCCATCATCGACAAGCGGCGTCCGACGGCGAACGTCGCCGAAGTCGTGAACGTCGTCGGTGACGTCGAGGGGCGCGATTGCCTCCTCGCCGATGACATGATAGACACGGCCGGCACGGTCACGGAGTCGGCCCGCGCCCTCCGAGAGCTCGGCGCTCGCGACATCTACATCTGCGCTACGCACGCCCTGCTCAGCGGTCCCGCCGTCGAGCGGCTCTCGAGCTCGCCGGTGAAGGAAGTCACGGTCACCGACACGATTGCCATCCCCGAGTCGCGCAAGTTCCCGCAGCTCACCGTGCTGTCGGTCGGCGAGCTTCTCGCCAAGGCCATTCGCAGCACGCACGCCTATCAATCCGTGAGTTCGCTGTTCGAATAGCGCCGACCGCATCATTCTTCGCAAAGCAGCACCCCGGCCATTGGCCGGTTTTCCGTGCGACGCCGGGCCGGACCTACCGGGCACCCACGTAGCGCACATGCACTTCAGCAGGAACGATTCATGGCAACCACACCGCTCGCTGCATCCAACCGCGCCGACACAGGCAAGGGCGTCGCGCGCAAGCTACGCGCCGATGGCCGGATCCCTGGCATTATCTACGGGCACGACATCACCCCCCGTGCGCTGTCCCTCAACACGCACGAGTTCGAGATGCTGCTCGAGAAGATCTCGTACCGCACGACCGTGTTCGAACTCAACGTGGATGGCGCCAAATCGAACGCGCTCATCCGCGAGATCCAGCGCCACCCGTACCGCAAGGAAATCCTCCACGTGGATTTCCAGGAACTGGTTGCTGGCGAGAAGGTCTCGGTGAGTGTGCCGCTGGCCTACACTGGCGCGGCTATCGGCGTGAAGGAGGGCGGCATCATTGACCAGATCATGCACGAGCTCTCCATCCGCGTGGATCCGATGGCGATCCCGAGCAAGATCGAGGTGGACATCACGAATCTGGCCATCGGCCGCTCCGTCCACGTCGGCGACGTGGCAGTCCCCGCCGGCATCGAGGTGCTTGACGACGAGGATGCGACTATCTGCACATGCGCCGCGCCGAAGGAAGAGGCGACGCCCGAGCCGACAGAGGCCGCGGCGATCGCCGTTGAGGCTGAGCCGGAGGTGCTCAGCAAGGGCAAGAAGGAAGAGGAGGGCGCCGAGCCCGCCGAGAAGAAGGAATAGGCGGGCCGGCACCCGTGAAGCTCGTCGTCGGCCTCGGCAATCCGGGTCCCGAATACGAGACCACGCGTCACAACGTCGGCTGGTGGGTCGTAGACCACCTGGCCGACGTTTGGCGTTTTCCACGATGGCGCGAGGTCCCCGACGCTCGCGCCACGGACGGCGAGGTTGAGGGGCGTCGCGTGCGCCTGCTCAAGCCGCTCACCTTCATGAACCTGAGTGGCGACGCGCTCGCGCCGTACGTCGAGCGTCCATTCTGGGCCGTCGCGAACGATCTGCTTGTCGTCGTGGACGATGTCGCGCTGCCGGTCGGCACGTTTCGTTTTCGCGCCAGGGGCTCGTCGGGCGGACACAATGGCTTGCTCAGCATCGAGGACGCGCTCGGCACGCAGGAGTACGCGCGGCTCCGCATCGGCGTCGGCGGAGAAGCGTCAGTGCCGGGTGAGGTGCTGCGAGACTACGTCCTGAGCACCTTCACCCGCCAAGAAGTGGCCAACGTTCGCGACCTCTTCCCCGCCCTCGAGGCAGGAATCACGACCTGGATCACCGACGGGATTCTCGCAACGATGAATCGGCATCCCGGACGGTCCGCATCGCCCGAGCCACCGCCGAGCGAACCGCCGCGCTCGGTGACGTCGAGTGATCTTCCGTCACCGCCGGACCCGCTGGCGCCCGATCCGCCGGCGCTCGGCCTCCCGCCCCCATCTTGATCCGCACAGTGCGATTGAGTCCGCCAAGCATGGCGCGCAACTGCTGGGTTCGCGCCTCGAGCTTCGCATACGGAACGCCGCCCAGCACGCCCGCGTCGCGCGCGAAGAACAGGCGATAGGCGAGCGCGTCCACGGCGGTGCTCGCCTCACGCATGGCGCGCGCGAAGTCCTCGGCGGTTTCGGCCTCGCATCCACGCACGATGGTCGCGGGCACGTCGAGCGCGGCGCGCCGCAGGTCAGCGGCGCACTCTACTTCGGCCGCAGCGCCGGTCCGCAACACCGTACGGTGCAGATCGAGCGCGAGTTCGTGGGCTTTCGTCCACACGTCGAGCTTCCGGTAGTCCTGCATGCGGTCTCCTGGTCGCCGCAGGATGGTGAGCGCCCGGACCCAGAGCGTCACCCTTCGACTGCCGGCGGCATCGTTCGACGGCGCGCCGTGGAGTCCCGCGATGATGCGGCGCAGGACTCGATGCGGCGACGACTGCTCGCCTACAACTCGATGACGTGGTCCGCCGCCGCACGCACCGCGTCGCGGTGCGTGCAGAAGACGACGGTGCACCGCCCCTTGAGCGCCCGCACGGTATCAAGGATGCGTGCCTCGGTCTCCGCGTCGAGCGCGCTCGTCGCCTCGTCGAGCACGAGCAGGGTCGGTTCGCGCAGCAGCGCGCGCGCCAGCGCCAGCCGCTGGCGTTCGCCGCCGCTCAGGAGCACGCCGCGGTCGCCTACCATCGCGTCGAGTCCTTGCGGCAACGCGTCCACAAAATCGCACGCCGCTTCTCGCAGTGCCGTCCGCAGTTGGACGTCTGTCGCGTCGGGGTGTGCGAAGACGAGGTTCTGGCGTATGGTGCCATGGAAGAGCATCGGCTCCTGAGCAAGGTAGCCCACCCGTTCATTCCATCCGCTGACGAGCGCATCGCCCAGCGGCGCATCGTTGAGCAGCGCGATTCCCGCGCTCGGCCGCAACAGGCCCAGCACGAGATCACCGAGCGTGGTCTTGCCCGATCCCGACGCGCCCCGCACCACGGTGAGTTCGCCCGCCGGAATCGTCACGCTCAGACCGTGCAACGCCGGGTCGTCCTTCCCCTCGTAGCGCACCGTGACGTTGCGCAACTCGATGCGGGGCGCACGCGACGCACCGGCCGGCGCGCTGCCTGAACGGGGTGCGTGAACCGTTGCTGACAAGCGTCCGAGCAGCGCGTCGACCGACTCTACCGCCGCGCTCACCTGCCAGAAGTAGCTCACTGAATGCTGCAAGTCGGCCAGCCGCGGCAGCAACCGTGCGTAGATCACCAAGAGCAATAGCAACGCTGCCGGCGCGATGTCGCGGCGGATCGCCAGCGCGCTCAGGACGGCGAGAAGCACGGCGCCCAGCACCGCGAGTCCGAACGTCGCTCGCGCGCGCTCGTTGGCGAACCGTCGCACGAGGCGTGCCCAAGCCCCTGCATCCGTGGCGAACAGCGCGGCGGCTCGCGCTTCGGCGCCCCACGCCTTTACCATCTTCGCGGCCCCCAACAGTTCGGTGCCGCGCACCACGACGGCCGATGAACTCTCGAGCAGGGCATCACCAGCGCGCCGCCCGGGAAGACGCAGAACGCGTGCCGCGAGGAACAGCAGCAGCCCGGCTGCGCAGACAACGGCGGTCACCAACGGCGAAAGCAGCGACGCCACCACCGCCGCTGCCATCACGGTCCCCGCCTGGGCGGCGATCTGCAGGAGAAGCAGCAGCGCGCTGTGCACGTCGTCCACCTGCGGCCCGACCGCGTGCATCAGGGCTGCCGGCCGTTCACCGACAAATCGCCCCCACGGCAAGTGGACGATGGACGTGAAGAGCCGCACGCGCAGGTCGCGCACCACATCGCTCTCGAGGCGCGCGGCGACACGCGCCTGCCCCATCTGCACGGCGGCGCGGAGCGAGATCAGCAACACCACGAGCGTCAGCGCGGGACCCAGCGTCGGCTTCAGACTCGCCCACGAGAACACGTCCTGTACGAGCGCGCCAACGCGTCCAAGGCTGCCGTCGCCTTCAAGCGGGACGCCCACCGCGTGCAACGCAGGGAGAAGGCTCAGCAGGCCAACGCCTTCCGTGAGCATCAGGGCGGCCAACAGTGCGGCCGAGAGCAACGCATCGCGTCGGTGGCCGCGCCACAGCAAAGCGATGAGCGGGCGCAGGCGGTTCATTCGTGCACCGTCGACCCAAGTGCATCAATGCCTACAGCACGACGCGAGAGCCGCACCAGGCGCAGCACCCGCGTGGCGGCGCGCGGTCCCGTCATCGACGCCGTTCCATCACATGCCCGAACGCGTGCGCCACGAGCCGAACCACGCGCAATGGGTACGCCAGTGGCAGCAGCGCATCGGGTAAGCGCGCCATCTCGCGTTCCCGCGGCGTCGGCAGGATCGCCCCCAACGCGAGATAACGGTAGCGAGCAATGGAACCGTCCAGCCACTGCAGGTCATACCGAGGGGTCGCCTCCGCCCCAACTTCGGGGAGCTCACTTGCCCCGCACAGCCGCGCACAGGCCGCATCCACCAGCGGCGTCAGCCGCGCATCGCGCTGGGCAGCGGCCAGCAAGGCCTCGGGCACAGGCAGCGCTATCAGCGCACGCGCCACCCGAAGCGCATAGTGCCAGGCGCCGAGCACGCCCCACGCGAACGCGCGCTCTGTCGCGAGCGTCCAGTCGAACGCCGGCCGCGTGACCGCCGCGGCAAAGTCGGCAAGCCACATGAGGCTGCCCCACGCATGCTTCACGCCGTGAAGCGCGAGCAGCACGCCGAGATCCTCGGCGGCTGGCACGAGTACCGGGCTTCCTCCCAGCACGAGGGGCACGGCACGCGCGATGACAGCTGCCGGATCCTGCGGCCCGCCGTATCGCGGCGCCTGGCATCGCCAGTGCAGTTCCAACGGCAACTCGTCGGCGCGTGCGAAGTGGGCGACACCCTCCCAGCGCGAATAGAAGCGTTCTTCGCGCAGCGTGTATCCGCATGGAGGCGCGTAGCCTTCGGCGCGGAGGGCAACGCTCGCCCGCGCGCGGTCGCTCTCGGCGATGAGCAAGTCCAAATCGGTGAAGCGCCGCGCCGCCAGATCGCCGTGCACATCCACCGATAGCGCCGGACCCTTGTACGCGACTGCGCGAACGCCAGCGGACGCAAGCACTCGATGTAACTCGGCGAGCTGCCGGGCAGCGTTGAGGGCGACGAGTGCTACCGCGCGCACGATTGCGGCGAGCTGATCACGCACTGCACCGGCCGCCGAGTGCTCGGGAAGCGCACGCAGCACCCACCAGCTGACGTCCTGCCTGATGGCAAGTGATGCGACGGCCGGCCAGTCGATCACCGCACGAGACGCCGCATCGCGCGCGTCAGCGCCCTCCGCATCGTGCCGCAGGGCGGTCAGCACGAAGGCGATCTCCGGGCGCGCTGGTTCGGCCATGCGTGTAAGATGGCGTGCTACGGGCACCGCCGTCACGCGTCAGTCGCTGCTCGGCTCGGCTACCGCAGCGTGCACGCAGCGCACCAGCGCATCCAGTCGGCCTGGGCTGGCGTGCGGTACAAGTCGTCGCACCCGTCGCCCGCGCAGAACTGCCTCGAGCGAGTGCAGCTCCTGGCCGCGCATCGCGTCATCGAGCAGGTAGTTGGCGTACGTATTGACGACCACATTCATGAACGCCTCGTGCGGACGCATTGTCTCGACGTAGGGCGCCTGTTCGTCCGCGGTGCGCGGCGCAATCAGGAACACGTCACCGAGCGGCGCCGGCGCGGCGTGAAAGGGGAACGCCGCGCCAAGCGGCAGCGCGCGCTTGTCCCAGGTCGGCGTCAGCTTCGGCAGCTCGCCGACGGTGCCGAACAGGATCTTCTCTGACTCATCCCAGAGGCGCAGGAGACGATACGACGGAAAGACCGTGGCCTCACCGCCGATCATGCGCACGGCCACGACATCGTCGCTTAGCACAGGCACGCCGGCGGCTGCGAATGCCGCGGCCGTCGTGGACTTACCCGCACCGCTTCGACCAAGAAACGCGACGGCACGCCCGCCAATCAGCACGGCGCTGGCGTGCAGCGCCAGCACCCCGCGCCGGCGCAGTGCGAACCCCAGCACCGGCCCGAGCAAATACGTGGCGGTGTCTTCGAGTGTCGAGGACGACGCCCACCACGCGCGGATGGAGGTGGCGTCGCGATCGAGGAGGAAACAGGTCTCGTCGGTGTAGCGAAACCAGAAGTTCCCCTCGCCGTCACGCCGCACGAGCGCCTCGCTGTCTGCGTGCGCGCCGCCCGCGTGGTACGGCGTGAGATCGGCAGCTTCAGGGTGAGGAGGTGCGCCGTCGTCGAGTGTGATCTGCACGTCGACATCCGAGCCGACGGGCGCGACGTCCAACCCGTCGAGCGAACGGTTGGACCGCACCACGAGCCCGTAGAGCGTGTATTCAGGCATGGCCCTGGCCCTCGCGCGCGAGCCAGCGATCCAGCTGAAGCACGCGCCATGCGTCAAGCACCGCGTACGGATGCCCGCGACGATAGACGTCCTCCACGTGTTCACGGTCGACCCATCGTGCCACGCGCTCCGATAATCGCACGGCGGTGCCGCCTCCAGCTCGCCATTGCGCGACACGCGCCTCGATGTAGCCCTCAAGCGCCGTCTTCGGCCGAGCCAGCACTTCGGCGGGCAGCCGATCGCGCATCGCAACGCGCATGATCTGTTTGTTCTGCAACCACGGCACAGGTGGAATGGCAAAGATGAACGCAATCACGCGTGGGTCAACGAACGGGAAAGTCACAAGCAGATCCGCGCCGGTGACCGACGGCGAATGCTCCTCATACAGCATCTCCCACAGGCCCGAACTCAGCAACTTCACCGTTCGTGGTCGCTCGGAGTGCGAGACACTCGGCGGCGGAGCGCCTGCGAGCTTCCGCGCGCTCTCGCGCAGCCAGGGCGTAGGGTCGCGTGGCCCGCGCCCCATGGCGCGACGAAGGCGCAATCGCCACTCGACTCCCGCCCACGGACGACGGCCGGTGCCGCGCCAAAACCGCCACCAGGCACCGATTACGTCGCCAAATGGTTCGGAGCGTAGCTGCGCCAGCAGCGTGCTGGGATGCAGCAGCGCATCACCGTCCTCGCCGGAGATCGCGATCGGCGAACGCGAGGCCGCCGCACGCGAACTGACGCGCCAATCGGCAAAGTCCGGCGAATCGAGGGGCTGTGCGGGATACGGCGCTTGATCGTCGAGCCAATAGAGCGCCGGGCGGTCGCCGAAGGACAGGACATCGTGAGCCAATCCCAAGCGCCGGGCCACAATGGGTGCGAGGCGATCATCATCGCTCGGCGCGAGCGAAGGGTAGCCGCTCGTTTGGGCGAAGAGCGTCACATCCTGAGCCGCGCCCTGTGCCGTGGCGGCGAGCGTCGTGCTATCCATGCCACCGCTCAAGAAGACCACCGCCGACTTGGCCCGGAGCCGATCGCGCAGCGCCGCGCCGAGCACTTCGGAAAAGTGCGCCGCGTAGTCAGCCTCGTCCGTGTACCGAAGCGGCGCGGGCGTCGGGAACTCCCAATGCGTGCGAACGCGCGGGCTCTCGCCCGCCGTGACGATCATCGTCGTGGCGCGTGGCAGGCGGTACACATCGCGCCAGACCGTCGCCGTGGGATCCTGCACCCAGCCTACTCGCAGGAAGCTTGCAATCGCATCCTCGCGGAGCGGTCCCGCGCGTGCTGCCTGCGACCGCACCGCCGCGAGCTCCGTGCTCACGACGAAGCGCTCACCGTCGCGACCCCAGTACAGCGAACGGTTGCCGTGATGATCGCGCACACAGATCAACTGCCGCGTCATTGCATTCCAGACGCAGAACGCAAAATCGCCCGTCAGGTGCTCGGCGACTCGATCACCCCATCGCTCGTACGCGAGGGCGGCCAAGGACGCATCCGATGCGCCGACCAGCGAACGCCACGCTTCCGGTCGCAGTTCGCGGCACAGTCGGTCGCGGTCATCCAGCCGAAGCGCGCCCATCACCACCGCACCGCGTGCCGTCTCATGCGGTACGTCCCGATCGTAGTCGAGCGGTACCTCGTGCGTCACGTGCACGGCGGCGACCGACGCTGCCTTGAATGAAGAGGCGCGCCCCGGTGTCGCCGCAAGCGCCTGCCGGAGGCGCGCGGCAGCCTCCGGTGATACGGGCGAACCGTCAAGGCCGATCAGGACGCCGAAGGCGAGCATCGCGGGACGCAGTTCAGTCCTGCAACAGGCAGGAGGAGCCGTCGTCCGTTCGCCGTGCGAGTGGATGCTCGGCAGTTGCTGCACGAAACCGGCGCTTCGCTTCCAGATTCACGGGACTCCAAGTCATGAGCGCAGCAAGCAACCTACACGCTATCCGACTTCGGGCAAACAGAGCGCGGCGTGGCTGCTACTTCGCTATCGCCCCGTCCTCCAAATCACGCAGCGCCCGCAGCAGCCACTGAAATGCCGCCGCGGCGTCTCGAAAGCCGCAGTCAGGCGCTGCGGCCAAGGCGTCTGCGATGTCCTGCGACTCCCGACGCCCGTTCATCAGCGCGGCTGCGCGCTGCAATCGAAGCCCGGTCTGACCGAGCCTTGGCTGGTGCTCGCGGGAGAGTGCGTCCACGCCGCGCGCGGAGAGCAGGGCCGAAGCAATCGTGGACTGCCGCGGACCCTGCGCCCACGCAGCATCGGCCCCGCGACGCCACGCAGCATCCCAGCTCCACGCGTAGTCCGACCCGCTCTGTGTGCCCACGAAATGAAACCGCAAATCATCACCGGGCGACACGTCAAGCGGTTCGCGCAGCGCAAAATACGTACCGCCGTGCGCAGCCTGCTCCCGTCCGGGGGCGGTTGAGAATCGCTCGCCCTCCGCCAGCTCCGCCTCGAACCACACCGTGAACCCGTCTACTCGCGTCGCCACCGGCACCGTCCACGATGCGATCCCCTCGAAGTTCGGCGACTCTACGGTCGCGAGTTCGACACAGCCGAGTGGCGCCGCGTCAAACAACAGCTGATCCGGCTTGATCCTCGCGCGACGCCATCCATCGGCCGACCGGCGAGCGACCACACCAAGATTGACCCCAAAGGCGCCGCCGCGCAGCACCGCTTGGTCTTCCGCCCACTCTCGCCGGGCGCGCAGCGGCGCTGCGAACAGACGATCACGAACCGCCACCATGCGAGCGTCTGCCGTGAGCAGTCGCGCACGCGCATCCAAGAGAATGCGTACCCGATCCGCATGGAACGGTAGCACCCCTCGCACATCCTCTACGAGCAGGTTGGCAACTTCCGGCAGTACGATGTCGCGCGAGTCGCCACGGAGAAACGTCACGCGGTCGCTCACGCCGTTTTCGCGTGCCAGCTCGGGGCCGAGCGCAATGGCATCATTGGGATCGATGGCGTACACATGACGAGCTCCAAGGCGTGCCGCGAGCACTGCAAAGAACCCAAAGCCCGTCCCGAGATCGAGCACCACCGAATCAGCACGCACCATGCGCTGCAGCGCGCGCGCGTAAGCGCCTGTGCGATGCGAATCGGCAACCATCGCCACGTAGTCGTGTAACTCGTAGCTCATCTCAACGACATCTCCGACACGGCCGCTGAATCGCCGAAAACGAGCAGCGTCCGGTATTTCCCGAGATTCTCGGCATCGCCGGTGACCAGCACACCGGCGCTCTCAACCCACGCATGCGCGTCGAGCGGACGCCCCTCGAACGACACACCAATGGACGTGCGCACCGCCCGACCGGCACGCCGCAGCAGCACCTCGGCCGTCAGTGCCTGCGCGAGGCAGGCGCTGCCGGGGATCGTGCGGGCGGCGCGGTCCACGGCTCGGCGCACGGCACGCGCGTATTCCTCGTCGGCCAATCCCCGCGCGTCGCCGGCTCGTTCGATGCGCGCACGCAGGCGGCGAAACGGCAGCAGCCGAAGGCCGGCGCGTACGAGGGCGAGTATCCAGAGCGCGCGCATGCCGAGACGGCGCTCCTCGAGCGGCAGTCTGGCGAAGCTATGCAGCCGGTTCAGCGGCCACACGCTCGACCAGTCCTTTGGCCAGGAGCGACCTCACGAACGCAAGCACGTCGGCGGAGCACTCAGGGGACTCCACGTCGAACTCGGCGACCAGCGTCTCGACGACCGCGGAAAGGCACACCGGCTGCTGCACCAAACTCCAGATGCGCGCGCCGACCGCCTCGACGCCGTAGTACACGCCATCACGCATGCCGAGGATCACGGCTTCGTCCGACAACTCGGCCGAGACTTGATGGCGTGTGGCAGCCACGATGTCGTTGATCGTGAGTTCGTCGGTCACGCGGCGCTTAGGTGCGCTTCATCGATCCAGTGCCACCGTCGCTTTTGCCGACGTTATCGACCTTCTGCGTGAGCGCCGACAGGTCGCCGAGGGTGCGCAACACGGGAGCGGACCAGGCGGCCCGACCTTCTCGCGCCGCCGCACTTGTAGTTGCTGTCTTCTCTATTCCGCCTGACATATCCCTCCCGATCGAAGGCCGTCGCCGACGCCGATAGGTACGCCGTGCTCGCGACCATCTAATTCATAATACTACGCTGCTGCCGGATCGAGCAGTCGAGTTGTGGAGACTCTGTGTGTTGTCAGCCCGCGAGTGACGCCCAGTGCGCCGCGCCGGTTGACCGAACTCCCGGACCGCAGTATACTTATAGGTTCTACATCACGCGGCCGATGAGGCCGCCCAGCCTCCCCCCGCGTCGGCAACCCGCGGGGGGCGCAAACGACCAAAGGAGGATTGCCATCCGTGACTCGTGAATACGAGGCGGTCTACGTCTTCGACTCGACTCTCGAGGACGCCGCCATCAACGACAAGCTCGCCAAACACCACGCGCTGCTCAGCGCGGAAGGCGAAGTCGCCCTCAACCACTGGGGCCGCCGCCAGCTTGCGTACAAGATTGGCAAGCGCGAGACGGGCTACTACGTAGTTGCCCGCTTCAAGGCTGACGGCAAGGTGCTCCCCGAATTCGAGCGTTCGCTCAAGCTCGACGACGGTGTCGTGCGCTACCTCATCTCGATCCACGAGCATGAGCTCGGCGCGCCGCCGATGACCGAAGAGCAGCTCGCCGCCAAGCGGGCCCGTGACGATGACGACGAGGACGACGAATAATGCGCCGCCAGAGAAAGTCATGCCCGATGGATGAAGCCCGGATCCGCCACGTGGATTACAAGGACGAGCGGTTCCTGGCGCGGTTCATCACCGACAACGGCAAGATTCTGCCGAGCCGCCTGAGCGGCGCGTGCGCGCGGCACCAGCGCCAGCTAGCGAGCGCGATCAAGAAGGCGCGCTATTTGGGACTGTTGCCGTACACCCGCGGCCACACGCCGTAGGCGACGCGCGGGTGAGCGACGTCGCCGTCGAGCCCACGCCGTCCGCGGTTTCCCGCGAACGCGGCTGGATGCGCGTCGTCGGCGCGCTCGTCCTGGTTCTACTGCTGCCGGCCTTGCCACCGTTCGCGGTGGCGCTGCCGGTGACAGAAACGGCGGTGCTTGTGGTACCCGCGATCGCGGCGTGTGCGCTCGCGGGCTGGAAGGCAGGTGGCCGGCTGTTCCTCGCGGTAATCTGGGTCGCGTTCGCGGCTTGGGTCGTCGTGGCCGGCCCGGCGAGAAGCGAGTATTCGCTCCTCGCGCGCGGCTGGGGCGTGCTGGTGGCGGTGGCGTTCGGCACGTGGGCGCTGCTCTGGCCCGCACGACCCTTCATCCAACGCGCGCTGGCTTCGCTGGGCCTCGCCTGTTGCGTCGGCGGCCTCGCGTCGTTCGCGGTCCCGGGCGGCGCGGCGCGAGTGAAACAAGTAATGACGGCGGAAGCGCTGCGGCGGTCGGACGCGTTCGACGCCGACTGGCAGGCGCGGCTCGCCTCGAAGGACTGGCAGGAGTTCCGGGCGACCAACGGCGAGTCGGCGGCCTGGTTTGAGAAGACGCTGGACGAGCAACGGACGATGGTGCGGCGAACGGCGGAGCGGTCGCCGTCGTTCTTCCCCGCCATGCTCGCGCTGGAGACGCTGGCCGCGCTCGGGCTCGCTTGGGCGCTGTATCACCGCCTGGGACGCGCCCGCATCGGTGCGCCGCTGGCACGCTTGAAGGAGTTCCGGTTCAACGACCAGTTCATCTGGGGACTGGTTGCCGGATTGGCGCTCCTCGTCGTCCCCGGCCTCGGGCTGGCCAGGGAGGCGGGATTCAACCTGCTGCTGTTCTTCGGCGCGCTCTACGCGCTCCGGGGAGCGGGCGTGGCGCAGTTCTTTCTGGCGCCCGGGCGGGTGATGACGGTCGTACTGGTCGGTGCGTCGGTGTTGTTTGCCGGTGCCGCCGGCGTGATTCTTCTGGGGCTCGGCTTGGGCGACACCTGGCTCGATTGGCGTCGCCGAGCGCGCCCGTCAACCTGAACGTTGGGGTTTCCGATGGAAGTCATTCTGAGAGAGGCAGTAGAGAAGCTCGGGCATCCGGGTGACATCGTGAAGGTATCGGCGGGCTACGCGCGCAACTTCCTGCTCCCGCGCGGCATCGCCTATGAAGCGACACCGGGCAACAAGAAGCGCATCGCGCAGGAGAAGGCGAGCCTGGAGGCGGCGGAGAACTCGCGCCGCACGGCAGCCGAGGAGTTCGCGGCCAAGATCGAGCCGGTCTCCCTCACCTTCGCCGCGCGCGTCGGCGACGAGGGCAAGCTGTTCGGCTCGGTGACGTCGGCCGACATCGCCGCGCAACTCGAGGCGCAGGGCATTCACGTCGAGAAGCGGCAGATTGACCTGCACGAGCCGATCAAGGCGCTCGGCGTCTACAAGGTGGGCATTCGTCTGCACGCCGACGTGAAGCCGGAGATCAAGGTGTGGGTGATCAAGGGCTGAGAGCCGCGGAGTATGGAGGTGCAACGCGGACGGGGGTTGGCGAGAGCCGGCCCCCGTGCTGCGTTGCGACGCAGCGGGCATGGTCGCGCACTCACGTTGACGCCGCCGGGTATGTACCTCTGTCGTTCGCCATCGTATTCTCCGGTAGGTACCGGGCACGTGGCCCGGAACCTTTCTCCGCTCGCGGTGTTTTCTCTATAGATGATGTCGCCCGTGGCTTCGACCGCTGAGGTTGCCGAGCATGCGCGGCGCGCCGCGGTGCTGTGTGTGGACAACAAGGCGCAGGATGTGGTGCTGCTCGACTTGCACGGCGTGACGGACATGACCGATTTCTTCATCGTGGCGACCGGCACGTCGGATACGCATGTGCGGAGCGTCGCGCAGAAGGTGGTGGATGGCATGGAAGCGGCTGGACTCAAGGCCTATCATGTCGAGGGAGCGGAGAGCGGACGCTGGGTCTTGGTGGACTTCGTTGATTTCGTGGTGCACGTGTTCCATCCGGCGATGCGGTCGTACTACCAGATTGAACGGCTGTGGGGGGACGCCCCTGCGGTCGCCATCACGTCCTAAGCCAGGAGCGTCGATGTCGAAGGTGCGCCTGCCCATCCTGCTGTTCGCGCTTTGCGCGGCCATGCCGCTGAGAGCGCAGGGCTACTTTGGCCAGAACCAGGTCCAGTTTCACAAGTTCAACTGGAAGGTGCTAAAGACCGAGCACTTCGACATTCACTATTACCCGGAAGAAGCGCAGATGGCGCGCATCGCCGGGAGTCTCGCGGAGCGGTCGTACGCGCGGCTGTCGCGCCTGATGGACTATCAGTTCAAGGAGCGCAAGCCGATCATCGTCTTCGCGTCGCGCGGCGCCTTCGCGCAGAACAACGTGTTCGGCGACCTTGGCGAGGGGACGGGCGGCGTCACGGACGCGCTGCGCCAGCGCAACATGTTCTTCCTCACCGGCGATCTCGGCGAGGCCGAACACGTGCTCACGCACGAAATGGTGCACCAGTTCCAGTACGACATCTTCGCGCGGGGTCGCGCCGGCCAGGGCCTCGAGACGCTGCAGCAGCGGCAGCCGCCGCTCTGGTTCGCCGAGGGCATGGCCGAGTATCTGTCGCTCGGCCCGGACCACCCGGCGACCGACGGCGTCGTTCGCGACGCGGCGCTGAGCGGCAAGTTCCCGACCATCGAAGACCTCGAGCGCCGACCGGACCAGTTCTTCCCGTATCGTTACGGCGAGTCCATCTGGCGCTACGTGGGTTCGCGTTGGGGCGACGCGATCATCGGCGAGATCATGCAGTCCACGCCGACACTCGGGTACGACCGGGCCTTCAAGCGGCACATCGGCCTGTCGCTCGACGAGCTGGCGGGCGACTGGAAAGAGGCGATGTCGTCGCTCTACCTGCCGCAGGTGGGGCAGCTCGACCGGCCGCGCAAGATCGCGACGTCCATGCTTACCGAACGGAAGACCGGCGGCATCATCCCGGTGTACGTTGCGCCCGCGCTGTCGAACGACGGCCAGTATGTCGCATACATCTCGACGGGCAGCCTGGTGCGCGCCGAGGTTTTCCTCGATCTCTATCTGGCGAACGCGCAGACCGGCAAGCGGCTCATGCGCTTGACCAAGAGCACGCTCAATCCGGAGTTCGAGGAGCTGCGCTACGCGTATTCGCAAAGCGCGTTCTCGCGCGACGGACGGTATGTCGCGTTCACCGCGCAGCGCGGCGGCAAGGACGTGCTGTACATCGCCGACGTTGAGCACCGCAATGTCGTGCGGCGCCTCGACACGCCGCTCGACGCGATGGTGGGCCCGAGCTGGTCACCCGACGGACGACAGATCGTCTTCAGCGGCCTCACGGGCGGCATCTCGGATCTCTACATCATTGACGCCGACGGCAAGAACATGCGCCGCCTCACGAATGATGTGTATGGTGACTTGATGCCGGCGTGGTCGCCCGACGGCACGCAGATTGCGTTCGTCAGCGAGCGAGGCCCGCAGACTGATCTCGAGGTGATGCGCTTCGGCCGCTGGCGCGTCAGCGTGCTCAACCTGCAAGGCGGCACCATCGAGGTGCTGCCGGGCCAGGGCGGCAAGAACCTCAATCCGCAGTGGGCGCCCGACGGCAAGTCCGTTGCCTTCATCAGCGATCGCGAGGGAATCCCGCAGGTCTTCCTGTACGACTTCGCCGATCAGCAACACTACCAGCTTACGCGCCTAGTGGGAGGCGTGCAGTCGGTGACCGAGAACAGCCCGGCGCTGACGTGGGCGGCGGGCGCGGATCGCATGGCGTTCGTGTACAGCGAGAACAACGGCTACAACGTCTGGCAGGTGGACAACCCGCGGCAACTGAAGCGCGAGCCGTACCGGCCGTCGCCGGTTGTGGCCGCCGGCGCACCGCGCGTGGAGCCCACGCTCGACACGGCCGCCATCCGTCGCGCGCGCG
>JAHFCU010000041.1 GCA_023249305.1 Gemmatimonadota bacterium
TCACGGCCCTGGACGGCAACCGCACGGGCATTCGTTTCCAGAACGAGGTCGCGGAGAAGGAGCTCATCGGCAATCGCCAGCTCGGCCAAGGGGCCGGCGTGGCGCTGGGCGACGTGGACGGCGATGGACTCGTGGACGTCTTTCTCGCCCGCACCGACGGCTGCAGCGCGCTCTACCGCAACCTCGGCAACTGGCATTTCGACGACATCACCAAGGCGGCAGGTGTCGGCGCCTGCGGCCGCCACGCGTCGGGCGGGACCTTCGCCGATGTTGACGGCAACGGCTCGCTCGACCTCGTGCTCCTCGCGACGACCGGCCCAAACGCGATCTTCCTCAACGACGGCAAGGGACGGTTCTCTGAGCATCGCGATCTCGGCCTCGACTCCACCGGGCGGGGCGGAACCACCATTTCGCTTGCCGACATTGACGGCAGCGGACGGCTCGCGCTTTTCGTCGCGAACTACAAGCCCTACTCCGTGGACGACACGATCCCGCCGCAGGAGCGTGTCTTCGATCAGATGGTCCGCAAGGTCGGGCCCGACAAGTACGAGGTGAATCCGGCGCATCGCAAGGAATACAAGCTCGTCATGCGCCCGGACCTCGGCGGCCTCCGTCTGACGCAGCGCGCCGAGCCGAACGAGCTGTACCTGAACGACGGACAGGGCCACTTCACCGCCGCGCCGATTGCGTCGTCGCGCTTCCGCGACACGGCGGGCGTCGCGCTGAAGGAGGCACCCGAGTCGTTTGCGCTCACGGCGAAGTTCGCGGACCTCAATGGCGACGGCGCTCCCGATTTGTACGTCGCCAATGACTTCGAAGACACCGACGAACTTTGGATCAACGACAGGCACGGCAACTTCCGGCGCTCCGGGTGGCGGGCCCAACGCCAACTCAGCAATGCGTCCATGGGCTTCGATGTCGGCGACGTGGACGGCGACGGCCGCCCGGACCTCTTCGTCCTCGACATGCTCGCCAGTGATTCGCATCGGCGAAAGACCCAGATGCCGACGCACACACCGCTTCCCAAGAAGCCGGGCGACATCGCCACGCAGTTGCAGCAGCAGCGCAATACGCTGTTCCGCAATCGGGGCGACGGCACGTTCGAGGAGATCGGACAGTACGCCGGTGTCACCGCGAGTGGCTGGTCGTATACCGCGATCTTCCTCGACGTGGATCTCGATGGGCGCCCTGATCTGCTCGTCGGCAACGGGCACTTGTGGGACATCATGGATGCCGATGTGCAGGAGCGCGTCGCCAGGGCGCAGGGCGGCGCCGATTGGCGCTTGCTCCGCTGGCAGTTTCCGTCGCTCAAGTTGAGGCGCATCGCGTGGCGCAACCGCGGCGACCTCACGTTCGAGGATGCGAGCAGGGCGTGGAAGTTCGGCACCGATTCGAGCATCTCGCACACGATGGCTACTGCCGATCTCGACGGCGACGGTGACCTCGACGTCGTCGTCAACCGGCTCGGCGCGCCGGCGCAGTTGCTCCGCAATGACGCGTCGGCGCCACGCGTCGCGATTCGCCTCTCCGCCGCGGCGCCAAACACTCAGGCGGTCGGCGCGACGCTCGAGTTGCGCGCCGGCGGGCTGCCCCTGCAAGCGCGCGAGATCAGCGCGGGCGGTCTCTACCTCTCGCACAGCGACTACCTCGCCTCATTCGCGATGGGCGACGCCGACAGCGCATCGCTCGTGGTGAAGTGGCGCGACGGACGCCGCACCACGATGCCCGTGCGTGCCAATCGGCTGTACGAAATCACCAGCGCCACGGCCTCGGCGCCGAGCTCGATCCCGAGCGTCGCGCCAGTAGTCGCCAACACACCGACCGCCGTGCGCCCGCTCTTCGAGGACGCGTCTGCGCAACTCGGTGGTCATTCCCACGTCGAGGACACTTTCGATGATTGGGGCCGGCAGTACCTCCTGCCGAGCGGCCTCTCGCAGCTTGGTCCTGGCGTCGCCTGGTTCGACATGGACCGCGACGGTTACGAAGATCTGATCGTCGGCACCGGCGCCGAAGGCCGCCTCGCCGTCTTCCACAACGCAAAGGGGCGTCTCGCTCCATCACGTGTGCCGATCCCGGCATCGCAGGCCGACCTGACGGGCGTGCTTGGCCTCGCCGAGGCCTCAGGTGTGCGGCTGCTGGCGGGGGTCTCCATCTGGGAAGCGCGTTCCGACTCCGAGATGATGCGCCAGCCCTCAGTCGTCGGCTTCGACGTAAGCAAGGGTGCCGTGACGGGCAAGGAGTTTCCCATCGTCGCGTCGCACGCGTCGGCCACTGGCCCGATCGCGCTCGCCGATTACGATGGCGATGGCCGCCTCGATCTTTTCGTCGGGTCTCGCGCCGTCCCGCTTGCTTATCCTGCGCCTGCCGCTTCGGGATTGTTCAAGCACGTCGGCGGCCGGTTTGAGTTCGACGCCGTCAACTCGTCGTTCCTGCGCAGTGCGGGACTCGTGTCGGCAGCGACGTTCGCAGATGTGAACAGCGACGGCTATCCGGATCTTCTCCTCGCCCGTGAGTGGAACTCCATCCTGCTCCTGCTCAATGATGGCCACGGCAACTTCAGCGTCGCGCCAGACACGTGGGGGCTCTCCAAGTGGACGGGCCGCTGGAATGGCATCGCTGTGGGTGACCTCGACGGTGACGGCCGCCTCGACATCATCGCCACCAACTGGGGCCGCAACACCAACCTCAAGGCGGACAGCGCGAATCCTCTGATCCTCGTGCATGGCCGCGTCGGCGCGCGCGGTGAAGAGGAAATGCTGCTCGCGCGCTTCGAGACGCGACTCAAGGCGCTCGCGCCCCTCGATCCGTTCGATCGCGTACGCCTCGCCATCCCCGACGTTGCCTCACGCCTCTCGACCTTCGCCGCGTACGCAGACGCCACGCTCGATCAGGTCCTCGGCCCAAACAAGGGACTCATGACCCAACTACCGGTGGTCACGCTCGACCACATGGTGTTCATGAACCGCGGCGATCACTTCGAGGCGATTCCGCTCCCCGCCGAGGCGCAGATGGCGCCCGCGTTCTACGCCGGCGTCGCCGACTTCAACGGCGACGGCTTAGAGGATGTGTTCCTCGGGCAGAACTTCTCGCAGACGCCGCTGGGCGTGCCGCGCTTCGATGGCGGCCGCGGACTGCTTCTGCTCGGCGACGGCAAGGGCGGACTGCGTCCGGTGGATGGTGCGCAGTCAGGCATCATCGTCTACGGCGACCAGCGGGGGACGGCGTTCGCCGACTATGACGGCGACGGCCGGCTTGACCTCGCCATCTCGCAGAATGGCGAACGCACGAAGCTCCTGCACAACACGGGCGCAAGACCCGGACTCCGCGTGCGCGTCGCCGGGCCACCCTCGAATCCCGATGGCATCGGCGTACAACTGCGCGCGGTGTTCGGTGCTCGCATGGGCCCGGCGCAGGAAGTGCAGGCCGGCGCGGGTTATTGGTCGCAGAATGGGGCCATTCAAGTGCTGGGACTTTCGGGCGTTCCCACCGAAGTCTGGGCACGATGGCCGAAGGGGACGGTCACCAAGGTGGCCGTCCCCGCTGGTGCGCGTGAGGTGACCGTCAGAGCGGTCCCGTAGAGCTCAGCCACCGGGTGGCGGCCGTCCCGGACGGCCGCCGCCGGGGCCCCCCGGGCTGCCTGATCCGCCGCCTACTTTCTCACGGATCATCTTATCCGTGTCCTGCGACTGCTTCGCCACCAACTCCTGCGCCTTTGGCTTCTGCGCTTCGTCGAGCAGGGCCATCGCCTGCGGAACGACCGCAGCGTAGCTCGCCCGGACCGCCCGCAGCACCGTGCCGAGCTCCTCCCGGCCGATCGTCTGACGGATCTTGTCCTCGTCGCTCATGTTCGGGATCGGACGCAGCGCGATGCGTAGCGAGTCGAACTTCGCCATCAGCGGCTCGTTCGTCTTTCCGACCATGCTCCGTAACTCCTTGAGCTTCGCCTGCTGCTCTTCGGTGAGCTTGAGCGCCTTCTTCTCGTCGAGCAGCACGTGCACCGGATTGGCGTCCTCGAGGTCCGAGACCTTGAGCTTCATCGGCGGCAACGCCTCCCGATCGATCTCGCTCCGGGCGCGCCTGGCGTCGGCTTCCCCGGTCCTCGATCCGATTCCGGAGCGGCCCATCTGCGCGCCGGCAACGACCGGAACCAGCAAGAGGGCGGCGAGTGCAAGGCGAACGCGAATCATATTCGATCTCCTCCGTGTGCAGTTCACGGTTCCGTGACTTCAATCGTCTTGCCGGCGGCCAGCGGCCCCTGCACCGTCTGCGTCTTCCCCGACGGCCAGCGCACGAGGAGCCGGTCCGCATGATCCGCGGTTCCCAGTCCGAAGAACAGCGGAAGGTCGCTCTGCGAGAGGTAGCCTGACTTGCCGTCCACCGCCTTCACCACCTTGCGCTGATCGGCCAGCACGAGCGTCACTTCCGCCCCGAGGCCCTCGCGGTTGCTCCGTGTGCCGTGCAGTCGCACGGATAGCGAATGTTGTCGGCCGCGCTGCGCCAGATCGCTTACGAGCACTAGCGGTCGTGCGTTGAACTCATTCGTGACGATGTCCAGGTCGCCATCGCCATCAATGTCCAGGATCACGGCCGATCGTGAACTCTTCGACGCCCACATCACGAGTTGCCCCGAGGCGTCCCGTCGGCAGCCGAGCGCCGCCGCATTGGGCTTGGCGCACACCTCACAGTTCTTCGTCCCCGCGTCCTTCCCCTTCGCCGCGCAGTCGAGGGTGAACCACGCCTGTTCGGTCACCCCTCCCGCGCGCGGCTCCACGCCAAGCGTGAACTCGGCCTGAAGGAAGTGACTGTTGGCCTCGTTGAGCAGCACCGAGTTCGTGCCGTAGCGGTACGGGAAGCTCATGCCGGCGGTCACCACGATGTCGTCCCACCCATCGGCGTTCAGGTCATCCACGCTTGGCCCCCACGGCCAGTACGTCTCGACGCCGGCGCGGTCCGACACCTCCTCGTACCGAGGGGCGCCCTTCGCCGCCGCGGCCCCGCGATTCGCGTAGAGCGCGTTGCCGAACACGAACCCGTCCTTCCCCTTTGGAAAGACCATGTCGGGCATGAATGCCGGGTTCGACTTTGACGTCTCTCCGTTCCAGTTGTCCGCCGCGACCTCGGCGAACATGTCGGAGTGCATATCGGTCACGTAGAGATCAAGCCAGCCGTCGCCGTCATAGTCGAACACCTTCACGCCCATCGCGCCCCACGGCGTGCGCGGAAAGTACTCGGCTGTCGCGTCGCGGAACCGCCGCCCGCCATCGTTGATCCACAAGTGATCGGATCCCTGCATGTTGAGCAGGTACACATCGGGGCGGCTGTCGCCGTTCACGTCAATCATCGTCGCGTCGCCGCTCCAGCTCACGTCGCGGAAGCCGGCCTCGGCCGTGACGTCCTTGAATCGCCCGCCGCCGAGGTTGTGATACAGCAGGCTCGCTTCGCTGCGCTCGGGATAGATGTGGCCGTGGAAGGCGTCGGGCAGGCCGACGTAGTACCCTCCCGCTCCCTTCTCCTCGGTCGTGTAACGCCCGATGTTCGCCACCAGCAGGTCGAGCAGGCCGTCGCCATCATAGTCGAAGAACAGCGCGCCCGACGAGTGACCCACGTATCCCACGCCGGCACTCGCCGTGATGTCCTTGAACTTCCCGCCGCCCTCGTTGTGGTACAGCCGGTTGCCGTACCGCACCGTCGTGAGGAAGAGATCCGGGCGTCCGTCGTTGTCTATGTCGCCGAACGAGCACGTCACGCCGATGATGTCGTCGGTGCGGAGTCCCGCGGCATCGGTGGCATTCTCGAACCGGCCCCCGCCGAGGTTGCGCCACAGCTCGCTGTTGCCCAGCTGGTTGACGAAGAACAAGTCCGGCCGCCCATCGCCGTCCACGTCAGCGGCGCAGACGCCACCGCCGTGGTCGTAGTGGACCGCCTTGTAGTTCCGGCCGGCGTCGTCCACGATGCGATAGGTGAACGTGATCCCGCTCGAGTCACTGCGGTCCGTGAACCGGAAGTCGTGATAGGCGGGTGACAGCGAGGCCATCCGTGTCTCCAGCTGGCCGCGCTTCGTGAGCCAATCCGGCATCGCGGCGACCTGCGCCTCACGCGAGCGGCATCCGACTGCAAGCACCGACACGAACAAGCCGGCACTGATTGCGAACTGCCTGAGAACGGTGTTCATGAGCCGAAGGTCAGGGTGTCCCGGCTCGACGGCTGGCATCGGGCCGCAGACAGCGTCAGGGGCGGAAACAGCCGAAAGGGCCGTCGGCGCCCACGCGCCGACGGCCCTTTCGAATATACCGCATTCCGAGGCTTACGTACCCGACGGCGTTGGCGGACGGCGGTCCCAGATGAACCCGCCGAACGGCGACAGGAATGCCGTCGTCTGCGGAGTCCGCGCGCCAGCACTGGAGGGCGGGAAGACGATCATTGTCACCGCGGACCCGGCCACGTTCGTGCCAGGAATCGGGGCGATGTCGAGCGTGGTGGTGCCGGCGCTCGACGAGGCCGCGGAGCCGAGCAACGCCTGGGTGTCGGTGAACATGTCAGTCGCCGAGCCAGCCGCGCGCACCTTGTACATGATCGCGCCCGGCGCGGCGGTGACGTAGCTGGAGATGCTCATCGCCGCAACGCTCGCCCACGTCGGGGTCGCCGGGGCCGTACCGCCCTTCACGTACTGAGAGACGTCAATCGCTGCGCTCGTCGCGTTGATGACGCGCAGCGCGACCTGCGTGCCCGGATCCGCCACAGTCTCGTCAATGAACGTGAGCTTCATGGCGGGCGAGGCACCTGTGCGAGCATATCCCCACAGGATCGCCGAGTAGTTATGGCCCGCCGTCAGCGTGACCGTCGTGTCCTTGAGCTTGATGGTCGCGATCGACTGGATCGAGTCGTCAAGGAAGATCTCGAGATGCCGCGACCCGGCGCGGGCAGGCTTGTACTGCACCAGCGCCAGTCCGGCGATGCCCGCCGAGACAACGGGCCCGTTACGGAAGTTGATCCGATACTGGACGTTGTTCTCGGTCAGGTCAACGAAGCGCATGATCAAGCCATAGGATCCCGCGGTGTCAGGCACCGCGTTGATGAAGCGCACGCCGGCCGTGGGGATGTCCTCGGTCGCTACGACCTGATCCACTTTGCTGCACGCGTTTACCGCGCCAACAAACAGGCAGATCACCGAGAGAGGGAAGAAGCGTCGCATGGAGAACTCCGTGGGGGTAATGGCGCGCCGAGCGCCCAGATCAAGGTTTGCGGACAGACGTGTGTGCCGTATCGGGATGGTCAGGCTTCGGATCAAACGTTCCAGAACCATTGAGGCTGGCCTTCACAGCGAAAACCACTAATCCGGCGCCAATGACACCGGCGATCAATGTGCGTCCTTTCGAGAGCTTGCGTTTCATGACTCCGTTGACGTACGACGCCTTGACGCGAACCTTCTCGCCCGTCCAGACCTGGTCGCCACCGCGAATCGTGTGAACGCTCTTCACCGCAAGCACATACTCAACACTGTCCTGCTTCAGTAACACACCTTCGACCTGATCGATCTCCGGACCCATCTCTCCGCCAAGCACCACACGTCCTGCATCATTGATGCGCAACGCGATGCGGGTCCCTGTCGCCGGGATCACTCCTCCAGTCGGTACGAACGAGTAGCAAGACGACTGGAGGAGCACCGACATTCCGGCAACAACTGAAGCCAACCTACGAACCGACTGCGTTACCAACCGTACGTGCCCTTGGCCGCGGTAGAACCGGTCGCGTTCCCTGGGCCCGGGCCGGTGCCGTACAGCGCACTGGCCGGCCAGCCACGAGCCTGCAAGTCCTGATATGGCGTCGCCCAGAAGAGCGGCGTATCCACGGCCAGGTCACCCCAGCCACGATTGTCGAAATACCACGGCATGAAGCCGATGTAGGCCGTCTCCATGCGCTTCTCCCACTTGAGGGCTTCCAACAGGTTGCCGCACTGCACCGTGGTGCCGTTTACCGGCATCTTTGGCACGCAGTTCGCGCCGCCGGGCACCGGAGTGGTGTTGTCGGCCGCTGTCAGCGCCGGCAGGCCATTCTTGGTGCGCGACGTGTTCACCAGCGCCATGGCGCTCGCATAGTCGCCCTTCCGGTAGTACGCCTCGGCCTGGAGCATGTCCATTTCGGTCTTGGCCATCAGAATGATGTTGCCGTTCTGGCCCGAGCCGCCATCGCCTGAAGTCTTCCACGAATGGAAACGGACGAAGTCGTAGTTCGACCAGCCAAAGCCGTTGCCCGCAAACTGATCGTTGCCCGCAGGCCGGTTCACGAAGTAACGCTTGCACGTCGTGGCTGCACCCGCGCACGACGAGGTCGCGAAGTCGGCGATCTGCTCGGTTCGCGTGTTACCCTGCGGGAAACGCAGGTCAGGCGTCACCATGAAGAATGACGTGTTGCCTGCGCCACGCCCCGCGATCGGCGTCGCGATCCAAGCGGCATACGACCCCGACACATCACCCATGCCGATGACCGCCGGCGGCATCTGGTGCCAAAGGCCAAACGTCTCATACTGGTTGTTCCAGTTCATCGTCGGGCCAGCGGTCGAGCTGGTGGTCACCTTATGGTCGGCCGTGATGCCGCCCTGCGCGTCCGCCAGAATGAGATCCCACTTGGCGGCGTTGTGTTCAGCAGGCGTGCGCCCCACGGCGGCGCGGAACTTTGCCCGATAGCTCTTTGCCAGCTTGATGAACTCGGCCGCCGTGATTGACGTGCTTGCCGGGAGCCACGTGAAGGGGAGCGGGAATCCGTCGCCGCCCTGGTAGGTGCCCGACGCGGTGGTGATCGCGCGGTCAAGCGCAACATACGCCGACTCGGCCATGGTGTTGTATCCGACTAGGGCGCCCGGGTCCTGGCCGTCCATCGCCGGCGTCACAACCGCTCCAGAGTCATGGAGCATTGCCGTATAGCCGAGCGCGACGCCACGCAGGAACTCGGCATATGCCTTGGCTCGCGCGTCGCGATTCGCTGAGCCAAGCGTCAGCCCGGCCGCCTGCTGCTTGAGGAAGTTCGACGCCACGCGCATGACCTCGCCTTGGACCGAGTACAGCCGGAGCTGCTCGACGTTGCAGGTGTGGCCTGGCGAGTTCAGGTTCACCGAACCGCTCCACGGGATGTGCGTGTTCATGCAGTTGTTGGCGAGACTCGAGAAATTCATGAACCCGAGGATGTCGCCCATGCCCTGCACGTTGCTAATGCTGCCGTACATGCCGGACATGTAGCGCTTGTAGTAGCCGCCCAGCAGGTTTTCGGCGTCCGTGGGTGTGCCGAGCACGCGCTCGGTGTCACCGGAGTTCGGGTTGGTCACCGCCAGCTGCTTGTCGCTGCAGGCCAGGATGCCGACCGCACTCGCAAGCACGGCGAATCGGAAGACTTGACGTCCCATTGCAGTCGGCTCCTAGAAGCGGGTGGTGATAGAGAACGAGAACGTGCGGAGCGGCGGGAAGCCGAACGCGTCCACCTGGTTGACCAGGCCGGAGTTCGTCTGGCCGGAGCCGGAAACGCCTGTCTCAGGATCCACGCCCGAGTACTTCGTCCACGTCGCCAGGTTGCGCCCGACGACCGCGAACGTCCAGTCACCCTGGCCCATGATTGCACCCTGGTGGTACGAAACATTGAGCTCGCGGAGCTTCCCATACGAGCCGTTCTCGACGTTGTAGTTATTCGGACCGAGGATGTCGTAGAGACCGCCGATGCCGCCCGGATTCTCCGACCCACCCACGCGCCAAGTGTACCCAGTCGGCTTGGCCTCCTCGACCGACTTGCCGTTCTGATCGAACAGGTGGGAGTTGAGGTCGAACATACCCCATCCCTTGCCCTGGTTGTTGATCTGGAAGCCGACGGTGAACTCGGCCAGTGCGTAGAGCGTGAGCTTCTTGTACGTCAGGTTGCTGCTCCAGCCGGTGCGGAAGTCAGGCAGCGAGTTGCCGAGGATGTGGAGGATGCCCACGCCCTCGCCCTTCACGCCGCGCAGCGGCCGGTCAACAATCGGGGTCCCGAAGTTCAGTGGGTAGTTCCACGGCGAGTTGGCCGCCGAGAGCTTGGTCTCCCACAGGTTCTTCGTGACACCGTCGCGCCAAGAGTTGCCGGCGCCCACCCACACCACGTAGCCATTGTTGTCAACCTGGTATTCCTTGCCATCACCGCACAGCGGCTGCACCGTTGCCGGCAGCACACCGCAACTCTTGTAGAACATGCGGCCATAGATGTTGCCGTAGCGGTTCACCTGGTAGCCGTCCTGCTTGTCGCGGCGCGCCGACATCAGGAAGAAGCTCGTCGTGCCCTGCGACGTACCGCCGGTAGTGAAGTACTCCGGCATGAACAGGTCGGTGATGTACGTCCGCGTGCGATCGTATGTGCCGCGGGCCGACCACTGCAGGTCGCGCTTGTTGACCAGCGGAATGTTGACCGCGAGTTCCCACGTGTGGTTCGACATCGAGCCAGCGTTCTGCCACTGGCTGGAGAAGCCCAGCGACGTCGGCGTTGGCACGTTGAGGATCTGGTTGTTCGTGCTCGAGTTGGCGTTGGTGACTTCGAAGCCGAGCCGGTTGAAGAGCGTGAAGTCGGCGCCCACCTCCGTTTCGGTCGTCGTCTCAGGCTTTAGCAGCTTGTTGCCGGCCTGACCCAGCGAGCAGCCCGACGTCGAGCACGAGTACGTTTCGTACTGCGCGTCGAACGCCGGGGTGTTGCCCGCCGTGCCTCGCGAGGCGCGCACGCGAAGGTCCGTCACGTACGGCATCTTGTACCACGGCTCCTCGCTCGTGCGCCAGACGAGGGACACCCGGCCGAACGGTGCCCAGCGGTTGCCCGCGCCGAAGAGCGAGCTGCCGTCGTAGCGGTACGTGCCGTCGAGGATGTAGCGCCCCTTGTACTCCACGTTCGCGCCGCCCACGGCGCTGATGTTCTTGACCGTCTGGTAGCTGCCCGTCGCCGTCTTGCTGGTCGTCGTGTTGCTTAGCGTATACACATCCGCCACGACGTACTGGTCGCCGCCGGACCTGTTATCATGAATGTTGTCCAAGTCCCACAGCCCGCGCACCTGGAACTTGGTGTGCAGGTCCGAGCTGAACGAGTGCCGGACCGTGCCGGACAGCTGCGCGTTCATCGCCTCTTCCCACCGGTTGACGAGACGCTGGTTGCCGAAGTTGTTCACCGTGCTGACGGTCGTAATCGTACGATAACCCTTCACGGTGTGAGAGTCGTCAATGCGTGACCGGTTGTCGTACGCGAAAGTGCCTTCGAACGTCGCCCAGTCGGTCGGCGTGTAGGTGGTGCTGAAGCTGCCGAGCAGGCGGTTCGAAATGCGCTGGCTGAAGTAGTTCTCGGTGTCATACAGGAGGGTGCCGGCGCCGTTGCCGGACCCCTTGAGCGGCGAGCCGCCGCCGACCACGAGGAGCCGGCCCAGCGTGTCGCGCGCCAAGTAGTTGGTGCCCGTCGGCGCGCCGCGCTGCAGCTGACCCCAGATGCCGCCGTTCGACGAACCGCCCGAGCGCAGGTCGGTGTAGCCCTTGTCGAACAGGACGCTGATCGCCATGGTCATGTCCGAGCGCGGGGCGTAGTCGAGGTTCACGCGCGCGCGGCGCTGCTGCTGGCCGTTGAGCCCCTTGATGCCGCCTGGATCGTTGGTCACTTGGCCGCTGACATAGTAGCGGATGTTCCCCGCGCGCCCGTTGCCTTCGATCGAGTTGATCTGATTCGGGTTGCTACGCGTGATCTGCGCCAGGCCGTTGTAGTAGCGGTATGGCCAGATGTTCGACTGATACACGTTGTTCAGCGTTCCGTCGTTGCTCGGCGCGTTGAACTGCACCGACAGCGCCGTGCGCGTGGTGTCCGCCGCAACGTTGTTGAGGCGCATGATCTCGTTCATCCAGTCCAGCGTGCGCGAACAGGGCGCGACCTGGCTGGACCCGCCCACGCAGAAGCGCTTGCCGGTTTCGTCAAGCTGCAGCTGGTGGTTGATCGGCATCCCGTAGTCAATGTTGCTGAAGTCGGTGTAGCCGAGCTCGCTGCGGAACGTCCACCTGACGCCCTCGTTGCTCTGGCCGCGCTTCGTCTTCACGATGATCACACCGTTGGCCGCCGTCGCGCCGTACAGCGAAGCGCCCGCGGCGCCCTTCACGACTTCCACCGACTCGATGTCGAGGCCGCCGATTTCATCGAGGCTGCCGACGCGCTGAATCGCGCCGTCCACGATGATCAGCGGACCCACGCTGCGGCCGGAGGAGTTGATGGACGTCGGGCCGCGCATCATGATCTCGGGGCTGTCACCGGGCCGGCCGCCCGCCATCGCAATTCGCAGGCCTCCGACCTTGCCGGAGAGCGAGGTGATCGGGTTGAGCGACGGCACCGGGATTTCGGCTGCGGTCACGCGACCCACGGAGAACGGCACCTTGGCGCGTTCCGTCCCCTCGATCGAGCCCGTCACCACCACCTCGCTCAGGCGGTTGATATCCTTCTTGAGCTCGAAGTTGTAGTTGTGCGTCCCGGGCGTGACCTTGATCCCCTGCACGCCTTGCGTGAAGCCGATGGCACGCACGCGCAGTGCGACCGACTGGCCCTGCGCGCGCGCCGCGGGAATCGTGAAGGCGAACGCGCCCATCGCGTTCGTGCGCACATTCACCGCGAGTTCGATGATAATAACGTTGGCGTCTTCGATCGGTGCACCGACATCCGACGTGACCTTGCCGGTGATCACCGAGTTCTGCGCCTGAGCGCTGGCCGCGGGCAGCGCAAAAAGCGCTCCCAGCAGGACCAGCAGACTCACGAAAGCACGACTCTGCTTAATCATGGGTTCATCTCTCTCGCGGTGGAGGGGGCAGCGGGATACGACAACAGCTACTCAAGCACGCACAGCCTGATAGGGCATAAAACAAATACCACCCTGTTGCCGACAAAGGCGGCAGGAAGATACTCCTTATGACTCATCTACTCCCGTCGCGCGCTTCGCGTCACAGCGCTGCGTACGGGAAGCTGGAACCCGCGTCTAGGTCTGTTCCCTAGATCGGCGGGGAATATTGTAACGGATGCGTCCTACTGTCAACTGCGGGGTTCCCTTACAGTTACGACCCGCTCCCGGACACTCCGGCGACCTACCCATCCGCCGCGGCGGCCGGGCAGCACCCGCGCTTGCCGCCCCCACCCCGGAACCCTAGTCTTCCGGCACCCTTCTTATATGAACGTCGCATGACCCCCGCCTCGCGTCCATCCAGCCGCGTCCTACTCTTTCTGGCGACCAGTCTGGCCGTCGCAGGCTGCCAGCGCGAACCGGCGTCCGGCGGCGGCAGCGTGCTTACCGCGCGCACCATGGGACTGGTCTACCTGCAGACCGACCTGCTCGACTCCGCAGAAACGCAGTTCAAGAAAGTGGTCGCCCTCGCCCCCAACGAGGCACTCGGCTACACCAATCTCGGCCTCACCTACCTCCGCGGCGGGCGGCTCAAGGAGGCCGAGACGCAGGTCCTCAAGGCCCGCTCGCTCGACACGGCGAACACCGACCTCGCGCTGCTGCTCGCACGCATCTACGCCGCGCAAGAGCGCGCCGCGGACGCGCGCGCCGTACTTGCATCGCTCAGCCGGCGTGACGAAGCCGATCCGGCGGCACTGTTCGCTCTCGCCCAGCTGGACACGGCCACCGCTGGCGGCTCGCCGCGCGCGGCGCTGCTGCAGCGCATTCTCGCAAAGAATCCGTCGAATCTTGCCGTGCGCGTTGCGCTGCTCGATGCCTTCGCCGCCGCAGGCCAGGCCGACAGCGCGACGCGCGCGCTCGAGGAAATACGGCGACTTCCACCTGAGCCGCCGCGCGAAGCGCTCGCGCAGTTCGCGGCAGCGCTGCCGCTTCTTCGGGCGGGACGGCTTGCCGATGCACGCAAGTCGCTCGAGCGATTCCGTCGCGCGATGGAGCTCACGCCGGCGTATCAATCGGCGCTCAGCGCCGTGAAGGGACCGGAGGGACCGATGGTCGGTCGGCCGGCGCTCGCATTCAGCCCTGGCTTTGACGTCGCGCGCCGCGCGCAACAGCGAGGCGGTGCCATCAAGGATGCCGTGTCATTCGTGGACGTCACCTCCGACCTCGGACTTGCGAGCGGCGCCGCGGCGACGAGTACGCCGGGAAGCGGCGCGCGCGTGGCAACGCTCGCCGTCGGTGACTTTGACGGTGACGGCGTGGATGACCTGTTCACATCGTATGGCAGCAACGGCACGACCACCACGCGGCTATTCCGCGCGGAGCGCGGGAAGTTCCGCGACGCGACGGCGACGTCAGGAGTCGCGATCGCGGGCGGCGTGACCTTCGCGCGGTTCGTGGACTACGACAACGACGGTCATCTCGATCTTTTCGCGCTGGCTGTGGATGGTCGTGCGCATCTCTATCGCAATCGCGCGAACGGAAAGTTCGACGACGTCACCACGTCGGCCCACATCAAGGCCGCCGATGGCGCGACTCGCGCCGTGTTTGTGGACCTCGACCACGACGGCGACCTCGACCTCGTGGCCAGCGGCCCACGTGGCGTGCGCGCCCTGCGAAACAACGCCGATGGGACGTTCACCGACGCGACGGCCGACTTCGGGCTCGGCGGGCCGGGCGACGTGCGCGACGCAGCGTTCGGCGACTTCGACGGCGACGGACGGATAGACCTCTTCGTGAGTCGAGACCGCGGCAGCAACACGTTCTTCCAGAACGTGGGGGCGCGCCGCTTCGAGGACGGCACGGCGGCGGCCGGCCTCGTGACGCCCAGCGGCTCGGGCGTCATCGCAGTCGGTGACATCAACAATGATGGCGCGCTCGACCTCTACGTCGCCGCCGCTGACACCGGCGTCGGCTCACTCTGGATGAACGATGGTCGAGGCGCGTTCGGCCGCCGCCGACTGTCGTCGGCTGCAGCAGCGGTGCTGCGCGGACTCCAAGTGTCGGCCGCTGAGTTCGTGGACTACGACAACGACGGATGGCTGGACCTCGTGGTGGCCGGCATTCCTCGCACTGCTGGCGTGCGCGGCGTCGTGCTGCTGCGCAACAACAGCAAGGGAGACTTCGAGGATCGCTCAGCGCTGCTGCCGCCCACGCTCGCGGCGACCGCGCTCGCGTCCGTCGACCTCGGCCGCGATGGCGACATGGACTTCTTGCTTGCCGAGGCGTCGAGCGGCGTGCATGCGCTTCGCAACGATGGCGGCAACGCGAATCTCTTCGTGCAGGTGCGGCTTGCGGCACTCCGCACGGGCAGCGGCAAGAACAACGACTTCGGTATCGGCGCGAAGCTGGAACTGCGCGTCGGAGACATCGTGCAGACGCGCGTCGTGACCAGCGCCGCCACGCACTTTGGCCTGGGCGCGCATCTCAAGGCCGACGTGCTGCGCGTCGAGTGGCCCAACGGCGTCGCGCAGGTCATCCACTTCCCCGGCTCCGACCAGGACGTGGTGGAGAACGAGGTGCTCAAGTCATCGTGCGGCTTTCTCTACGCGTGGGACGGAGCGCGCTTCAGGTTCGTGACGGACGTGATGTGGCGCAGTGCGCTGGGCATGCCGATGGGGCTCATGGGCGCCAGCACCACGTGGGCGCCGGCCGGTGCGTCGCAGGAGTACCTGCGCGTGAGCGGGCGCGCGCTGCAGCCGCGTGATGGACGCTACGTGCTCCGGCTGACCGAAGAACTGTGGGAGTCGTCGTACACCGACGAGATTCGGCTGATCGCGGTGGACCACCCGGATTCCGTGGATGTCTTCGTGGATGAGCGCTTCATCCCACCGGGACCCATCTCACTCCGCACATATCAGGCGGTGCGCGCGCACCCGCCGCAGTCGGCCGTGGACGACCATGGCGTGGACGTGCTCCCGGCGCTGCGCGCGAAGGACGACGTGTACGTGTCGAATCTCGTGCCGGTGGAGTACCAAGGACTCGTCGAGACGCACGATCTCGTCATGGATCTCGGTGACGACGCGGGCCAGCCGGGCACGTACCTGTTCCTGCGCGGCTGGATTTATCCGACTGACGCGAGCATCAACGTCGCGCTGTCGCAGCAGTCGCGCCTCAAGCCACAGATGCCAGCGCTTGAGGTGCGTGACGCCTCAGGCGCGTGGCGCGCCGCCGCCGACATTGGGTTCCCATCGGGGAAGGACAAGACGATCGTCGTGGGCCTCGAGGGGAAGTTCCCAACGCGCGACCATCACGTGCGTCTGCGGACGAACATGCAGATCTACTGGGACCAGGCGTTTGTGGCGACGGATGCGCGCACGAGCCCGGCGAAGGTCAGCACGCTGCCGCTGCTGCGTGCCGACCTCCACGCGCGCGGCCTTTCGAAGATGTATCGCAAAGGCGGACGATACGGACCGCACTGGTTCGACTACGACAGTCTCAGCACGGAGCCTGCGTGGCGTCCGATCACCGGCGCGTACACGCGCTTCGGCGACGTGCTGCCGCTGCTGCGCGGGGCCGACGACATGTACATCGTGATGGCAGCGGGTGACGAGACAACGCTCGAGTTCGCCGCACCTCCGCCGCCACCCCCGGGATGGACGCGCGACTTCCTGCTTTACTCCGACGGGTGGATCAAGGACGCCGACATGAACACGGCGCTCGGCAACACCGTTGAGCCGTTGCCGTTCCACGCCATTCGGGAGTATCCGTATGCGGCGGGCGACCGGTATCCCGACGATCCTGCGCACCAGCGCTACCTGCGCGAGTACAACACACGGCGGGTGGACCGGCGCTGAACGCGATGCCCGCGGAGTCCGCGCGCGTCAGCGGGCCCGCGCGCGGGCGACCGTCAGCAGGCTGTCGAGTCGGCGATACGCGTCGTGCATCGTGCCACCCGTGCGCTCCTCGGAGAGTCGCCGCAGCGCTGCGCACCGAAGCACGACGGTGCGCAGCACACCGCCGCTCTTCGTGTCGCCTTCATTCGTGGCGCCGGCCACGGCGGCCGCGACCGGCAGGGCGCGCGACTTCGCGTACTCCTTCTCGGCGGTCGCCGCGTCGCCCTGCTTGAGCGCGAAGTAGCCGTCGTAGAAGTGCGCGGGCGCGCTCGCCGCGTGCGTGGCGAGCACCGTGCGCACGAACTGCCGGGCGCGGTCGAGATCGCCACGCACGAGCGCCGACTCCCCGAGCCGCAGCAGGGGCCCCGTCTCTTCCTTGTTGATCTCGTGGGCGCGCGTGAAATAGTGGTCGGCAGAGTCGAGGACGAGCGGCGCGCCCGGCTCGGTGCACAGGAAGAGCGCGCCAAGCTGCGACAGGGCGCGTGCGCTGCTGGGGTCGAGCGCGATCTGCCGACGCCAGCTCCCCGCCGCGTCGGCGTACTTGCCGAGCTCGAGCTGCATGTTGCCCGCGTAGTAGAGCGCGTCGCCGTGTCGCGGATTCAGGGCGAGCGCGCGTTGGTAGGTCTCCAGCGCTCGCACGTAATCGCCACCGATGCGCAGGTTCGTCGCTTCGCGCATCAGCGTCCAGAACTTGTCCACGCCGACGCGGTCAGAGACTGTGCCGGCTTCACCTTGTACGATGCGCACGCGCTGATTGGCGCCCACATCGGTGCGCACGTCGCGCGCGCCGCCGAGCCACGTGACTTCGATGGTGTCCGCGCGTTGTATCGCGCCGAGCCCGAACGTCTCGATAAGACTGTTCTGTGAGAGGTACGACGCTTGCGCGCCGATAATGCGCGACTGGCGCACCCCACCCGCGACCACACGCACGCGCGCGCCGAAGCCTTGCCGATTGCCCTTTGTACCGCGCAGTTCAACTTGCAGCCAGTGATTGGCGGTGCCGCCGTCATTGCGCAGCAGATGCGCCGGGCCGCCATTGACGGTGACGATCACGTCCACGTCGCCATCGTTGTCATAGTCTGCGAACGCCGCGCCGCGTCCATTCAGCAGCAGCTTGAAGAACTCGCCGCTCACCGACGACACCTCAAAGAAGCCCTCGGTGGGTCCGCGGTTCCAGAAGAGCTGGCTGCGCATCGGCACCAGCTGCGTGGGATCGTCGCGGCGCTGCAGCGTGCTGCCGTTCACGACGAACAGGTCGAGCTTGCCATCGAGGTCGTAGTCGAAGAACGACGTTCCCCAGCCGATGAAGTCGAGCGAGATCTGGCCGAGGCCGTAGCGGTCCGACTCATCCACGAAGATCACGCGCGAGGCTTTGGCGGATTTCGGACCAAAGGGCGGGACGTTGTCATACAGGGCGTTGCCCTGGGCCAGCCAGTGGGTGAGGAACAGGTCCTGGCGTCCGTCGCCGTTCCAATCGCCGATCGCGATCCCCATCGAGCTCCGATAGTCGGCGATGCGCGACGCGTGTGAGATGTCCTCGAAGGAGCCGTTGCGCCGATTGCGGTAGAGCACGTTGTCGGACACGTCGTTGCCGACGTAGAGATCGAGCCAGCCATCATCGTCGAGATCAATCCACGACGCGGAGAGACCGCGGCCCGCCGGATTGGGTACGCCCGCGCTGACGGCGCGCTCGGTGAACGCGCCGCGTCCCGTGTTGTGGAACAGCAGGTTGCGTTCGCCCGGGAATGACGCCGGGTTGATGCTCGCTGGATTCTCGATCTCGATGACGCCCGGCGCGCCGGCAATCGGCTGTGTCGAGTACTTCACGTAGCCGGTGATGTACACGTCAAGGGACCCGTCGCGGTCATAGTCGCCCCATGCCGCGCCCGTCCAGTAGCCGTCAGCGGCGCCAATGCCGGTCTCCGTGCTGCGATCGCTGAAGTGACCGCCGCCGTCATTGTGGTAGAGCACGTTGTGGCCGTAGGCCGTGAGCAGAAGATCAATCCGGCCGTCGTTGTCGTAATCAGCCCAGTACGCGCCGTTCCCCCAGCCGCGGAAGGTGATGCCCGCCGCGTCGGTCACGTCGGCGAACGTGCCGTCGTGATTGTTGCGGTAGAGCCGGGCGCGCGCCGGTGAGGCGCGGCGTTGGGCATCAGTCATGCCGAGTGGTCCGATCTCATTGGCAATGGCGAGATCCACCCAGCCGTCGTCGTCGAAGTCACCCCACGCCGCGCCGCTGCCCATGTCTTCCGGCAGCTGCGACGAGCGGCGGCCGGCGAAGTGCTGATAATGAATGCCTGCCGCCTGCGTGACGTCCGTGAACGTCACGCGCGGATAGTCGCTCGGCAGCGCGCGCGCGAGTTCTGCGGTGAGCCCCTCCACCGCCTCGCCGGGACGGTACGTTCCGGTGCGTCCAAGCATGAGCCACGACGCGACGAGCGCGAGCGCGACGAAGACCGCGGCCCCGACAGCCGTGACGCGGAGCTTGCGCTGCCGGCTCGTCAGCACGCGGCGACTGTCTGCCGCGCGCGGAACTCGAACTGCGCGCAGCGGTGCTGCTCGATGCTAGCCACCACCTAACACCTTGATGGTCTTGTGATCCTCCGACATGACCGTCACGCGTGCCGTGAGCCCTGACTTCGGCCCAAAGAGGAAATTCAGCAGGAACTGGTCGGACTTGCGGTACATGAGGCGCGCCGTGACGCGCAGTTCCGTCACGCGCGCTCGCGGCACGCGCACGGCGGCGCTACGGTTGAGCGGTGACGTCGTGTCACCCGGATTGCGGATCATCACGTCGGTCGGTTTCGTGAGCGCGATGCTCGGGCAGATAAAGCGGAACTCCTCCTTGTCGGAGAAGCCGGGGAAGATAGAGCGGCGATAACGCACGCCTACCATTTCCCAGAGGTTGTGCCGGTCAATGAGGTTGCCGTTCTCGTCCACGGGCTCGGCCTTGAGCATGAACGAACCGGGCGCGATGAAGTTCGTGCTGTCGCGCTGGCCTTCCCTGAAGATGATGTTGCCGGCCTGGTCGGTGACGCTGATTTCGACCCACGCCTGGATGATGTCCAGTGGTCCCGTCGGGAAGTCGTGCCCCACCTTGTTGTTGGTGAGCACGGCCTGGATGTTGAGCGCATCACCGGGCTTCGCCTCGTCGGGTGCGATCACCGCCAGCGGCACGGCGACGCCGGAACGCCACTTCGGCGCGATCTCCGGCACCGCGATCTCGCCTCGCAGCCACTGCTCCGTCAGCTTCGCGTGCTCCTCTGCGCCGTCGAGCTTCAGCACGACCGGCATCCACTGATTGGCGCCGAGGAAGCGGTGGCTCCGGTGTTTGCCATCCGACGGCGTGCGGTTGTAGTCGAGGTCGTCGCCGTTGGCCGGGTCGTCGGTGTCCTGCAGCGGCATGTGGCATTCACGGCACTCGATGGTCTTGGCCGCGTCGCCCGGATGGTTCCATCGGCTCTTGCGCCAGTTGTCGAACTGATTCTGCAACTGCACCCACCCGACCTTGTTGATTTCCTTGTCGATGAACTGCTTGTGGCACGCCGCGCAGAACTCAGGGCTCTTGAAGAGCTTGTGCTGCAGCGAAGCCACGTGATAGCGCGGATACGAGCGAATCAGGAAGTCGCGCACGAAGCGTGGCGCGCCGACGGTGTCGGCGAGCTCGTACATGTAGCGGCCCGGCTGCGTCATTACGTAGGCCGCGTTTCCCTTGACGTCCGTCTCCTTGATGGCGTGGCAGGAGACGCACGAGACGCCCTCCTTGATGCCGGCGATGTTCGTCAGGTCCTTCACCAGGACGTTCTTCGTCCCCGAGAAGAGCGAGATGGGGTCGTGGCATCCGCCGCAATAGCGCGTGGACTCCGCGCCGTTCTGCTCGGCCATCACCGACTGCACCTTCTGGAAGGCCGCGTCCATGGCGGAGTAGCGGTGCGCGCTGACCGCCCACTCGCCGTAGATGCGATCGTGGCATCCGGCAGTGCCGCACGCCGCCGAACCGGAGAGCGACCGCTCGTCGTAGGCGCCGCCACTCGCGGTGCGCGCCAAGCTCGGCGCGAACGGCCGCTCCTTGCCGTAGACGTAGCTGTAGTCGGTCGGTAGCGCGTTCACCATCGACAGCGGTTTGTACATCATCGCCAACGCGGGGACGAGCACGAACGGTACGATCGCGATCACCGCTGAGCGCCAGCCAAAGCTGCGAACAGCCGCGCGCAGCGCAGCGCCGGTTTCACCGGCGACCTTGGCCCTTCTGGTAAGCGACAGCAGATGCGGGAGCGTGGCGGCCAGCAGCGCGACCGTCGCCAGCAGGTGCACCACGTCCCAGCCACGCGAGATGCGAGTGCCGAACACCGCCTGCACCGTCAGCACGATGCCCGAAATGAGCAGGAGCAGCGTGGCGGCCATCGCGAAGTAACCAGTGAGGGCGATGTGCGAGACGCGCAGCGAACGATAGAGCTGCCAGTGGCGCCACTGGTACCACGCGAACGGCGCGATGAGGACGAGGCCGCCGATGGTGTGTAGCAGCACCATCACCTGATTCGGCACACTGAACGGCAGCAGGTAGTTGGCGGACCCGGTGAGGGTCTCGAACACCAGAAGGCCGGCGACGCACTGCAGCAGCGGGCGCGTCCACTCGTGCTCCTTCAGCTCGGTGCTGGTCGGAGAAGTCATCAAACGTGGGACAAGGGATGTCCCGATCGCCGGGGGATTCTCGGGGCGCTCCGTAGAGGCGCGGCTTGTCGTGACAACGCCGTACAGCGAAAACTCCGCGAGGCGGCCGGTGAAAGCAAGATGCGATCGTAAACACCTGATGCCGCGCGCACGGTCGCGTCGGCCCCAGTTGCCGGCGCGCAGGCTCGGGGCTACATATCGCCACGACTCGCCATCCGGGATCGCCGCTCACCGTGACGCAGCCGCCGCCAAAGAAGACCACGCCCGCACCCAGCGACTGGCGAGCGTTTCTCGCCATCGTCGGCGTGGCCCTGGCAGCGTCTGTCGCGGGCTTGGCGAATAACTACGCGCAGGATGATCTCCACCTCATCCTTGGAAACGAGCGCGTGCAGGGCCTCGGCGACTGGTACGTGCTGCTCACCTCGCCCTTCTGGCCTCCGCCTTATTCGCAGGATCTCTATCGTCCGCTGACCTCGCTGCTGCACGCCCTTGAGTACGAGCTAGGTGCGGGCGCGCCGATGGTCTATCGCATCGTGAGCTATCTGCTCCTCGCAGCCGCCGCGACGCAGGTGTTCGCGCTGGGCAAGCGGATTCTCCCGCGCACCGTGGCGTTCGCCGTCGCCCTGCTCTTCGCCGCGCATCCCGTGCACGTCGAAGCCACCGCACTGGCCGTCGGCCAGAGTGAGCTGATCGTCGGTCTCATCGGCCTGGTCATGACGACGCGCTATCTCGACCGGCGGCGTGCCGGCGCGCTGTCGCGCCACGACTGGATGGTGCTGGGCGTCCTCTACGCGATCGCCATTCTTGTGAAGGAGCAGGGCTACATCCTGCCCGGCCTGTTCGTCGGCGTCGAACTGTTGCTCGTCACTGGACCGCTCAGGGAACGAGCGCGCTCGCTAATCGGCGGATACGTCGCACTGCTCGCAATTCTCGTCGCCATGCTCCTGCTGCGACACGCGGTGCTCGGCGGCGAACTCGCGGGCACCTTCGTTGCCGAGGCGCTCGTCGGGCTCGGCGTCGCGGGCCGCGCCCTCACCATGCTGCGCGTCGTGCCGCACTGGCTGCGCCTGCTCGCGTGGCCCGCGCACCTGCAGGGGGACTACTCGCCGCAGGAGATCATCGCGTCAGCGGGATTCGGTCCGCTTGAGGCGCTCGGGCTCGGGCTGGTGGTTGCGGCGATCGTACTGGCATTGATCGCCTGGAAACGCGCGCCCGTGGTGGCGTTCGGCCTCGTGTGGTGCGCCGTCACCTTGCTGCCGGTGAGCAACATGCTGATCCCGACTGGCATCTTGCTCGCTGAGCGTACGCTGTTCCTCCCGAGCGTCGGCTTCTTGCTGGTGCTCGGCGGGCTGGCCGCGTGGCCCTGGCTGCGGGGCGTTGGTGCGCCACGGGAGCTTTCGCGCGAGATCGCGACTTTGTGCGCGGTACTCGTGGGACTTGGCATCTTGCGCAGCGTCCAGCGGCAGCAGGACTGGAAGAACGAGCCTGTGTACGCGATTCGAAGCGTGCGCGATGCGCCGCGGAGCTTCCGGACGCAGCGCGGGTTCGGCGACCTGCTCTTCGACCTTGGCCAACCACAGCCCGCCCTCGAGGCGTACGAACGTGCGATCGCGCTATCGCCGCCGGCGCTGGCGTGGCGCGTGCACAACGACCTCGCGAAGTGGCTGCGGCGAACGGGGGATCGCGCCCGGGAAGTGGCGGAGCTTCGCAAGAGTCTCGAGGGAGAGCCGTCGCAGCGTGACACGCGCGGATTCCTTGTCGCTGCGCTGCTTGCGATCGGACTGTACGCCGACGCCGCGCGCGAATGCGATTCCGCGCTATCGCGCGGCTTGTCGGCCGATGTGTTCACGCGCCTGCGTGCGACCGCCGACAGCGCCGCGCAAGTCGGCGCGCCGCCGGGCTCGATTGACATCCGGCTGATTACCGGTCCAGTGCGTCCGTCGCCCTGAGCGGCGACCTCAGTGCGTGCTGCACACGGCCGGCGGCGTCACGATTGGCGCCGCCGACGCGTCGCTCACCGTCGGCGGATCGTGATGCTCATCTCGCCGGCGGCGAGCGGCACCGTCTGCACGGCGCCGCCGGGCCATCGCACCGAGATAGCATCGGCACCCACTGGGCGCGCGAGAACAGTGACCGCGCCATCCATGGACCAGTAACCCGAGCCGGCACGCACCTCGTGCACGGGCCCCGACTTGCCGCCGGCCATCAGACGCAGCTGCGCGCCGATGCCAAGCGGGTTGTTCGCGCCGCCGTCGAGATGCACGCGAACGCCGGCCGTGCCCGCCGCGTTGCGGAACAACCGCGTCGGCGCGCCGTTCTGCGACACGGCGAGGTCCACGCGTCCGTCTCCGTCGAAATCCGCCGCTGCCGCGCCACGCTGGTCACCCAGAACTGAGATGCCCGATGAGCGCATGCTCAGCGCACTGAAACCGCCGGCCCCGTCGCCACGCAGCACGAGTCCGGCGCCGGCATCGAAACGCATCGTGCCTACTTCCGTCGGGAAGAAATTCTGCGCGAGGAACAGGTCCTCTCGCCCGTCACCATCGAAGTCCGCGACGACGACGCCCATCGCGGTCGCCCGCTGCGCCTCCGGCGGGAGCGGCCCGGCCTCAAACCGCGTACCGCGATTCAGGAACAGCGTGTGCTGCAACGTAGTTGCGCTCAGGCGAACCACTTTCGAGGCCAGCGGTCCAAGCACCGTCGCGGCATCGCTGCGCGAGTAATCGGCGTAGGTCGCAATCCGTTCGCGTGCCGACGGAAGCGCGACGCCGATCCGCGAGAACGATTCGAGCGGCATCTCGCGTCCCGTCGCCGAGTCGACTTGCGCAAACAGCGTGCCCACGCCGGTGCCGAAGTCGCCGACCAGCATCGTAAGTGGTCGCGAGGCGCTGGCGCGCCACGGCACGTTGAGTCCCCAACTCGTGGCCACGATGTCGAGGCGGCCATCGCCGTCGAAGTCGCCAACGGTGACGCCGTTCCACCGGCTCGTGATGTGCGCCATGCCCAGCGACTCAGTGGCGTCTTCGAGGCGGCCGTTGTGGTTAATCAAGACTCGCACCGGCCCCCAGTCCGTCGCGACGACGAGATCGGGGCCGCCGTCGCCATTCAGATCGGCAAACGTGGCGCCGCTGACAAGGCCGAGCGCGCCGACCGTGTGCGCGTTGACTTGATCGAGCACGAAACTCCCGTTCGCCGTGCCGAGCAGCAGCCGCGACGGCGCGCTCAGCGGCCACGCGCCGGGGCGCACGCGCGACCCGACAAACAAGTCGGGAATGCCATCGCCGTTCACGTCACCCAATGCGAGCGCTCCCGTCGAGGCGGAGTCGGAGCCGACGATGGCCGCGTTCGTTCCGAGTCGACCGGCTGTGGTCACCTCGAATCCAAGCACGCCCGGTAGCGCCAGTGCATCGGCTGTCGATGCCGCTTCGTAGTTCGACTGTGCGGCCAGAAGCGTCAGATGGCCCGCATGGCTCCAGATCGGAAGCACCGTGCCGAGATCGCCAGCCGCAGCACTTGCGGCTGGCGCGGGCACGAAGCCGCGCGGCGTGTTGCGCAGCACCGTGAGTGCGCCGCCGCGGCCGGCGCCGATCACCAGATCCTCTCGGCCGTCGCCATCAACATCAATCCAGCTGACGCCCGGGCCGAGCTGCGAAAAACGATTCGGAAGCAGCGGCTGTCGCGTGAAATCGTCGAAGACCGATTCAACGTGTGAGTGACCGCCCAACAGCGCCGTTGCATCAGCGAAGAGCGCCTTGGTTGTCGGCGCCACTGCGGGCGGCGGTGCGATGGACTCCGCCTGGTGCATTTCGTACAGACGGTTCGCGCGCGCGCCCGAGATCGAACTAACGGTGCCATCCCGCCATCGCACCTCGATCGTGAACGCGCTGTCTCGGCCGGTGGCAAACGTGAGCTGTGGATCGTTCGACGAGAGATACGCGCCGCCCGCCGTGACTTCACGAGACTGCGGCAGCAGAGACGCCGCACGGACGGTCACCACCGCGCCGATGCCCTCGGTGTTCGGTGAGCGCCCAACGAGCTGCACCGCGACGCGGCCCGCCGATGCCTCGTTGCGGTACACCATCGGCTGCGCATCGAGGCGTCCAACCACAACGTCTAAGTCCCCATCGCCGTCGAGATCGGCCAGCGCAAGCACGTTGGAGATCGCTGAGTCCGTCTCGAAGCGCCACGCTCTGGTGCGGTCGTCAAACGTGAGGTCACCGCGGTTGTGAAGTGCGACGCCGGGAACGGCGAGGCGTGGGAACTCACCGAGCTCGCGGTTCCACGGCACGCGCGGGAAGCGATTTCGTAGACGCTCATAGGTGTCAGCGTCGCGGACGTCCCACCGATCGCCGGTGACGCCAAGCAGGTCCTCGTAGCCGTCCAGATCCACGTCCACGAACGCCGTTCCCCACGTCCAGTCAGATGCGGCAACGCCGGCGAAGTCGGCGACCTGCGCCCACGTGCCATCGCCGCGCGACACCTGCAGCATGTTGCGCATCCACTGGCCGCGCTCGGGAGCGGTCCCCGTGGACTTGGGCATCGGCGAGTTCGTCGGGATCTGCCGCTGGCGCGCGGCCAGCGTCGGGCTCAGCATGTCGGCCGTGAAGATGTCGACCGCGCCGTCGCGATTGACGTCGCCGAAGTCGAGCGACATACAGGTGTTGCTCGTGGCGCGCAGCGCGAGGGTCGGCACGAGTTGGAATCCGCCGCGGCCATCGTTCAGCCAGAACTGATCCGGATCCTCGAAGTCGTTGCACACATACAGGTCCGGCGCGCCGTCGCCATTCACGTCATAGAAGCGCGCCGAGAGACCGAAGTAGTCGGGCGCCTCCGCTAGTGCCTTGCCGTTCGCATCGCGCCAGCGCGGACCAGACGTCGGCTGTTCGGTGAAATGGCCGTGACCGTCGTTGAGGAAGAACAGGTCGCGCTCCGCGCGCTGGAACCGCGCGATGCCGCCGAGATCGGGACGATCTTCCACGCGGTATTCGGTCTTCCACGCGTCGCGGACCTCGTATTTGTCGCCGACCTTGCGCACCACCTGATCGAAGGACCGCGCCTGGGGCGGATACGCGTCGAGCGCGTTGCGCGTCTTGTACGTCGCCACGTACAGGTCGAGGTCGCCGTCACCGTCCACGTCGGCAAGCGTCATCGTCGTCGCTGCAAGTCCGCTGTGCAGGCCGCTCGATGCGGTGGCGTCCGTGAAGTGTCCGTGGCCGTCGTTCGTGAAGAGCTTGATCGGGCCTCCAAGCGTCCCTACCAGCAGGTCCACGTCGCCATCGCCGTCTACGTCGGCGAAGACCGCGCTCGTGACCGCCAGGCCCTTGGTGTCAATCCCCGACACCGCGGTCACTTCCTCGAACTTCATCTTGCCGAGGTTACGGTAGAGGGCAGACGGCCGTTCCACGGAGGCGAGGAAGATGTCGGGCCGGCCGTCGCCGTCTATGTCCGCGATCGCGACACCCGCGCCAATGATCAGGTTGCGATTCGCCAGCGCGTGTTCGTCATCTACGACATTGGCGTGCGTGAGCCCGGTGGCATTGGACGCGAGCGGCGTGAAGCCCTCGTGTCCGCGCCGCGGCACGTTGAGCGCGCGCCAGTGGTAGCCCTGCTCCTGATGCCACGAAGTGTCTACCGGAGCCGCGCAGGCCGCGAGCGCCGACAGCGCGATCAGCAGGGTGATCCGACTGCCACGCGCAGGCCGCCGTGGCGTCACCGCGCTGTCCGTGTCTGCAGCTTCAGGACGCGCGCGCCGATGCAATTGCCCTGCCCCACTCCATTCATGATCGCCGGCAGGTAGTGCACGCCCGCGTAGAGCCGCGACACCGCGACTTCATTGAGCGCCGCGCGGAAGGACGCGAACGGCCGCGGCGGCTGGCCGACGTCCACTTGCGTCGAGTCAACGAACGGAATCGTGTCGCCGAGGAACCGCTCGAGGACCGCCACGGCCGCACCCGACTGCACGGAATGCCCAGACGTGTATTCGGGGAACGGCGGCGTCGGAAAGACCGCCTCAAAGCGCTCATCGAGGACGCGCTGCACGTACGTCACCGGACGCACCACCAGCGAGCGGTACTTCTCCTTCCAGCACCCGATGAACGCGTCGGCGATGGCCATGGACATCAGCGCATACACTTCCGCCGCCTGATCGGCGGGCAACTGACGACGTGCGACCATCTGACCGGCGACACTTACCCAGTGGAATCCCGGCGTGCCGGTCGCCGCCGGATTGTCGGCCCAGAACAGCGCGATCTGCTTCTTCTCCGGCGTTAGGGTCGTCATCGAGTCGTAGAACTCGCGGCCCATCTTCCAGAACGGTGACCCCGCTGTCTCCGAGTACGCGGGCGGCGGCGGCGGCGCGCACTCGTCGCCATTGACGATGACGAACGGCCGCAGGTCGCCCCAGAACGGCGCCGTCGGCTTGACCGGATTGAACACGGGCAGCGTGGTTGGCTTCGCTGCCTTTGGACGATTCGTGAAGACGAAGCGCTCCCCCGCGCGCTCGAGTTCCATGGACACGTTCGGATTCGACGGACGCACCAGGTCCGTCTCGCCCGAGAGCATCAAGGGGATGTACTGATCGGTGGTCGCCGTGTTGACCCACTTATCGCGTC
>JAHFCU010000065.1 GCA_023249305.1 Gemmatimonadota bacterium
TTCGGTGCGTGTTCCGCACGCCGACGACGATCATCGGCGGGAGCTGCGACGAGCCGGAATAGAACCGAGCGGTCGAGGCCGCGATGTCGAATTCGAACTCGCCGTCCAGCACGACGACGATCGGATAGCGGCGGCCAGTGTCGGCGGCGTAACCCGCGGGCAGCGAGACGTCGAGGGTCCGGGCTTCTCCGAGGACTGTCGAGTGGAGCTGCACCGCGGCCGGTGCTTCGCGCAGCGGCGCCTGTGATACGCCCGCCGCGGGAAGGAGGGCGATGCTGACGGCCAGCGCGGCCATGAGTGAACTCCGCACTGAATCGCGCAATGGCATCAGCACCTCTCTGGGTAGGGATGTCGCAACGCGTTCTGGCACGGCGTCGCAACTAGCCTGTTGGACCGCTTTGTTCGCGAAAGAGTTTCCCACGCGGTAGAATCGATCCGGTAAACGGAGGAGCTCCCCGTGTTCCGACCGCATGTCGTGCATCTCCGCCACACTGCGCTTCTTGCTGCCGCCTGCATCACGACCGCGTGTTCGCCGTCCGCGAACGGCAACCAAGCGGCAACACCCGGGCAATCCAACGCTGCCGCTCTTCGCCAGCTCAAGCGCGAGCGCGAGGCGCTACCGGTGAACTCTACGCAAACGGTGTCGGCCGACGACGTCGTTCGCATGGACGTGTATGCTGCGCTGAAACCGCCGTCGACGCCAGGAAATCCATCACACCTCTCGGTCTGCGCCACGCTCTACGACAGAAGCGGTCGCGCCGTGGCCGCCGAGGGCGATTTTAGCACCACTAGCGACTTGGGACTCGGCGGCATGCACGTTTACGCGCCGATGTTTGCCCCCGTCGAAATCATCGGCCGCTCAAGCCCGCTCGGTTTCTGCCCGAGTGGGGCGGAGCTCTGGCCCGATCGGCTGGCGCAGTTGATCGGCCAATCGTTCACCATCGAGTTGACGTTTGTCGGCGGGTCGGGCAAGCGCATCAGCGGGACGACGAACCAGTCGTTCTAGACGGGGCGCGCTATCGCTGCGCGGCTAGCGCTGCCACGTGACGAGCGAGCCAAAGGCGAGCATGCCGCGCATCACAATGAAGAGCCCGAGCGTGGCGAGCAGCACGCCGCTGAGGACGTTGATGATGTGCTGATGCTGCCCGAGCGCCTTGAGCCGGCTTCGCACGCTTTGCGACGCATACGCCGCGACGAGGAGCGGAAGCGAGAAGCCGAGCGAATAGACGAGAAGATAGAAAATGCCCGCCGCCACCCGCTGCTCGGTCGCGACGACGGCCAGCACGCTGGAGAGCATCGGGCCAACGCACGGAATCCAGATGACGCCGAGGAGCAGCCCAAGCAGCAAGCCGTCGGCGCCGCGTCCCAGCATCTGCACCCTGGCGGTGAGCGCGCTGAGGCGCTCGAACGGATTCACGTCGAGGATCAGGAGAATACCGAGCATCGCGATGACGGCGCCGACGGCCTTCTCCACCTTGTACATCCAGGGCCCGACCACGGCGCCGAAGAGCGACGACATCACACCCATCGTGACAAACGCGAGGGCCAAGCCCATCACGATGAGCACCGGGCGCAGCCGGTGGTCTCTGGCGGTGCCCGACACAATGATGGGCACCACCGGGAGCACGCACGGCGAGAGCACGCTGACTAGGCCGGCGGCGAAAACCAGGGCAATGCTCAGATGGGTGGCCATGGCGCTACTGCGTCAGAGCCGCGAGCACGTCCTGCGCGCTCTGGACGCCGGGGGTGAGCCGCCGCAGCGGCCGTCCGTCCTTGTCGGCGACGATGAGCGAGGGGAGTCCGCGGATGCCGAACTCCTCGAACTTCTGCAGGTCGGAGGGCTTCGTGGTCTTGTAGTACACGACGTCGGCCACCTTGGACAGCGTATCGCCCATCGCGTCGAGGATTGCCTTCTGCGTCTGGCAGGGGTAGCCGTCGGGGTTCATGAAGAACAGCAGCTTCTTGGACGCAGTGGACGTGTGCGTGAACGGAATGGCGTCGTCGCCTCCGCTGGACGCGCGAGCCAGGACAATGCCAACGGCGACCACGGCGAGCAAGCCGATGACGGTGACAACGCGTCTGGAGAAGACGGGCGGGCGCTTGGGAGTGTTCGTTGCCGCGTGCTGACGGGCGGATGCCCGGGCGCGATTTCGTTTGGCTGACATTGGGTTTGGCCTATTGCGAGATGACTACCGCCGCAACGGTGCCGTCGCTGACAGCAGTGGTGAGCTGACGGATGCGTTTGGAGCGCAGGTCCCCAACGGCGTACACGTCAGGTATGCTGGTCCGCATGTCGTCGTCGGTCTTGATGTAGCCCCACGCATCCTTCACGAGGTCGTCGCCGAACCCGAAAGTGTTGGGCACCATGCCGACAAAGACAAAGATGCCGTCGGCCTCCAGACGCGAGCGGCTGTTCGTCGTCACGTCCTCAACCTCCACCGCCATGCGTCCGTTGTCGAGCCGAGTGAAGGCCCTCGGCTCGGCGAGGTACCGGATGCTGATCTTGGCATCGGACTTTGCGTGCTCCGCCGCCACTTTGTTCGCCGTCAACTCCGCCAACTGGTGCACCATCGTGAGTCGCGACGCAAACTTGGTAATGAAGAGACTCTCCTCCACCGCGGAGTTGCCGCCGCCGATGACGATGACCTCTTTCCCCTCGTAGTACTTGGCGTCGCAGGTGGCGCAATATGAAATGCCGCGTCCCGCGAACTCCTTCTCGCCGGGAATCCCGAGCGCGCGTGGCGACGCGCCGGTGGCGAGAATCACTTTCTTCGCATGCAGCGTTTCCACGCCGTCGACCACGAGCTTCTTGTTGTGAAGGTCGATGTCCGTGACATCCGCCGCCGAACGAAACTGCACGCCCTGCGCCTCGGCTTGCATGTGCATCTCGTGCGCCAGCATGTAACCGTTCATCGGTTTCGAGAATCCCGGATAGTTGGAAACCGAGTGCGTGGTCTTCACCTGCCCGCCGGGGAGGGCGATGTCCACGATGACGACTTTCATCTTTGCCTGCGCGGCATAGATGGCCGCGGTGAGCCCCGCCGGACCGCCGCCGAGCACGAGCACGTCCCACTCGCTCTCGAGCGGCAGTTGCTGGCGCTGGATCGCCTGCGCGCGCTCCGGGCTGAGCATCGTCTCGAGGCCGGCGACGAGTTCAGCTCGTTTCACGCCGCCCGTTAGTCGCGATGCAACTTCGGCGCCGTCAGCGTAGAACTGGATGGTCGGCGAACTCTTCACGCCGAGTGCGTCGGCGAGCGCCCGGTTCTCCTGGCGGAAGATCTTGAGGAATCGCACATCCTCGCCGTAGAGCTCGGCAAGCGGTTCGAACTTCATCGCCAGCGCTTCGCACGGCGGACACTCCGAGGAGTACCAGTCGACGATGACTTTGCCACCGTGCAGCACCGCGGTGTCCCACTCGGCGGCGCCGATGTAGGTGATGGCATCGGCATGAACGAGCGTGTCAGACATGTGCGGCGTTCTCTTCGGCTTCGTGCCGGTATAGGTCAAACCCCAGTTCCATCAGCTCGCGGGGCTTGCGGCAATCGGGGCTCAGAATGCGGGTCGTCGCGTTCTTGGCAACGGCGCCGCACCCGCCGCCGCAGGCCAGTTGCAGCGCGCAGGTTTTGCATTGCGGTATGGTCGTCACATCGCGACGCGACCATTCGGCGGCGGCGTCGCTGAGCGGCGTTTCGGTGGGCCAGAAGCGTCCCAGCTCCTCGCCCTCCTTGCCGACCGTCGCCGTACAAGAGTAGATGCGGCCCGTGTAGTCGAAGGCCCACTCGCTCTTGGTGGCGGGGCAGGAATCAAACAGGCCGCTGGGCAGCGCACCGTTCTCGAAGAGGTATTTCGAGATGGACAAGGCTGGGCGATGATACTCCAGCACTTCGGGATGCGTTTTCGCCGTCTCGACCACGGCTTCCCACATGGAGAGCCGGTCGAAGAGTTGGCCGGAGTTACCCTGGCAATAATGCAGCTCGTAGTTGCGCCCAAACTGCGTCTTGAACTTCGCGTGTCCCACCCAGCCGCGCGCTTTGGCAATGCGCGCGAGTTCGGGAAGCCCGGCAATGTTGTCGCGGTCGAGGACGGTCCGGAGATTCACGGGGATGCCGGCCACGAGCAGGGCATCAATGCCGTCGGCGATACGGGCGAACGTTGGCAGGCCGCCGCCGAGTGGGCGACGCTTGTCGTGCATCGCGGGCGGGCCGTCGAGCGTCACCTGCACCTCGCGGATCGCCGCCGTCTTCAGCAGCGGGAGGTAGTCGAGAAGCGTGTAGCCGTTGGTGACGATGGCGAGGCCAAGCGCCCGCGCGTTCAGCTTCTTGATGATGGTGGCGACGTGCTCATGGTTGCCCGGGAGCAGCGGCTCGCCGCCGAAGAGCGTGACGTATTTGCGCCGGCCGCGAAAGTGCTTGTCGACGAAAGCGAAGAAGGCGTCGGTGGCGGCCTCCCGGTCGGTCGCCCGCTCGGGGTCGTAGCCGCTCTGATAGCAGTAGTCGCAGGTGAAGTTGCAGGCGTAGCTGAGCAGGTAGAAGAGCTGGATCTCCTCCCGCGCGGCGGCGGCGGTGAAGCGCTCGTACGCGGTGTCGTAGCGACGCTGCTCCTCCGCGGGCTCCACCCAATAGCCCTTCTCGGCGAAGCGCGCTGCGAACGCTTCGGGCGGGGGAGAACCGGTCGCCACCACATCTGCTACGTCTTTCTCGAGCAGATCTGCCTGGCCGCTGAGCAGGTTCACGAGGAACCACTCGTCGCGGCCGCGAATCTTGCTGAAGATGTTATGCTTGGAGTATTGCATGTCCTTCGTCACGTCTCGAGGGGGCCGTGCTGCGTCGGCAACCGCTGGAGCTCCGCGGTTGCCGGCGCGCACAGGTGGATCAGTCGTGGCAGCCGGCCACGTTGGTGGACTGCTTCGCGCAGCACTGCGCCTCCGTGGTGCAGCACGCGTCGTTCTTTTTGATCAGGCTCTTCATGACTTCTCCTCTCAGGTGAGTGCGGGCTTGCGTCCGCGGATGGTGAAACTGCAAACCTCGATGCTTCCTTTGGCGTACGGCTCGCTGTCTTCGAGCACTTCGAGCGCATGGAAACCGGCGTTGACCAGAGTGGCGAGATACGCCTCACGCGTCACGGCGCCGCCCCAGCACTCGGCCACGGCGTCGGGATCGTGCGCGAACTGCGCTGGAACTTCACTGGTGGCGTAGATGTCGCTCACGACGAAACGCCCGCCCGGTTTCAGGAAGCGGAACGCCTCGCGATACACGGCATCCTTGTCGGGCGCGTGATTGATGGCGCAGTTGGAGATCATGAAGTCCACGCTGGCGTCCTCGAGTCCCGTGTCATGCAGCTCGCGCTGCCGAAACTCGACGATGGAGAGACCCTGCGTGCGGGCCGTTTCGGTGGCGACGGCAACCATCCCATCGGCGAGGTCGATGCCGATCAGACGTCCGGTGTTTCCGACACGGTCGACGAGGCTGAACAGCTCGCGGCCCCGGCCGCTGCCGAGGTCCACACCGCATTCGCCGGTGCGTGCCTCAACGTGCTCGGCGGCGCCGCCGCACGAGAGGTTGCCAGTGGAGCAGCACAGACCGCTGTAGCGTTCGTTGATCTTCAGTTCGATGGAACGGGCTGACATGGCGGGGCCCTCTACGGTGCGGGGTGCGCGACCAGCTCGGCCGTCGGCGCTGACACGGCGCCCAGGTCGAATTGCAGATGGACTTCCGCGCCATGCGCCAGCGTGTTGTGTGCCGGGCAGCTACGCGCCACCCGATCGAGCATCTCGAAGTGTTCTGGCGGAAGTCCTCCGGGCAGAATCACCCGCACGGTGAACTGGCCGATGCGATTGGGGTTCTTGGCGCCACGCTGCTCGACTTCGACGCGCATGCCGTCGTATGGGAGCTCGCGCGAATGGCAGAACTGCTGCACGTAGAGCGCCACGCAGGTGCCGAGCGAGGCGCCGAGGAGTTCGATGGGAGCGGGCGCTGCATCGGCACCGCCTGCCGCAACGGGCTGGTCGACGAGCACACGGTGCGAGCGCACCTGGGCGGCGAACTGCACGCCGCCCTCGTGGGTGACGACGATGGGAGTGCGGGGACTGTTATCGGCCATCTAACGCTCCGGGAGCTAGCGATGAAGAGTGTGTAGTTAAATGTATATATGCGCATATAGTAATCTAGTCAGGCAAAATCTTCCCCAGTCGTCGGCAGTTCCCGTAGGCACTGTGGTTGGGCGTTCCTGCGCCCGGCGGGCGCGGCCGCGGAATGCGATGAAGGGCGCGCGCGCCGACGAGGATCTACGGCCAGACGGGCAGCACGCAACTCCGTGTGCGCCGCGCCACCGTGGCGGCGAAGTCCTCCAGCGCCAGCCGCATCACCGTGGATGTACCCGCGTGGCACGTGAGGCACGCGCCCACCGTGAGGATGCGGCGCTGCTCTTCGACGTTAAACGGGCGCACGTCGTCGCGCGTCGAGACCATCCCTTGGCGCGTCTGCAGAAACCCCGTCCACGCATCGGCTGGCAATCCGTCAAACGATGATCGCGCGCTCGCCGGTGCGAATGACCAGCGTCCAACGCTCGTGGCGTTCGTGGCGTTCGTGGCGTTCGTGGCGCTCGTGGCGCTCGTGGCGCTGCTCGCGCGCGCGAAGCGCAGTACGCCGCGCCCGAATCCAAGCGCCACTGGATCGTTGTGGCACGACTCGCACGTTCGCGAGGCCCGAGTGATGGTGTGCGAGAACGTGCGAGAGAACAGCCGGCGGAAGACGACGTCCGATCGGCCGTCCGGTGAGCGGTTACGGTCGAGTTCGAGAATCATGCCGGGAATGAACGTCTCGACCACGCCCGTCGGATGCGCCGCGTCGCGCGTGTTGGTGCGTACGCCGAGCGCGGGGGCCGTCGCGTCGAACGGACCCGACGATTCCTGCCACGAACCCTGCACATCCTTCTGCGCAACATGATCGAAGCCCTGTGCCGCGCGGTCGAAACTGGTGTGACACGTCGTGCACTGCGGTGCCCACGGTGTGTGGCAACTGATGCATGAAAGTCGCGCGTGGCCCTGCCCACGCGTGCAGGCCGACAGTGGCGGGCGGAGCTCTGCCCATTGTCCCGTGCGCTTGTGGCGCATGCGAGCGTGCCCCGACGTGTTGACCACGACGTTCACCAACACGTCGCCGCTCGAGGTGGCGGCCAGGCGCTCGCTCGGCGCCAGCGTCCATTGGCGCAATCCGAGCAGCTTCACGGTCTCGGCATCCAGCGGCGCGGGCGCCGCCGACACAAAGCGCCGTGTATGACAGTCCTCACAACGGATACGCACCTGGTCGCGTGCGTGCGCCACGACGGCGCCCTTTCCCATGACCTCGTTGGCGGAATGACAATCGACGCAGTCCATGCCCCGTGTCTGATGAATGTCCGCCGTCACCTTCGTGAAGTAGCGGCCATCCTCGAGCAGCCGGAACTGACGCGGCGACTTGGAACTGTCGGCCGCGAGCTGCGCTGGCGACGGCGCGAAACGCAGCTCGTGCCATCCTTCGTAGTTCGTGGAGATGCGCGCCGAGCGACTATGACAGCCGAAGCAGTGTGCGTTGTCCACGGCGATCGTCAGCCGCGGATGTACCGGCGGCACGTTGGTGCGCTTATTGACTGGAGTGGCGAGATACGCCGCGAGCTGCCGCGCGGCGGCGGTGTCGTACACAAGATGACACGCATTGCAGCCGCCGCCGCGCGAGTCTTCGCCGATGGCGCCCCACTCGATCTTGCGTTGGCCGAGGTGGCACGAAGCACAGAGTTGGCGAAGATGTGAATCGGCGGTGCTCG
>JAHFCU010000042.1 GCA_023249305.1 Gemmatimonadota bacterium
CAGCCCCGTCTCGGCCCACATCTGGGCGAGGCCGTTAGTCTTGCCGGCATCATCAATGGCCCGCTCGCCCCGGGCGAGCGCCACGCCGCCGGCGAAGCTGGCCGCGAGGACCAGCAGGACCACGATCACCATCGGTAACGCCATTCCTCGGCGCGCCCTGGCTACGGTTGGATTAGGGAGCCTCGTCATGAGTCGTTCCTGTTGCGGAAGAAGATTGCCGTCTTGATCGTCACAGCCTCGGGGGTGGCCCTGTTGCTCGCGCGGTTTGGACTTTGCGCATCGAGGTTGATCTCGACGCCCCGAATGTTCGTCAGCGCGGGCACGGCGGTCTGGGCCGTATCGGCATAGAGGTTGTAGTAGCGGAACTTGGCCGACGTGTCGAAGGGCGTGAGAATCTCCTCTGCGGTGCCGGTGCCGACGCGCCGGTACAGGCCGCGCTTGCCGCTGAAGATCGCCGACGCCGCGAACTTGTACGTGATCAGTTGGTACAGGAACATCGGCGCACCCGCGGTCCCTGTGATCACTGGGGTTGTGAACGACAGGTAGCCGTACTGCAGTGAGTCCCGGTGCGGCGGAATGATGGCCGCGGTGGTAATGCAGTTGGCCGCTGTGCCGGTGCCGGGGACCGTGGTCGTGTTGCGGTACGTGTACACCCCGGTCGCCGTCGTATCCTTGATCGCGACGCCCGCAATCGTGGACTGCGCGTAGATCTCGGAGTCCACCGGGAACCGCATCATCGTGCTGCTGGAGCAAAAGACGCCCCAGCTGAAGGGCATACGCACGGTGATGGAGTCGTTGCTGGCGGCCACAACCCCACTGTCCACCGGCGTCATCGCCAGTTCCGTCTGGATGATGTTGCGCGCGTTCCGCGTGACCGACCGCGCGTCGCGCTGTCCGGCGAGCCGGGCGTAGAACCGAGTCTGGCTCATCAGCATCCGGCCAGCCGCGACGCCAATAATGGCGACGAGGACCATCGTGATCAGGAGCTCGATGAGCGAGAAGCCGCGGCGGTTGGCGGGTCGCATGGTCATCCCAGTGGACTCGTGACTGACGCCTTCACGCGCCACAGCCTGACCGTGTCGGGCTTCAGTGTGGTGTTCGTCGGCGTCACGATGATCTTGATCGAGTCCTTGGTGGTGGACATGGTGTAGACTCGAATGCAGCGTGTATTCGGGAACGACCCCGTGCTGGTCGTCACGCAGACATTGTTGCGGGCGTGCGCCGAGTCGAACGGGATCGCCATGAGGCGATTGGCGTATTCCATGATTGCGGCGGACCGGGCGGCACCCGTGCTGATGGTCTTCATCCGTGTCGCATAGCGCAGCGTCACCGCCGCGTACGACGTGGCGATGGCCGCGAAGATGACCATCGCCAACAGGATCTCGATGAGGCCGGCGCCGCGCCGGGGACGAGGGCGGAGTGCGAGGGCGGCCATGACGCCACGCGTGCCAGGCTGGGTCATGACTTGGTCACCTGTCCCGCCCGACTTGCCGTGATCGTACGTGTGAAGTTGCCGTTTGTGATGGTGATAGTCAGAGCGGCCGTCGCGATGCCCATCGGGTAGATCGTGATGCCGCCCGACGGCGAGAACGTGACGTCGGTCGTTGACATGGTGTCAAACCGCCCGATGTAATCGGTGAAGAGCACCGTGCCCGACGCCCGGTCGGTGATGGTGATGACGTTGGTCGTGGTGCTGTACGTCACCGTGACGGGCTTGTGCTGGCGCTGCACGAGCGCGAAGGCGCGCTCCACGTCTGCGGCCACCTCGTGTTGCAGCGAGCGAATGCGGCTCTCGGCCACGATCCGGCTGATGCGTGGCATCACCGAGGCCACCATGATACCGATGATGGTCACGACGATCAGCATCTCGACGGCCGTGAAGCCGCCGCGCCATACGCGTCGATGCGTGTTCGTCTGGGACATCCGCCGCCTCCAGTTCTCCGGACTGCGCGCCCGGTGGGCCCGCCAACCGCCGCCGCGGTCAGCTGCGACGGCCAATGAACTCCCGTGCCACGTCGAGCACCTTCTCCCTCACTTCATCGAGCGTCCCGGAGATGAGCGCTCCCGACGCCCGCGCATGCCCTCCGCCCCCGAACCGCCGGGCCAGGGCATTGCTGTCCACCTCTCCCACGCTGCGGAAGGACACCTTCACCTTACCGTGACCAAGGTCACGAAAGAGCAGGGCCAGCCGCGTGCCCTCAATAGATCGGGGGTACTCGGCCACCCCGTCAAGGTCCTCCGCTGTCACATTGTGACGGTTGAGTAATCCGTTGTGCACATCAACCCACGATAACCCGTACCCTTCATCGACGCCGAGGGTTTCCAGGGCGTCACGAATGAGGGCGAGGCGGCCGCGGGGGACCGACGCGTAGATGCGCTGGTACATCCGCTCCGGATCGACTCCAACCTGCAGTAGCGCGGCGGCCACCGCGTGACAGCGGGGCGACGTGTTGGCAAACCGGAAGCCACCCGTGTCGGTGAGCATGGCGGTGTAGATCGCCGTGGCGACCGTGGGCGTAAGCTCCGCCCCCATCACCTGCGCGACGTCGAAGATCAGCTCGCCCGTGGCGCAAGCGGCGATGTCGGTGACGTGCAGGGTGCCCGGTGGCTCGTCACCCGGCAGGTGATGGTCAATGACGAGCGGCGGCTTCGGCAGCGCGCGCACGGCATCGGACAGCGCGCCGAGTCGCTTCACGTCGCTGATGTCGAGCACGATCAGCCGGTCTGCCGCGGCCAGTGCCTTCACACCCTGCGCGCTGCGATCCTCAATGCCGCCCTCCTCAAGCAGGAAGCGGAGCATCGCCGGCCACGGCGTGGGATTCACGACGAAGGCGCGGATATCGCGCTGCGCCAGCAGACCGGCGAGTGCGGCTTCCGAGCCGCAGCCGTCGCCGTCGCTGTTGATGTGCGTGGACAGGGCCACCGTCTGGCCGGGCCCAAGCTCGGCGAGCAGGCGTTCGATGTCGGCGCGCCGACGGGCGGGAACGGAGAACAGGTCGGTGATCACGGGGAACCGGAGAACGACAGAGGACAACAGAGAGCAACAGAGTACAACAGAGTACGGCGGCGCCCGGTGAACCGGGCGCCGCCGTAAACATAGCCAATCGAAATCAGCGCTGGGCCGGCTGCTGCAGCTTGGAGTGGAAACGGCCATAGGTGAAGTAGATCACCAGGCCGATGACCATCCAGATGATGAGCCGCAGCCACGTGTCGTGCGGCAGGTTCCACATCAGCCATCCGCACACCAGCACGCCGCCGGCCGGTACGAAGGGCACGAACGGCGTCCGGAACGGGCGCACCAGATTGGGCTGGGTGTAGCGGAGCACGAGAATGCCCGCACAGACGATCACGAAGGCGAGCAGCGTGCCGATGGAGACGAGTTCGCCGAGCAGGCCAATGGGGAATGCGCCGGCGACAACCGCCGCCACGAGCCCGGTAATGATGGTTGCGAGGTACGGCGTCTTGAACCGTGGGTGCACGCTGCTGAACAGCTCAGGCAACAGGCCGTCGCGCGACATCGCGTAGAAGATGCGTGGCTGGCCCATGAGCATGACGAGCACGACGGACGCGAGGCCGGCGATGGCTCCGATGGTCGTGAGGTACTTGAGCCAGACGAGTCCGGGGCCGGCAGCGTCGAGGGCTACGTACACGGGGTCGGCCACGTTGAGCGTCTTGAAGGGCGTGAGGCCGGTCATGACGAGCGCCATCAGGATGTAGAGGATCGTGCAGAGGCCAGCGACGCGAGGATGCCGATCGGGAGATCCCGTTTGGGGTTCTTTGCCTCCTGTGCTGCCGTGGAGACGGCATCGAATCCGATGTACGCGAAGAAGATCACGCCGGCGCCGGCGAAGATGCCGGGCCAACCGAACCGAGTGGCGCCGGTGGTCGCATCCGCCACTTCGACGGGCGGAATGAACGGATGCCAGTTCCCCGCCTTGATGAACATCAACCCGAATCCGATCACCAGGAGCACGATGGTGAGCTTCACGGCTACGATGACGTTGTTGAAGCCCGCCGACTCCTTGATGCCGATCACCAGCAGTGTCGTGAGCCCCAGCACCAGCAGGACGGCCGGCAAGTTCACGATGGCGCCCGTTCGTATGAGCGTGTGCGTCCCCTCAACCCGATAGGGCGCATTGGCCAGCGCGTCGGGAATCGGGAAGCCGACGACCTTCATGATGCGCGCGAAGTACCCCGACCAGCCCACCGCAACAGTGGAAGCGGCGAAGAGATACTCGAGAATCAGGTCCCATCCGATGATCCACGCAAAGAACTCGCCGAGGGTCGCGTACCCGTAGGTGTACGCGGATCCAGCGATCGGAATCATCGAGGCAAACTCGGCGTAGCAAAGTCCCGCGAAGGCGCAGCCGATGCCCGCGAACACGAACGACAGGACTATGGCGGGGCCGGCGTGGTTGGCCGCGGCGGTACCGGTGAGGACGAAGATGCCGGCGCCGATGATCGCGCCGATGCCGAGCGCGGTCAGGTTGAGCGCGCTGAGGGAGCGTTTGAGGGAATGTGAATCCTCAGCGCTCGCCTCCTGCATCAGGATTTCCATCGGCTTCTTGACGAGAAGTCCCATTCGAAATCTCCGGGTCGTAATAAAGGACGGCGGGGCGGACGAACGCCCCGCCGCGAGGCGTGACGTGATGCAATCGGGTGAAGCTGGCGGCCCGCGCCGCCGATTGTCAATGCGCGAGCCAACGGTGAACTACGCACGGGCGCAACCGAGCGCTGACGCGGCAACAGCACCTCGCGCGCGGCTCGCCGACTGGACGCCTTCGTGCACGGCGCGCAGAATACACGCACTCATCACCGACAAGGAGTCGGCATTGGCGACCGGCAAAGATGGCAATTCACACGAAGCCTGGGGCAGCCGCATCGGGTTGATCCTGGCCATGGCAGGGAATGCGGTGGGCCTCGGCAACTTCTTGCGCTTCCCCCGTCAGGCCGCGGCCAACGGCGGCGGTTCGTTTATGATTGCGTACTTCACGGCGCTCATCCTCCTCGGCATTCCGCTGATGTGGATCGAATGGGGGCTGGGGCGCAACGGCGGCCGCTATCGGAAGGGCCACATCCCCGGGATGTTCGCCGCCATCTGGAAGCACCCGGCGGCCAAGTATGTTGGCGCGATCGGCCTCGTCGTGCCGCTCGTCGTGATGATCTACTACACGTACATCGAGAGCTGGACGGCGGCGTTTGCGTACTTCTCGCTGACCAAGGACTACTGGGGCATCACGACGCAGGACGGCATGGTCGGCTACCTCCAGTCGTTCCAGGCGATTTCCGCCGACGGTGCGAAAGTCTACCACCATACCTACACGCCGTACCTGTTCTTCATCGGCACGCTGTTCATCAACATCTTCGTGCTCTCGAAGGGAATCGGCGGCGGCATTGAGAAGCTGGCGAAGATCGGCATGCCGATCCTGTTCCTATTCGCCATCATTCTCGCCGGTGTCGTGCTCTTCCTGCCGGCGCAGCCCGGAATCGGCGCGACGCCGTGGAACGGGCTTGAGTTCATCTACAAACCCGACCTCTCGCGTCTTGGCGAGCCCGGCGTCTGGCTCGCGTCCGCCGGCCAGATCTTCTTTACGCTTTCGGTCGGCATGTGCACGTTGACGGCGTACGCGTCGTACCTCTCCAAGAAGGACGACATCACGCTCAACGGCCTCGCGACCGCGGCCACGAACGAGACCGCCGAGGTCGTGCTCGGCGGCACGATCGCGATTCCGGCGGCCGTCGTCTTCTTTGGCGTGTCGGGGGCGATGGCGATTGCGCAGAGTGGCTCATTCAACCTGGGCTTCGCGACAATGCCCGTGGTCTTCCAGCAGCTGCCGTTCGGCAACTTGCTGGGCGTCGCCTGGTTCGGCCTTCTGTTCTTCGCGGGGATCACGTCTTCGGTGGCGATGCTCACGCCGATCACCGCGTTCCTGCGCGAGGAGTTCGGGCTTCGCCGCGAACCGGTGGCGTGGTCGCTCGGCGCACTCTGCCTCCTCTTCGGCCTGATGCATGTGCACTGGCTGCAGCACGGCGTACTCGATGAATGGGATTACTGGGCTGGCACGTTCGGCCTCGTCGTGGTCGCGGTGCTCGAGGTCATCGTGTTCATGTGGATCTTCACGCCCGCAAAGGCGTGGGAGAGCATGCACGAGGGCGCTGACCTGCGCATTCCCGAGATCTTCAAATTCGTCATGACCTACGTGACGCCGCTCTACCTGCTCTACATCCTCGCTTGGTGGGGATGGGTGGACGCGATTCCGATCCTGCTGCGCGAGAAATCGGCGGGCGGCGGACCGGTGAACCCCGCGGACGCACCGTATATCGCCTTCTCGCGCGCGATCATCGTGCTGCTCGCGATCGTCGCGGTGGTCCTGATCAAGATGGCGTGGGTGCGCAACAAGTACGACGACCGCAAGGGCTTTGCCGTCGCTGATCACACGGGGGAGGCTGCCTGATGTCCACTTCAGCAATTCTCTTCATGGCCGGAAGCTGGACGTTTGTCCTCGGCCTGACGTTCTGGTCTTTTGCGAAGCTGATGAAGGACAATCAGCACTTCGATCCTGACGGCCTCGGGCCGGCGGTGCCGCCGAAGCCTGCAGAGACGGAAAAGTCGCCGGGCTGAATGACGGTAGACGGTTGACGGTCTATGGAAGAAGCGGGGCGGCACCCTTGGGTGTCGCCCCGCTTAGTTGCTCGTCCCGTCTACGCTCATCCGTCGACCGTCGCGCGGTACTCGCGCAAGAACTCACACGCTATAGTTCGGCGCCTCGCGCGTGATCGTGACGTCGTGCGGATGCGACTCGCGCAAGCCGGCGGTCGTGATGCGCACGAAGACCGGGCGCGTGCGGAGCACCGCGATACTCTCGCACCCCACGTAGCCCATGCCGCTGCGCAAGCCGCCCACCATCTGGAAGAGCACATCGCCCACCGGGCCCTTGTACGGCACGCGTCCTTCGATGCCTTCGGGCACGAGTTTCTTGGCGCCGAGTTCGCCTTCCTGAAAGTAACGGTCGGCGCTGCCGTCCTGCATAGCCGAGAGCGAGCCCATGCCGCGGATCATCTTGAAGCGGCGTCCCTCGAGGAGGAACGACTCGCCCGGGCTCTCTTCGGTGCCCGCGAGCATGGAGCCCATCATCACCGACGACGCGCCGGCGGCGAGCGCCTTCACGATGTCCCCGGAGTACTTGATGCCGCCGTCGGCGATCACGGGCACGTCGCCTGCGCCTTCCACCGCGTCGAGCACGGCAGTGAGCTGCGGCACACCGACGCCGGCGACGACGCGCGTCGTGCAAATGGAGCCCGGCCCGACGCCAACTTTCACCGCGTCCACTCCTCGATCCACGAGCGCCTTGGCACCGTCGCGCGTCGCCACGTTGCCCGTGACGAGCTGCACCTCGGGAAGTGCCTCGCGCACCTGCGCCGTGGCCTCAAGCACGCCCTCGAAGTGGCCGTGCGCGGTGTCAATGATGAGTACGTCCACGCCCGCGTTCACGAGCGCTCGGCCGCGATCCAGGAAGTCGCCCGCCGCACCAATGGCCGCAGCGACGCGGAGGCGTCCGTGCTGGTCCTTGTTGGCGCCGGGATACTGGCGGCGCTTGTGGATGTCCTTCACGGTGATGAGGCCGATCAGCTTGCCCGCGGAATCCACGACGGGGAGCTTCTCGATTCGGTACTTACCCATGATCCGCTCGGCTTCGTCGAGCGTGGTCCCTTGTGGCGCCGTGATGAGCCGTTCGCTCGTCATCGCGGCGCGAATCGGGCGGTCGAGTTCGCGCTCGAACTGCAAATCGCGGTTCGTGATGATGCCGACAAGTTTGCCCGTGGCGTCCACGATCGGGACGCCCGAAATGCGGAACTTGGCCATGAGCGCGACGGCCTCGCGCAGGTTAGCGTCGGGCTGGAGCGTGATCGGATGCAGGATCATCCCGCTCTCGGACCGCTTCACGCGATCCACCTCAGCAGCCTGGCGGTCGATGGACATGTTCTTATGGAGAACCCCTATCCCCCCTGCCCTTGCCATCGCGATGGCCATCTCGCTCTCCGTGACGGTGTCCATCGCCGCCGAAACGAGTGGGACGTTGAGCGGGATACCGCGCGTGAAGCGCGAGGCGGTATCGACGTTCTTGGGATGCACGAACGAGTGCGCGGGAGACAGCAGCACGTCGTCGAACGTGAGCGACTGCTCGTCGAGGATGCGTGGACGGGTCATTGGAAGGCCTTAAAGCGCGACGGCCCGCAGCCGGAATGCACCGGTGCGGGCCGTTAGTGGGACAATCGTGGTCGCCATGGTGAATTGTAGCGTGGCCCTCTGGCCTGGTCTAGGGCCTAATCGGAAACCGGGCACGCTTTGCCGCGTGCCCGGTCAGTCCGCGCAGCGCCCTGCCCGCACTCCAGCCTCTCCAAGCCGCTGCCCCCGCCACGAGCTGGGAGACCGCGAACTCCCGCTCGTGAGCATCGTGCTTGACGCATGAGCCGCCAAGCGGCATATGTTTTCAACGTCGGACCTGACTGGGTGAGATGCGGCCGGCCGACGACGGGGGACGCCATGCCCCATAGTGTCTGCTTTTTCTTTTCTGACGCCGAGGTCCGTCTACGGCACCGTCTCTCGGTGCCCCTCGAGCGTCTGCTGATCCTCTCGCTCTTCCTCGGCGCGGTTCCCGTTGTTGCGCGCGCCCAGTGCCAGGATGGCACCGCACCGCCGTGCCAAGCAGTTTCGTCGCGTGATCGAGCCCCCAACGGCGTCGCCGTCCTGCCCTTCAGCGCTCGAGACACCGCCGACAGAGACTTGGCACAGGATCTGTCGGAGAGTGTTACGGCGCGACTCGGAGGAGTCCCGGGTGTACAGGTCACGCCGTCGTCGCTCGTGCGCACCCTGCAGCGCTCGTCGGGCGACGACCGGTCGCGGATTGCTGATTCCCTCGGTGTGCGCTTCATCGTAGACGGCGACGTCAAGCGGGTCGGCACGCGCGTGCAACTTCTGGTCGAGGCGATGGACGCCCAGAGCAATTCGCAGGTCTTCGCGAGTACCTACATGTCCGCGCCCGATTCGCTCCAGGCGCTGGCCGCCTTGGTCGTCCGGGAGGTGGCCCATAGAATCGCTCCTGAGGTGGCGACCCCTCGCCCGACCTCTCAGAAGATCTGGTCGTTGGCGGCAATCCTGTGCAACGCAGTGGGCACCCTAGCGATGATCGTGATCTTCGCTTGGGGAGTGTTCATACTGGTCGTTGCGAAGTTCGACGCCCGAGGCATTCAGTTGCGTGGTCCGACGGCGCGAGTCGCCGGGCTGTTCCTCGTGTTGCAGCTACCGCTCGCTCTTTTCATCAACTTCCTGCTTCGCGGCGCCCTGAATCACGGGGACCAGTTCGCACGAGAGGTCTACAGGAACCTCGCGTGGGGAATTGTCTGTGGATTGTCCGCCGTCGCCAGTGTGGTAGGGGCGAGGATGTACGCCCGGGGCAATGTCCCCGCGATCGGGAGCGCCGACGCGCCAGAACGGAGCTAGCGCTGTGGCGGTGAGCCCTTATCCGAGTTTGCGGCAGGCGGCGCGAGCGGCGCGTTAGGCGGAACCGCGGTCGACGTCGAGTCTGGGCCGGGGAGCGGCGCGGGCGGCTTCTGCAGTGGGTTCGTCGTGATCTGCGAGGCGGTCGTCACGAAATCGTTCGCCACCGACTTGCCCGCGGCTGTGACGCCGCTCAACACGCCCATTGCCTTGTTCATCAGGTCCATCGTCTGCCCAATGGCCTGCGTCGAGACACGCCCCGCGCGCATGGCGTCCTCGACGCCCTCGGCGAAGCGCTGGAAGACACTCGGCGGCGGCGACTGCCGCTCAGCGTACTTGGACTCGAGGAACTCTACGTAGTCGAGCAGTTGGTAGCCGCGGTCGTCCGAGAGGGATTCGAGCCGACGCAGGATGCGGTCTCTAAGGCTGGGATTCATGGGGACTGATAGGAGATGGGAGATCGGAGATAGGAGGTGGGCATCACGTGGTCCGACAGGGACAGCTGACGGTCTCCCATCTCCTGTCTCCCGTCTGTCCTTAGCCTTTCCACCGTGCTTTCTTGCCCCGCACATCGATATGTACGTACGGCACGCCGTTCTGGTTACCGTACAGCCCGAGCCCGCCCGTGTATTGCGGGAAGTCGCGCTCTACCTGCTCCACCTGCAGCGACACGAGCATGCCGTCGCGCCAGGTGACGCGGCCGTCGCCGTCGGCATCAATGGCGAGGTCGGCGGCGTCGCCGTACTGATGGCGGCTGTCGCGCGCCGCACGCGGCACGCGGCGGTTGTACACGGGCGAGCGGAACCCGGAATGTACGTCCACATTCACGCGCCGGTCGCGTCCGCCGCGGAAGGCACCGACGTACGAGATGACGAGCTCCACCTTGTCGAGAATGCGCGCGTCGAGCGCCACGTACTTGGGCCAGCGGTCCTGCTGCTCGTCGTGCGTGATGAAGTCGGAAAGCTGCATGTGCTTGCTCACCGCGAGCTCTGCCGTTTCGGACGTCACCTCGACAAAGCCGCGCGGGGGCGGCGGTGCTTCGGCGTCAATGCCCGAGCGGTAGTTGCCGATGCGATAGCCGTTAAGCGTCTGGCCGATCTTCTCGGCGTACGGCACCATCACCGCGACGAGCACGGAATCGACGATGCGATGCCCCGATTCGGCCTCGACTTCGAGCCGATACATGCCGGCAAAGCCCGGGGCCACGACGCTCGCACCGACTAGCGGCTGCGAGGGCGTGACGACCGCGCTGTCCTGCGCGCGCACCCACGTGTAGCCGAGGCTTCCCGGATCGCCGCGCACCTCGAGTGGGAACTCGAAGCGTTCGTTGGGGAGGACCATCTGGACACGCACCTCCCCGCTGCGGCCGAAGACGGCAGGCGAGGCGGAGACGGCGGGCGCCCGCGTGTCGCGCGCGAACGGCGAGGCGAGCAGGAGATTGGGCGGATGGAGGATCAACAGGAGCGCGCCAAGGAGCGCGAGCCCGCCAAGAAGCAGCGCCCACCATCCGGCCCGGAATCCGCCGTCGGCGGACTGGCCGGGAGCGGCCACTGCTAGAACCGCCCCCAGCGCGCGCGTGTGCCGCGCACGTCCACGTGAACAAAGGGCGAGCGCGACCGCGTCGCACGATACACACCGAGGCCGCCGACAAGCTCCGGATACTGGCGTTCCACCGACTCGACGGCGTCGGCCATAATCTTCATGTCCTTCGAGTTCACGCGCCCGTCGTGATTGAGATCGTCGAGACGGCCGTTATGGTCGTTGTCCACGACCACGTCGGCCGCGTCGCCGAACTGGTGGCGGCTGTCACGCGCGCGTCCGCCGCGTCCCACGCCCTTCTGGTTGTACTGCGGCGACCGGAAGCCGCTGATGACTGTGAGGCGCTGCGCATCAATGCCACGCCGCTGCAACTCGACGAGCACCAGTTCGAGCTTGTCAATGAGCGCCTCGCGCAGCACGAGGTACTTCGGCCACACGTCCTTCTGGTCGTGAGTCAGGAAGTCAGCGAGCCGGAAGTGCTCCGAGACCGGCGTGTCCTTGTTGTCGAGAGTGACCTCGATGAACCCATCGGGATTCTCGTACGCCGGCGAGCGGAGGCGTCCTTTCTCCTCGGGGAACCGGCCGATATGATAGTCGCCGACGCGCCCGTTCTTCTTCTTCTCCGTGAACGGAAGCATCGAGATGAGAGACATCATCATGCCGTCGGTAGAGTCGCCGACCGTCACCGTCGAAGTGTTCTTCTGCTCGCGGCGCCCAAACAGCCGGGCGATGGGCTCGATCTCCATGGAGTGCCGCGGCGCGAAGAAGCGTGCGAGCAGGCGTCCGCTGCGACCGCGCAGCGTATCGGCGACGGTGCCTTCGCCGTTAGCCGGCTCCGTACCGGGCGCCTGCCCCGACGCCGCCGCGACCGGCGCCACGAACGCGGCGACGGCGAGCAGTGCGGGAAGCAGGCGGCGGGGAGCGATCACGGACCTTGGGCTCGGAGACGACGTCGCCGCAACGCGGGGGGCGCGGCGGCGGCAGGACTCTGTAAGGTAACCGCTACACCGGAGACGGGCTATCGGGTCCCGTTCGGGGGACGAGTCATGGGCAGGAGTGCGGGGGCTTGGTGAAGGGGAACGGGTGGAGGAACGAGCAAGGGGCTAGGAGCGCCTCTTCCCCCTCTCACCTTGCTCTACTCTTCACTCTTCACCACGCCCCCGCACTCCTCCCCGTCCCCCGTCCCCCGCCTAGTAGATGTACACGGGAGTCCCAATCGGCACGATGCGGAAGAGCGTTTCAATATCCTCGTTGCGCACCCGCACGCAGCCGTGGCTCGCACCGCGTCCGATGCTCGAGGGGACGTCGGTGCCGTGGATACCATATCCTTCTCCAAGGTAGAGGCGGTTCACGCCGAGTGTACCGACGTAGCGGCGCTGGTTGGTGTTCATCGGCGGCACGATGAGGTCGCGTCCGACGGTGATCTCCTTGCCTTCCATCACCTCGAACGGCACCTCGCGGCCGTCGGGATATCGCGTGACGACGTCGTTGCCAGTTACGGCGATCACCGCGCCGCCGCCGATCGGAATCGACTTCCCGCCTTCGAGACGCCGCAGCCGCTTGCCGAGCTTGCGCGCCATTTCCACGTAGTGCCAGTCGGGCGGCACCCAGGCGGGATCCACGTCCTTGCGAATGACGACGAGCCGGCCGCGCGGCGTTTCGAACTTCCAGCGCGTTCCGCCCGCGCGCTCGAGGTACTTTCCGGTTCCCGTTGCCACGCGCGTGCGGAAGAGCACCGTGGACCCCCGCTTGTACCAGAGGCGATTCTCGGCGATGCTGATGACGATGTACGGCTGGTCGCCGAGCGAGTCGGGCGTGGCCGCGAGCACTTTATCGAGCGAGTCGCCGGCCGACGCCGCCTGCGCGCGCACCGTGGCCAGGATGTCGGCGTTGTCGTTGTAGACGGCTTGCGTGAGATCGCGCTCGCGCCGTGCCGCGCGCGCTTTCTGGAGTTGGGCAGTCGCCAGTGCGACCGCGGCGACGACGGCCAAGACGCAGAGTACGGCATCGGCCCCGCCGCTAGCGAAGAACCCGCGCGATTCTGAAGGCGCGGTCATCAGTAGAAGTACACCGGCAGCCCGGCCTTGAGGTTCGGCAGGATGGACTGCAGATCGGCGGCGCCCATGCGCACGCTGCCCGCGCGCACGGGCCGCGTGGCGACGTCGCGATAGAGCGTCGCACCGCCGGTGAGAATCACGAGCGAATCACCGCGCACTTCCTCCACGCGGCGCACGCCGCGCGGCGACGCGATGGGTATCGAATCGCCGGCCGCGCGCTGCCAGCCGTCGGCGCCCACTTCCACGGGCGCGGTGCGCAGGATCGCGCCGTGCTGCTCAAGATGCAGGACGCCGCTGTCCACCGCGATGGCGAGGTGCAGGTCGCCGGTCGTGCGCGCCTGCCGCACGGCGAGGGCCATCATGACCTGCAGGCGCTTCGCGTCGGACGCGAGCGCGAGATCGGCCTTCACCTTCTCGATGCCGCTCATCCCCGCGCGCAGCGCGCTCGTCTCGCGCTGATACTCGCTCGCGCGCCATGTCAGCGCGGCCGAGGCCGCGAGCGCAGCGAGAAACGTCCAGAGGTGCAGCCGCATGAGACGCGGATGCTCCCGCCATAACGCCCTCCAGCCGGCCTCGACTGGGTTCACTGCCGGGCGAACGAGAGCAGGTCGAGGATGGGAATCCCGACTGGCTGGCTGCGCCCGGTGCGCACACGCGCCGTGACGAGCAGCCGCGTCAGGGACTGCGTCGTGCGTGCTTCGGCGAGCAGCGACGGCGGAATCGCGAGATACAACAACTGATCTTCCGCACCCGGCCCCTTGGCGAGGAAGTACGGCTCGTCCTTCGCGAGGTCACGGCGCAGCGGATCAGCATACTGCAACGCGAGAACTTGTACTTCCCAGCGCACGGTCTTGCCGCGCGTGCCCTCGGGATCGGCGCGCAGATCGGCTGCGGTGAGCGTAACACCGAACGACGAATCGGCGGGAACGACGTCGCGCTCCTGCACCCAGACGTCGGTGCGCACGCGCACCCAGCCGCGTGCGCGTGCCAGCGGCACGACATACGTGCCCACGCCAATCTGTCCGATCACGCCTCCATTCGGCGCGTTGCGGATGATCGTCGTGCGTGCCACACGCATCGCACCTGCGGGGAGAGTCTCCACCACGGGCGCCTTCTCCGCGGGCGGTGTCGGTTCGGCCTTCGGCTGCGGGGCCGGCGCGGGAGCTGTCGGCTTCTCGGCCGTGGGCTTCAGCGCCACGGATGGGGCGCGCTTGACGGTCGTCGGCGCAGGTTTCGCGGTCGCGGGAGGCGTGGCCTTCGCGGCCGTCTTCGGCGCACTTGCCGCGGGCGCGCTGGCGACCGCATCACGCGGCAGGACCTTCGCGTCCACCCAGCCGCCGCGGCGCACGCTCACCCACGACGCTTGCTTCTCGTTCGTGAAGACGCCCGCGAGCGGCCGCACCTCACCGAGAATCGCGCCCTTCATGGAGGGCGCGGAGCGCAGTCGCATCGCGATTGACCCGGTGAGATGCGAGGGGAAGGAATCGCGGGCGGGGCCGAGTTTGGACCCGTCCATCCATCCCGTGAAGGTCACATACACCGAGCCGTTGCGAGCCGCGCCAACAGTGACGGACGTGCCTTGCTTCAACACGGCGACCACGTTGCCGTCGGGCGCGTTGCGCACGGTCGCGTCGGCGACGAGGGCCGTCTGCGCAGCAAGCGGTGCCGCACAGAGGAAGATCATGAGGGAACGAATGAGTCGCATCGCTGGTAGGGGGGCGTGACCGGGGCTAGTTTTCCCTGCGTGACGCCTAGAGTTGAACTTATCACCCGTCCGCGATCTCAGCCAAGATGACGCCGCGCACCGACCGTCCGGTCGTCCTCGTCGTGCTCGACGGTTGGGGCTACCGTGAGAGCACGGAAGGAAACGCCATTCGACTGGCGCACACGCCCACGTGGGACCGCCTGTGGGCGAAGGCACCGCGCACGTTGCTCGATGCGTCGGGGCGCGCCGTCGGCCTGCCGACGGGGCAAATGGGAAACAGCGAAGTGGGCCACCTGAACCTCGGCGCTGGCCGCGTGGTCATGCAGGATCTCGTGCGCATCACCGCCGCCGTCGAGGATGGCTCGTTCTTCCAGAACCCGGCGTTCCTCGCGGCGTGCGCGCGGGTGAAGGCGAGCGGCGGAACGCTGCATCTCATGGGGCTCGTGGGCGACGGCGGCGTGCACGCGCACCAGGATCACGCGGTCGCACTCGTGGACCTCGCCGCGCGACAGGGGATCGCGCGCGTGGCGCTGCACTGCCTGCTCGATGGGCGCGACACGCTCCCGAAGAGCGCGCTCGAGTTCACGCGCGCACTCGCCGCACGCACCGCGGGACGCGCGCGCATCGCCAGCATCGGCGGCCGCTACTACGGCATGGACCGCGACCAGCGCTGGCATCGCATCGAGCCGTGGTATCGCGCCACCGTACAGGGGACCGGCCCATCAACCACCGATCCCCTCGCGTTCATTCAGGGCAACTACGATCGCGGCGTCACCGACGAGTTCATGGAGCCCGCGGTGGTGATCGGCGCTGACGGCGCGGCGGTGGCGCCAATGCGCGACAGCGACGCGCTGATCACGTGGAACTTCCGCAGCGACCGTATGCGGCAGATCATTCGCGCGATCGCGATCGAGGGGTTCACGGGTTTCGATACGGGCGCGCGGCCCAAAATGCACGTCGCGTGCATGACGCAGTACGACCAGACCTTTGGCCTGCCCATTGCCTTCGCGCCGTTTTCGATGGCGAAGATCGTCGCCGAGGTGCTGCAGGAGAATGGACTGACGACGCTGCGCACCGCGGAGACGGAGAAGTATCCGCACGTGACGTATTTCTTCAACGGCGGCAACGAAGTGCCGTACAAGGGCGAGGAGCGCATCCTCGTGCCGAGCCAGAAGGTCGCCACGTATGACTTGATGCCCGAGATGAGCGCCGCGGGCATCACCGACGTGCTCTGCACGGCCATCGAGGAGCGACGGCATCCGTACACGCTCTGCAACTACGCCAACGGCGACATGGTGGGACACAGCGGCAACCTGGCGGCGACGATTCGCGCCTGCGAGGTGGTGGACGAGCAGCTCACGCGTGTCGTGAAGAGTGCGGAGAAGGCCGGGGCGCGGTTGCTGGTCACGGCCGATCACGGCAACTGCGAGATGATGTTCGACCCCGTTACGGGCGGACCGCACACGGCGCACACCACAAACCCCGTGCCGTTCCTCTTGATTGAGGATGGCGCGCCGGTGGCGCTGCGATCGGGCGGCGCGCTTTGCGACGTGGGCCCGACGGTGCTGGCGATGCTGGGTGTGCCGCAGCCGCGGGATATGACCGGCATGGACCTTCGAATTCAGGGAGCATGATGTGACGCGTCTTCGCGCCGTGATCTTAGCACTGACGCTGGCGGCCACACCCGTGGCCGCGCAGGTGGGCTTCACGCCCAGCGAAAGCCCGTATCGTGACCTCACATGGAAGCAGTCGCTCGGCGCGTTCGCCGGCGGCCTCGACACCGGGCGCGACGCTGCGGACGTGGGACCGCAGCCGGGATGGCTCGCGGGCGTTCGCTATGACCTGCGCATCGGCGGCCCTGTGCTGCTCACGGGTCGTCTCGCGATGGGACCGACGTCACGCCGCGTGGTGAATCCCGCCAAGCCGGCGGCGTCGCGCTTCCTTGGCGATCAGACGAGTCAGCTCTTCGCGGCCGACCTCGGGCTCGCGATGAACCTCACGGGCCAGAAGAGCTACCATCGGTTCGTGCCGGTGTTGTCTGGCGGAGTCGGCATCGCGAGTGACTTTCGTGGCAACCCCGACGACGGCGGTTATCGGTTCGGCACGCGCTTCAGCTTCAACTGGGGCCTCGGCGTTCGCTATCACACCGATGGACGCTGGGAGCCACGCGTGGACTTCACGAACTACCTCTGGCAGCTGCAATATCCGCCGGACTACGCGGTGCGCCCTTCGGACGGCAGCCCAGCGATACTCGGCAAGAAGTCGTCACCGTGGATGGGCAATCATCTCTGGTCATTCGGACTCAGCTACCAACTCTTTCGCTGAGACTGTGTCGCCCCTCTCGCTGACGCGCCGCGTCACCTTCGCTGCCGCGCACCGCTACCGCCGTCCGGAGTGGAGCGAGGAGCGGAACACCGAGGTCTTCGGCAACTGCGCACGCCTGCCATGGCATGGGCATACGTACACGTGCGACGTTTCCGTCTCGGGTCCGGTGGACGAGGTCACAGGCTTTGTGATTGACCTTCGTGCGCTGGATCAGGCGCTCGACCGCGAGGTGATGCAGCGGTTCGACCATCGCAACATCAACACCGACGTGCCCGAGTTTGCCGAAGGCAAGCTGGTGCCGAGTTGCGAGAACCTTGCGGCGTTCATCGCCGAGCACGTGCAGACGGCGCTAGGGAATCGCGCGCGTGTTTCGCGCGTCTGGGTCTCTGAGAGCCCGACGCTGTGGGCGGAGTGGGTGGCGGACTGACGCGGGAGCGCGGGCGATGACGCGACACGACGCGGTGGAGGAAGCCCCGGTCTGGCTCGAGGTGAACGGCGAGAGCGCCGTCACGTGGATGTGCACGCCCGACCAGCTGCCCGAGCTCGTCGTCGGCTGGCTCTACGGTGAAGGCTACATAGACTCGCGCGATGACCTGCGGTCGCTGCGCCCCTGCGCGCAGGAGCTGGGCTTCTGGGCGGAAGTGCCGCGCGAACGGTACGAGACGGTGGAAGGCGCCGAGCGCCGCCGCGTGCTCGCCAGCGGGTGCGGCGCGGTGACGACGAACCTCGGATCGCTCTCCGCGGTGCCGCGCCGCACGATGCCGCCGGTCATCCCCAATCTCGCGCACACGCGGAAGCTGTTCAAGGAGCTGTTCACCAAGGGCGCGCGGTACAATGAGACCGGCGGCATTCACGCGGCGGCGCTCACCGATGGCGAGACGCTGCTCGCGCACGCCGAAGACATCGGCCGGCACAACGCCGTGGACAAGGTACTCGGCGCGATGATCATGGCGGGTCGGCGGCCGGATGATCTCATCATGCTCGTCACCGGTCGCATTTCGGGCGAGCTTGCATTCAAGGCCGCGCGTGCGCGGCTCGCGGTGGTGGCCACGCCGAGCGTGCCGAGTTCGCTGGCGGTGGAGATTGCGCAGGCAGGGGGAATCGCGCTGATCGGGCGGGCGGTTTCGGGCGAGCCACAGGTGTGGACCACTGCAGACGGTAGACGGTAGAGGGTAGAAGGTAGATGACTGCTTCGCACTGTGTTGGCGCGATTCTCGCCGGCGGAGAGGCCGCGCGCTTCGGCGGCCTGCCGAAGGGACTTCAGGTCGTGGACGGGGTGCGCATCATCGATCGTGTGGCGTCCGCGCTGCGGAGCGCCGCGGATGAACTCTTGCTCGTCGCGAATGATCCCGCGGCGCCCATGTGGCTTCCCGGCGTGCGCACCGTGGCCGACGTGCGGCGCGGCGAGGGCGCACTCGGCGGCCTGCACGCCGCGCTCGCGCATGCCAACGGCCAGGCCGTGCTCGTCGTGGCGTGGGATATGCCTTATGCGAGCGAGGGGCTGCTTCGCGCGATGCGCTCGCAGGGCGAGCGAGGCTACGAGGCGGTCGTGCCGGAGAGTGAACTTTCGGGACGCGGCGTGGAACCGCTGTGCGCCTGGTACGGCCCCGCCTGCCTCGCGGCGATCGAGCGCCGGCTCGACGCGGGCGACCGTCGCGTCGTCTCATTCCACGAGGATGTGCGCGTAGCGCGGCTCAGCGCCGACGAGGTGTCGCAGTGGGGCGATCCGGCACGCATCTTCTTCAACGTGAATTCACCAGACGACCTGCCGACCGCCCCACGTCAATGACGCCTCCGCTCCTCTCGATCACCGGCAAGAAGAACTCCGGCAAGACCACGCTCGTCGTCCGTCTCGCGGCTGCACTCACGCGGCGCGGTGTGCGCGTGATGACCATCAAGCACGGATCGCACACGTTCAGCATGGACCCGGTGAACACCGACACGTACCGTCATTACCACGAGGGCCTGGCGGAGCGCGTGGCGATGATCTCGCCCGACAAGTTTGCGCTCGTCGAACGCTGGGAGCAGCCGCTCACACCGCAAGAGATTGCCGCGCGTCACATGGCCGACGCCGACATCGTGCTCTGCGAGGGCTTCAAGGCGACGGACTTGCCGAAGATCGAGATTTTCCGCCGCGCGGCGCACGATGCGCCGCTCTACGACTCGTCTCTGGCCAACGCCGCCTCGTGGCAGGCGATGGTGTGTGACGGCGACGTGAACGATCTTCCCTTCCCCGTCTTCCGCCTCGACCACGACGGCTGGCTCGATGAGCTGGTGGCGTGGGTCGAGCAGCGCTATCTCTCCAACCGGACCTGACTCATGCGTCGCCTCATCGTGACCGGCAGCGCGCTCGCCGTCGCGTGCGCCACGTGGGGCGGCACTACGCGCCCGTCGCCGTCGGGTGAACGCGTGGTATTCACGCGGGCGGTGGACTCGATGGTCTCGCAGTCCGCGTTTCGCAACGCGAACTGGGGCATCCTCATTGTCGATCCCGCGCGCGGCGACACGCTCTATTCGCACAATGCGGGCAAGCTGTTCATGCCCGCATCGAACCAAAAGATTCTCACGGGCGCAACAGCGCTCGCGCAGCTCGGCGCGAAGTTCCGGTTCCGCACCGACTTCGCGTCGAACGGTCCGCTCGTGAACGGCTCGCTGCGCGGCGACCTCGTGGTGATCGGCCGCGGCGACCCGACGATGAGTGACGCGGCGTTCGGTGACGCGATGAAGCCGTTGCGCGCGGCGGCTGATTCGCTCTGGGCGCGCGGCGTGCGCGAGATTGCCGGCGCGCTCGTGAAGGGAGGTGACGCGTTCCCGGACTCGACCTTCGGCTACGGCTGGGAGTGGGAGGATTTCGACGCCGAGTACGGTGCCGGCGTGGACGAACTGCTCTTCAACGAGGGTTTTGCGCGCGTCACCGTGCATGCGGCGACCAAGGTCGGCGGGCAGGCAGCCGTGACGACCGCGCCGGCCCGCACCGTGCCGCGCATTGGGCGCGTCTCGGTCGTGACCGGCGGCATGATGGATCCCGAAGCGCGCCAGCGGAACCACATCGAGTGGGAGACCGACGTGAGCGGTTCGCATCCGCTGCTCAACCTCTCGGGATTCGTGAAGATGCGCGACAGCGCCACCGTCAGTGTGTCGCTCCGCAATCCATCGCAGTCCTGGCTCGAGGCGTTTGCTGAAGCGCTCGCTGACCGCGGCATCACGCTGCGCGGCAACGTCATCGGCACGCCAGCCGCCGATACTGCCGGCCTCGCGCATCTTTTCACGATGCACTCACCGCCGTTGCGCACAATTCTCCCGCTGCTCGAGAAACCGTCGCAGAACCAGATTGCCGAGGTTCTGTATCGCACCCTCGGCCTCGAGAAGACCGGCGCCGGACGAGCGGACAGCGGACGCCGCGTGATCGAGCGCCAGCTCGCCGCGTGGGGCGCCGACACAGCCGGACAGTCAGTGCGCGACGGCAGCGGCATGTCACGACACGACTACGTAACGCCGGAAACGATCGTGAAGGTGCTCGACGCGATGCGAAAGCAGCCCGACTTCAACGCCTTCTACGACGCGCTACCGATCGCCGGCGTGGATGGCACGATCAGCGGCCGCATGAAGGTAACGTCCGCGCAGGGCAACGTGCACGCGAAGACGGGCACGGTGGACAAGGCGCGCTCGCTGTCGGGCTACGTGACGACGGCGGACGGACGCGTCCTCGTCTTTAGCTTGCTGTGCAACAACTTCACGGTCCCCAACCGCGCGGTGGAGGATATGCAGGATGCGATCCTCGTGCGCCTCGCGTCACCCGGCGGACTGCGGTAGCGCATCAATGCTCAGCGTCGCGGAGGCGGTGGCCCGGGTAATCAGCGACGTGCGTGCACTCGACGTCCAGCGTGTGCCGCTGCTCGACGCACTCGGCCGCGTGCTCGCCGCCGACGCGCGCGCTTCGTACACCTTGCCCGCGTGCAACAACTCGGCGATGGACGGCTACGCCGTGCGCGCCGAGGAGCTCGCCGGAGCGAGCGCGGAATCGCCGCGGCGTTTTCGCGTCGTCGAGACGGTGGCGGCCGGGCGGTTTCCGACGCGTGCGATCGCGGCGGGCGAGGCGACGCGCATCATGACCGGCGCGCCACTGCCGATGGGCGCGGACTGCGTGGTGCGCGTGGAGGATACGGATGGCGGCCTCGAGGAAGTGCGCGCGCTCAACGACCGCGACTGCGGCAAGAACGTTCGTCCGCGCGGCGAGGATTTCCGTGACGGTGATGTCGTGCTCGGCGCCGGCGAACCGATCGGCGCGGCGCAGATTGGCGTGCTCGCTTCGCTCGGTATGGCTGAAGTGGCCGTGCACCGCGCACCGCGCGTGGCAATCCTCGGTTCGGGCGACGAGCTGGTGGACCTCGACGAGTTCGACCGCGTCGTCGCCGGCGAGCGCATCATCGGGTCGAACAGTTACACGCTCCAGGCGCTCGTGCGCGCGGCCGGCGGCGTGCCGGTGCCGCTCGGCAACGCGCGCGACACGATTGAGTCCATGCGCGAGATCTTCACACGCGCGGTCGCGGCGAAGCCGGACTTGATGGTGAGTTCGGCCGGCATTTCAGTTGGTGAGTTCGACTATACGCGTGACGCGCTCGGCTGGCTCGGCGCCGACCTCAAGTTCTGGAAGGTGCGCATGCGCCCCGGTGCGCCGCTTGGCTTCGGCACAATCGCCAACATTCCGTGGATCGGCCTGCCCGGCAATCCGGTGTCGGTGATGGTGACGTTCGAGCTGTTCGCGCGGCCCGCGATCCGGCGCCTGCTCGGCCACACACGCCTGCACCGCCGGCCCGTCCCCGTCACGCTCGAGCACCCGGTGCAGATCGGCGCGCGGCTCACGCACTTCCTGCGCGCGATCGTCACGACGCAACCATCGGGCGCGCTCACCGCGCGGCTGACTGGGCCGCAAGGCTCCGGTATCCTCACCTCGATGGCGCGCGCCAACGCGCTGCTCGTGGTTCCAGAGGACCGTCCGTCGAGCGCGGCCGGCGACACGCTCTCGGCGCTGATGCTCACACCGGACGCACAGCTCGCCGACACGTTTGCACTTTGACCTCGTGCGGACCGCTGACGTACTCTATGAGAGGCCAAATTCCTGAGGTGCGGCTCGCGTGACCCAGCCGTTGCTGCAGATGGACCTGCGACTCGTGGGGAGCGCCATCGTGGTGCTCGCCGGCGCCGTGATCGCCATCTGGCTGATCGGCCGGCGGCTGCGCAGCGATCTCGGCCCCATTCACCAGGGCGGCGGCGTACCGTTGATGCCGACGGGGCCGAGCGTTCCACCGCAGGTGGTGAAGGAGCTGCAGGCGCGCGGGCTCGTCACGCCAGCGCAGCTCGCGAACATGACCGAGCTGGAACGCCAGCTCTTGTTCAGCACGATGGCCGGCACCATCGCGCGCGAAGCTGAGGGTGAGGATGCGCCCCGCGCTTCGATCGGGCGCCCCGTCATCCGCCCGGAAGAACTGCCCACGCTATTCTGCCCGATCTGCAGCTATCGCATTGAGCAATTCAGCAGCACGCCGCCGATCACCGGTCAGTGCGAAACCTGCGGCGCCAAGGTGGTCGTGCGCCGCGACGCGACGCGCATTCTGCTCACGGTGCTGCCCAAAGAAGACACGCCCCCCAAACGACCCGACCTTCGACTCGAACGATGACTCTCGCCCCCTCTCGTGCTGCGGCTGCCTGCATCGCAGCCGCGCTTTTCGTGCATCCCGTGGCCGCGCAAGGTGCGACCAAGGAACCCATTGCCGACAACTCCTTCCTGATGGAGGAGGCGTACAACCAGGAGCCGGGCGTGGTGCAGCACATCTCTGGCTTCACGCGCACGACGGGCCAGCAGGGCTGGGCCTACTCGTTCACGCAGGAGTGGCCGGCCCCCGGCCAGCGGCATCAGCTGAGTTACACGGTGCCGGTTCTGCGCGCGGGTGATCCCGGCAGCACGGGCATCGGAGACGTGATACTCAACTATCGCCTGCAAGTCATCAGCGATGACGCGCGCGGCGTGGCGTTCGCGCCGCGGCTCTCCGTCAGCCTGCCGACCGGCGATTACAAGAAGGGCCTCGGACTCGGCGGCACGGGGTGGCAGCTGAACTTGCCGGTGAGCAAAACGATCGGCGCGTCGGTCGTGTCGCACACGAATGCCGGTGCGACGTGGTTCGCCAAGGTGCCGGGTGCGGGTCAAGACGCAAGCCTCCGGGCCGTGAACCTCGGACAGAGTTTCATTTGGCTCGTGACGCCGCGCTTCAACGTGATGCTCGAGAACGTGTGGACGCGCACCACGACGCGCACGTCCAGCGGCGATCGCTCCGACGAAACCGCGTTCATCTCACCCGGCGTGCGCTGGGGATATGATTTCGCGAGCGGCATGCAGGTCGTGCCGGGATTCGCCTTCCCCATCGGCGTTGGTCAGAGCAGCGGGACGCGTCAGGTCTTCGTCTATCTGAGTTTCGAGCATCCGTTCACGGAAGCCGCGCGGCCGCACCCGAAGTAGCTGGCGCGCTACACGAGCCGGTCGGCCACCACCTCGGCGATGTCGTACACCTTCACCGACTCGTCGCGCGCCGAGATCGAGTCGTGCATCATCGTCATGCAGAACGGGCACGCCACCGCAACGGCCTGCGCGCCCGTGGCGAGCGCCTCGTCGGCGCGCTCCGCGTTGATGCGCTTGCCCTCGTTCTCCTCCATCCACATGCGCCCGCCACCCGCACCGCAGCAGAGCCCGCGGTCGCCCGATCGCGGCATCTCGACGAGGTTCACGACCGGGAGCGCGCGCTTCAGCGCCTGACGCGGCGCGTCATAGATCTGGTTGTAGCGTCCGAGGTAGCACGAGTCGTGGTACGTGAACGTGCTCACCGCCTCGTGGACCTCCGCGCGCAGCGGCACGCGCCCCTGAGCCAGCAGGTGCGCGATGAACGTCGAATGATGAATGACGTCGTAGTTGCCGCCGAACTGGGGATACTCGTTACCCAGTTGATGCATGCAGTGCGGGCAGGCGGTGACGATCGTGCGCACCCGATATTTCGCGAGCGTTTCGACGTTTTCTTTCGCCAGCATCTGGTACAGATATTCGTTGCCCATGCGCCGCGCCGGGTCGCCGTTGCACTTCTCCTCGCGGCCGAGGATCGCAAAGTTGACGCCCGCCGCCTGCATGATCTTGGCGAATGCGACCGCGGTCTTCTTCGCGCGGTCGTCGAACGAGCCCATGCAGCCGACGAAGTACAGGATGTCAGCCGTCTCGCCGCGCTCGGCGAGATCGGCCATCGTGGGAATGTTCATCCCTTCGGCCCACTTGCCGCGATCGCCCGGGTCAAACGCCCACGGCGATCCGCGCTGCTCCATGCTCTCGAACGCCGGCACGACTTCTTCGGGGAAGCGCGACTCGCCGAGCACGAGGTTGCGGCGCATCTCGAGGATGACGGAAAGCTGGTCAATGGAGACCGGGCATTCCTGCACGCACGCGCGGCACGTCGTGCACGCCCATAGCTCCTGCTCGGTGATGAAGCCATCGAGGAGTGTCTTGTCGTCCACCGTCAACCGTCCACCGTCCACCGTCAGCAGCGCGGGTGCGCGCTGCTCCAGCCGCTCCCGCACATTCACAATGATCTTCCGCGGCGAGAGCAGCTTACCCGTGGTGTTCGCCGGGCAGACGGCCGTGCAGCGCCCGCACTCCGTGCACGCGAAGCCGTCCATCAAACTCTTCCACGAGAGGTGTTCGACGTCCTTCGCGCCGAACTGCTCGGCGTCGGCCTCGAGGTCCATGTACTTCATGACCCCCGCCTGCCCCGGTCCGTTCGTGTTCGACAGATAGACGTTTGGCAGCGACGCGACGACGTGCAGGTGCTTGGAGTACGGCAGGTAGTTCAGGAAGCCGAGCACGAGCAAACCGTGCGACCACCAGCTCGCCGAGCGAATCACCGCTGCGGCGCCCGGCGGCACGAACGCGACGAGATTGGCGAGCGCGTACGACAGCGGCCGGAAGAGCGGCGACGCGTGCTCCGGAAACGCCACCATCTCGAACGACTCGGCGAGAAACATCGTGACCATCAGCGCGCCGATCCAGCTCAAGATGAGCAGCGGATCGTTCGGGTGCGTCTCGGCGCCCTCGAGGCGCTTCACGCGCTTGGTGAGGCGCCGCCACAAGGCGAACGCCACCGCCGCGATGACAATCGCGCCCCAGAGGTCCTGATTGTTCTGGTAGAAGCGATACGCCCACAGTGGCATGAAACGCGCGAGCGTGAACCCAGGGATGATACCGCGCACGATGAACTCGCTCGTGCCGACGGTGAGCACGCAGAATCCCCAGAAGATCGCCGCGTGCATCGGGCCGGCGATCGAGTCGCGGAAGATCTTCCGCTGGAAGAGGCCAATGGTGATCAGATTGAACAGCCGGCGCGGGACGTGGTCCCAGCGTGAGTCGTCGAGGCGCCCGATGCGCAGGTAGCCGACGAGGCGCTGCACGTTATAGGCGAAGAAGCCGGCGGCGACGCAGACGATGAGGGCGAAGATGCCGTTCGATGCGGTCACTGGGTGCTCACGGGTGATGGCGACGGACGGGGGGCCCACGGCGCGTCGTGCAGCGCTTGCTGGGAAAACGCTACGTCCGGGGCGCGCAGACGACAAGCGAACGGGCGCTACTTCCAGCTCTTCGGCGACAGCAGCAATCGCTTGCTAGCCCCGCACCCTACTGGCGTGTCTTACCACCTTCTTCCCCGCATCTCAGAAGAGGCGAAACACGAAGGGCAGGACGAACGCGATACGCGCGGCCCAATCGGCGTAGTCTTGCCGCTTCTCAGTCGCCAGCACCTCCTTGCTGTATCCGCTAATCACCGTGTTGCGGTTAAAGTCGTGAGGGTGCGTCATCGTCTGGACGACGACGTAGTAGGTCTTGCCGGGCGCCAGGCCGGTGACCGTCAGAGCCGACGCCTTCTTGTCGACGGTTGTGCCGAAGAGCGTGTACGGTCCGCCTATCGCGGTGCTGAAGGACACGCGGTAGCCGCCGCCGAACTCCTGGAAGCGGATGGGCGTCCAGCTGACCTTGATGGCGTCGCCGGCGAGCGGGTTGACTGACACGTCCGTCGGCGCCACGGTCTGGGTCGCTTCCCAGTCGCCGCCGGCTTGCGTGGCGTTCAGCACGTCGCGAAGGGGCGAATCATCCGTCCAGAGTGCGTTGTAGCGGAAGTCGGAGTTGCCCTTCTGTAGCTTCTTGAGGTTCGCCAGTTCGGGCGGGATCCGGCCCGACAGCTTGTTGTGACTCAATGCCAGACCGGCCAGTTTCTCAAGCTTGCCGAGTGCAGGAGGGATGGCGCCAGACAACTCGTTATTCCTCAAGTCGAGCGCCAGCAGCTTCCCTGCCCAGCCCAACTCGGGGGGAATGGGGCCCGAGAGCCGGTTGCTGGACAAGTCGAGCCTCATGATCATCGCGTTTCCGAGTTCACGCGGGATCGAACCGGACAGCTGGTTCCTAGACAGGTCGAGCAAGGCTAACGCGCGCTTCGCCAGCTGGGGGGGAATGGATCCGGACAGCTGGTTTCCGCTCAGACC
>JAHFCU010000043.1 GCA_023249305.1 Gemmatimonadota bacterium
TGTTGGTCGTGTGCCCGGCGCTCCACGCCTGCTTCGCCTCGTCGAACTCGCCGTTGAACCAGTGCGCGCGGCCGAGCTCGAAGTAGGCTTCGAGCAGATTGGGCCCGAGCGCCAGCGTCTTCCGGAAGAATGTCTGCGCGTCCTCGTACATTTCGCGCTCCAGGTACACGAGCCCGAGATAGAAGTGTGCGTAGAGCGTGGCCTTCTTGTCGTTGTCGAGGCGGATCGCTTTCGAGAGGTGCTCGATGGCCTCGCCGAAGATGCGCTTCTTCAGGCAGATATAGCCCACGTTGATGCGTGCCAGCGCGTTGGCCGGCTCGCGCATGAGCACCTTCTGGAAGTTGAGCAGCGCGTCGTCGTACTTCTCCTGCAGCATCTGCGCCCAGCCGAGCAGCGCTTCGCTCTGCGGATCGTTGGGCGAGAGCTCAAGGGCGCGATTGAGCGCGGCCTCCGCGGCTTCGTAGTCGCCGAGCGAGAGCCGGCTCCAGCCCTTCTCGATGAACGTGGACGCGCCGATGTGGTCGGCGTGCACCACCGGCTTTTCGCCGCTGAACTCGGGATGATTCGTGGCCGCGTCCGCCTGCTGCGCCTTGAACTTGTCCACGAGGCGCTTCACGTCGTCCTTGAGCGCCGTCGTCGCGGCGACTGCCGCGGTGAGATCAGCAACTCCCTGCTCAAGCGTGCGGAAGAGCCCGATAATCTCCTGGCGCGTCGCGTCGCGGTCGCCCAGAGCGATGCCGGCGTCGAGCCGTTTCTCGATGGCCGCGAACTGCGCGGCCAGCGGTTCCAACTGCGGAGCCGTCACTGGGCCACCCCCGCGCCCACGGCGCGTTCGAGTTGCAGCCGCTCCTGCGACGTGAGCAGGTGGCGGACGTTCAGGACGACGAGCACGCCGTCCGGCCGGCGGACCATGCCCGTGAGATAGTCTCTCGCGAGGCCGCGGAAGAGCTTCGGCGGCGGTTCGAGCTGCGCCGCATCCACGGCAGTCACTTCCTGCACCGCGTCCACGGTCATCGCAATCCACTGCTCCTCCAATGCGAAGACCACGATGCGCGCGTCCTCCGGGCGCTCGCCCTCGACACTGAAACGAGCGCGCAGATCGATGACTGGCACGACGCGCCCTTCGTAGTCGATCACACCTTCCATCCATGGCGGCAGGTCGGGAACCGGCCGCGGCTTCACATGTCGCAGCACGCGCTCGACCGTGAAGATGTCCGCCGCGAACAAGTCGTCGCCGAGGCGGAACGTGACCAGTTGCGTCTTGTTCGTGCTCATCCTTCGCTCCGTGCGCCCCAGGCTTCGAGGCGCCTGACCAGCGCGTCCACTTTCACCACGCACACCAGCCCGTTCGCATCGCAGGCCACGCCGGCGAGCACGCTCGCGGCGTCCGTCCCCTGCGGCGGCATCTGCAGTGCGTCAGGCGAGATGTCCACGATATCGAGCGCATCGTCCACGAGCAGCGCCAGCGGACGGCCCGCCTCGCCAAGCACGAGCGCCGTGCCATCGAGGGCGCCGCGCGGCACGCCGAATGCGCGCGCGCTGTCCCAAACCGTGACCGTGACGCCGCGATGGCGCAGCGTGCCCAACATGCCGTCGGGACGCATCGGCGCGTCGTGCATCGTCGGTGCGTCGAGCGCCTCAAGCACGCGCGACAGGCCGAACGCGAAGCGCTCGCTGCCCACGCGCGCGAGCAGATGCGCGGTCACGCGGTGGCCCTCCGCGGCGCAACGCACGCCACCTGCGCCTCGATGGCCGCCGCCACGTCGCCGAGCGACACCTCGGCGTCCACGTCGCCGCACGCGACCTTCGCCTCGCGCGGCATGCCGTAGATGGTGGACGTGCGCTGATCCTGCACGATAGCGCGACCGCCCGCCGCGCGCAGCGCCGCGAGCCCCGCGGCGCCGTCGCGGCCCATTCCTGTGAGCACCACGCCGACGGCCTGAGTCCCCGCGAGGTGCGCGACGCTCTCGAAGAGCGGATCCGCCGCCGGCCGCACGCCGTGCAACGCGGGACTGTCGTCGAGCGCGAGCATCGCCGTCCCGGCAACCTCCACGACGCGCACGTGACGCCCGCCCGGCGCGAGGTAGATGCGGCCCGCGCATACCGGCTCGCCGTCGCGCACCTCGGCGACGGGGAGCGCGCACAGCTCGTCGAGGCGCCGGGCGAGCCCCTCGGTGAACCCCGTTGGCATGTGTTGAACGACGACCACCGCGGCGCTGAGGCCCGCCGGCAGCGCGGGCAGCACCTCCGCAAGTGCGCGCGGCCCGCCGGTGCTGGCGGCGATCGCGACGATCACGTGTGCCTGCTCGGTGGCCGGCGACTCGCTCCTCTCCGCACGGCGCGGCCGCGCGAGCATCGGCGCCGCGCGCAGGTTCACCGACGCCGCGGCCCGCAGCGCCTCATGCAGCCGCGTCTTCACTTGCTCGAGGTCCACGCGCGAGTCGCGCGGCTTGCGCACAAAGTCCACGGCGCCCAGTTCGAGCGCGCGTATGGTCAGGTCCACATCGCCCCGCACGTCCACGGCGCTCAGCATCACCACGGGGCGCGGTACCTCGCTCATGATGTAGCCGAGCGCTGCGATGCCATCTAGAACGGGCATCTCGACGTCGAGCGTGACGAGGTCGGGATCGAGCGCGTGGATCTTCGCGAGCGCGTCCTGTCCGTCCCGCGCGGTACCGATGACCGCGAAGTCGGGGAACGATGCCACGAGGTCGCTGATGACGGTGCGCAGAAACGCGCTGTCATCCACAACGAGCACGGTCCAGCGCTTAGAGGACACGGGTCCCCTCCCCGAGCGAGCGCACTTCGCATCGGCCCGTCTCGACGTCGAGGGTCACTGAGCGTCCGACACGTCCGCCTACGGCCTCACCCACGACGCGCAATTGTGCGGCGGCGAGCGCCGCGCGCGCCGCATCGATGTTCCGCGCGCCAACACCGCCACCCTCCACGCCGAGCAGCGTGCTGAAGAGGCTGGCCCCGCCGACGAGCCGCGCGGTGATGGTGCCGTTGGCGCCGTGCGCGCGCATCTCCTCGAGCAGGCGCGGCACCGCCGTGCCGGGGAACCGGCCCGTGTGATCGGTCGCCTGAGGGCCCGGCGGAACGGGAAGCAGCACATGCGCGAGACCGCCGACGCGCGCTCGCGCGTCATGCAGGACGATGGCGACGCAGCTCCCGAGCCCGATGGCGACGAGCTTCGCGGGGGCGGCGGCGACGGCCCATTCGGCGATCTTCACGCGATGCTCCGTCACGGCCGGCGGAAGATGCGGTGCCGGTGGTCCACGGCCTCGAATAACCGGCGTGCCGCGCCCAGCAGGGTCTCGACCTTGCCCAGCACGAGAAAGCCGCCGGGCTGAAGCGCCTCGTGGAACCGCGCGAACAGCGCCTGCTGTGCGGGCGCGTCGAAGTAGATGACCACGTTCCGGCAGGCGATGAGCTGTAGCGGGCAGCGCGGAGGCGCCGCGCGCAGCAGGTCGCGGCGCTCGAAGGTCACGAGCGTTCGCAGGTCGGCCGAGACGATGGAGGGGTCGTCCGGAGAGAAATAGCGCCGGCGCAGAGCGTCCGGCGCGTCGGTGAACGCGCGCTCCGGATAGGCGCCGCGTTGCGCGCGCTCGAGCGAGCCGCGGTCAATGTCGCTCGCGATCACGCGCAGCCGCGCGAGGCGATCCGCCTCGCCCCGCGCCGTCGCGTGCCGGTGAAACAGCGCGGCGAGCGAGTACGCCTCCTCGCCCGACGCGCAGCCGGCGCTCCAGACGCGCAGCGCGGCGTCGGGCATCGCCCAGACCGCCGGGACGACGTCTTTCGCGAGCGCGGCATAGACGTCGCGATCGCGAAAGAGCTTGCTGACGTTGATGGTCAGCGCGTCGAGCAGCGGCTCCCACTCCTTGGGATCGCGGTCGAGCAGGGCACCGTACGCGGCGAAGTCGGCGACGCCGCGGGCGCGCATGCGCACGCCGATGCGCCGGCGCAGGCAGCCGTCGCGGTAGTTCGAGGCGCCGAACCCCCGCTCGCGCGCAATCTTTGCCGTGAGGGCGGCGAAGGCCGCGTCGGCGGCGAGCGCATGCATCACGACTGCGCCCGCACCGTTTCGAGGTTCGCCTGCAGGCGCGCGTCCGTGGGATCGAGCGCGAGCGCCGTCTCCCAGCAGCGGATCGCCTCGTCCTTCTCGTTCCGTTTGAGGCGGATGTTGCCGAGCTTGCGCCACGCGTCCGGCCCGAGGCGCTCGTTGAACTTCACCGCGCGCTGGAATGACTCGAGCGCTTCGTCGAGCTGGCCGACGCGATAGTGGAGGTCGCCGAGGTTCTTGTGCAGCTGCGGGAGGCCGGCATCCTCGTGCAAGCCGCTCTCGGCGGCGGCCTTCGCCTCGTCGGCGCGCCCCTTTGCCTCGAGCGCCACCGCGAGGTTGTTGAAGAGCGTCGCGGAGTGCGGGTGCGTCTGCGTTCCTTCGGTCAGCAGCGAGATGGCTTTATCGAGGTGTCCGCCGAGCGCGGCGGCGAGCGCGGCGAAGTGGAACCAAGCGGCGATCGGCGCGCGCGTCGTGAAGAGCGGACGCGCCTCCATGAGCGCCGCGTCGGCCGCGACGGCGTTTCCGGCGCGAAGGTGCAGCACGCCGAGCCCCATGAGGATGCGCGGATCTTGTCCGCCGCCGCGCTTCACCGCCTCGTCGAGCGCCTGTCGCGCCTCATCCATGCGCCCCAGCTGCTCGAGCGCCAGCGCGAGGTTGTGGAACACGGCCGGCTTCGCGAGGCGTGTCGATGCGACTTCCTGATAGTCCGTCACCGCCTCCGCGTATTTGCCCTGCCGCACGTGCACGAGCCCGAGATAGAAGCGCGACTGCAAGTCGGTGGCGCGCAAGTCGAGCACGCGGCGGAACTCCCGCACACTCTCCTCGAGCATGCCCGCCTTGTAGAACGCCACGCCGAGGTTGCGGTGCTCCTCCACGCGTGCGTCCGTTGCACCGACCTCGGCAGCCTTGGTTGTCTTGCCGACGCGATGCAGAAAGCCCGCCGTCACGAGCCCGTACAACGCCTTGCCGACTTCGAACTCCACCATGCCGGTCTCGTCTACGAGCGCCGCAACGTCGCGTCGTCCGTCAATGAGCGGCACCACCGCTTCCTGCTCGGCGGTGAGCGCGACGCCACTGTCAGCGAGGCGCTTGCGGTCGACCTCGAAGACAACGTCGAAGCCGGGGATCTTCTTCTCGATCAGGCTCCATTCGTCCACCCGGCGCGCGCCCTCGAGCAGCAGTGACTCGGGATTGATCGAGACGAGGAAATCCTGTTCATCCGGCCGGATGTCGGCCTCAAAGTTGAATGTCCCCTGCGTCCACGTGAACAGGAAGAAGACGGCCTCCTCGATCTGCAGGCGGATCTGCCGGTGCAGCTCGTCGCGCGTGATGATGCGGCGGTCCACGAGGATCTCGCCGAGCCGCTTGTCGCGCTCGTGCGCCTGCGCCGCGATGCCCTCCTCGAGCTGCGCCTGGGTGATCACGCCGCTCTTCATCAGGATGTCGCCGAGGCGGTCGCGCCGGTTCACGATGCCGGCGTATGAGATCTTGCCCTTGTCGAAGTAGATCGAGCCGAAGTTGCTGCGGTGCGTCACCGACAGGCAGCCGGTCTTCTTGCCCATCGAGAGCAGCTGCAGAACGTCGGGAAGACTCGCTTCCTTGAGACTGCCGCGAATGGCCATTAGCGCACCTCCTCGACGAGCCGCGCGCCCGCGTCGGGCCACTCGAAGACGATCTTTTCGGGATCGAGGAAGGGATCGTTGGCGGCGACGGCGGCCGACGCGCGCGGTGTCGGCGCGGCCGGCGCCGTGCCGAGCTCGGCGCGCACAAACTCGACGGTCAGCGGCTTCCCCTGCACGTCGGAGGCGGCGGCGAGCCGCGTCACCACGCCGATGATCTCACGCACGCTCTGCACCGTCGGCTCGCCGAGCGCGTGCAGCACGTCCTCGCCCGCGGCGCGTCCGGCGTCAGCGAGGAAGCGCGCGAACAGGCGCTCACGGAGCGTCCGGTCGGGCGACTGGATGGGCACGACCAACCCGCCCTCGAAGCGCGACCGCAGTCGCGCCTCAAGGTCCGTGATGTCGGCCGGCACCCGGTCGCTCGTCAGCACCAGCTGCCGGCCGCCTTCGATCATCGCGTTGAAGATGCCGAAGAACTCTTCCTGCGTGCGCTCCTTGCCGCCGAGGAACTGTATGTCATCGACGATCAGCGCCGCCGCCGAGCGATAGCGCGCCCGCCAACGATCAACGCTCCCGTCCTGCACCGCGGCGATGAGCTCGTCCACCAGCTGCTGCGCGTTGACGCAAGCCACGCCTGGCGCGGCACTTCCCGGTGCGTGCAGTGCATGCAGCGCGTTGCCGACAGCGTTCGCGAGATGCGTCTTGCCGACGCCGCTCGGGCCGTACAGCACGAGCGGGTTGTAGCGCCGCGCCGGCTCGGCGACGACGGCGTCGGCCGCGTGCACCGCCAGTTGGTTCGACGCGCCCACCTCGAAGGTGTCTCGCGCGAACGCCGCGCTGGGACCCTTGGCCGGCGCCTCGCCGGCAAGCGCCCGCTCGACGAGATCCTCGGCCTCCTGCATCCGCTCGGGATCGCGGAAGACGGCGTGCCCAACCAGCGACGGATCCACCTGCCGCGCCTGCCGCTCGAGGTTGCGCAGGTGCTCCACCGCCGCGGTGAACGTGGCGGTCAGCCCGGCCACGTCCGGCGCGCGCGGCAGCTCGAGCGCGCGCGCGAGCACCGCGGTGCGGAATCCCTCGGCCTGCCAGTACGCGATCGCCTCGCGCAGGCGCCCGCGCCACGACTCGACGTGTTGCTGCACCACCACCTGCACGTCGCTCAGGAAGCTCTCGAACTCACCCGCGTCGAACACCGGCGTCGGCTTCTGCTGCTGTGCCGCGATTGGCGCAACGGCGGCGCGCAGCTCCTCGATATCGCGGTACTCGCGCGCGGCGAGATCCTGCACCACGTCGGGCGTGAGCTCGATTCCCGCCTCATCAGCCGTGCGCTGCAGGATGGCGGCGCGCGTTTCGTAGTCCGGTACCGCCACATCCACGAGCAGCCCCTGCGACAACGTCTGGAGCAGCGGCTCCTCGACGTCCATGATGGCGCTCGGCAGGCGGTCGGCGGCGAGGACGACCTGCCGCCCGTGCTCCACGAGCTCGTCGATCACCCGGGCGAGGCCGAGCTGGGCGGCCGAATGTCCCTCGAGCGCGTGCACGTCGTCCATCAGGAGCATGCCGATGCGCGCATACGACGCGAGGAACGCATCGGCCGTACCGCCGGCCTGCGACGCGGCGAGCCCGGCGACGAAGTGCGCGCCGTCCTCGCGGCGCACCTCGATGTCGGGCCACAGCGCTGCGGTCAGCGACGCCACCGCGCCGAGGAGGTGCGACTTGCCAAGCCCATGCGTGCCGTAGATGAACAGCGGGTTGTACGTCGAGCCCGGCGACTCAGCCACCGCGCGCGCGGCCGCTGCCGCGAGGCGGTTGTTCGCCCCGACGACAAACCGGTCGAAGGACTCGCGCGGTTCGTTCACTTAGGCACCCTTCGATGCGCCAAGCTTGCGGAGGACGAGTTCCGAGACCGCCCGCAGCGTCTCGAACACGCCGGGGCCGTGCAACGCGTCCGCCTCGAACGACGGGACGCCGCGGAAGTTCAACGCGTCCTCGAGCGTGGCCGTCGGCAGCAAGAGGTCGGGCGGCAGATCACGCTTGTTGTACTGGAGCACCAGCGGTGTGGTCCGCACGTCCACGCTGTGCTCCGCGAGGTTGGCATGGAGATCCTGCAGGCTCTCGATGTTCTCATCGAGCTGGCGCGACTGGCTGTCCGCCACGAAGACGACGCCGTCGGCGCCCTGCAGCACGAGCTTGCGCGTCGTCTGGTAGTACACCTGGCCGGGCACCGTGTAGAGCTGGAAGCGCGTCGTGAAGCCCGAAATCGTGCCGAGATCGAGCGGGAGAAAGTCGAAGAAGAGCGTGCGATCGGTCTGCGTCGCCAGCGACACCATCTGCCCTTTCCGGTCGGAAGGCACCTGACCGTAAATGTAATGCAGGTTCGTCGTCTTCCCGGACCGACCGGGTCCGTAGTAGACGATCTTGCACGTGATTTCGCGGGTGGCGTAGTTGACCAGACTCATCGGAATGAGGAAGAGACAGGAAAGATAGGACTACGCCCGCCCAAACAACTGGGCAAGGTTGCGGTTGAGGTCGCGCTCGAAATTCTCCGCCATGGCGGGCGGCTGGTCCACCGGCACCGTCGGGGCGGTCGCTGCCACGCGCGCCTTGAACTCCTCGAGAAACAGCTGCACCAGCCCCAACGAGCTCTCGGTGTCGAAGACGGCGAGGAGCACGAGCGTGCTCCCGTGCGCCGGGATCGCGCCGAGGAAGATCTGACGGTCGCGGCCTGTGTAGTGGATCGCGGAGAATGGCTGCCCCTCGAGCTGGCGGCCAAGCTCGGACGACGACGCATGGATGGCCGACGCGAGCGCGCACGCGGTCATCACGTCCACCGATCGCGCGAAGCCGTACTGGCCGAGCACCTGGCCCGACGGATGCATGAGGACCGCGATCTCGACGCGGGCATCGTCCACGAACTGCTTGAGAGGCGTCTCCACCCACGGCGCGACGACGGAGAACTTCATGGCAGCTGCGCCGCCGCGCGCAGCAGCTCAACGCGGAGCAGACCGACGTTCACGCGCGCCTCGCACACGACGACGAGCACAAGCTCAACGCCGCCCGCGGTGCAGACCCGCCCCTGCTCCGCGGTCAGCTCGAGGAAGCCCGTCGCGCCGAACCCCGCGGCGCTCGCTGAACGCCGCGCCTTTCGATAGAGCGAGGCGGTGAGCGCCGCGAACGCGTTGCCGTTGACGCCGATCTGCAGCGTGGAGTCCACGATCAGCCCGTCGTCGAGGCCGACGACCATCGCGCCGAGCACGCCGCGGTGCCGGATCAGCGACTCGGTGAAGTGCGCGAACGGCGCGCTCACGGCGTCCCTCCGAGCCAGTCGGTCGCGCGCCGGAGCGCGCGTTCGAGCACGCGGCGCACGAAGCCGAGCGGAATCGGGCGCGCCGCCGCCACGAGGAGCACGCCGTCCTGGCTCGGCGCCATCGCTACCGACGCGGCGTCCGTCTCGAAGACGATCTGGCGCCACGCGCCGAGTCCGAGGTGGCGCATCGCACGGCCGGCTTCGTCGCTCACGCCCGAGAGCTGGGCGCCGATGATCGCCGCAAGGTCGCCACCGTCCGCCGTCACGTAACGGCCGGCGAGCACGAGGCCGTCACCGTCAAGCAACATCGCGGCGCTTCGCTGCCCCTCCAACAGGTCGTCGAACAGCGTGCTGGCGTCCTCCTCCGGACGCGGCAGCGAGTCCAAGCCGAGCGTTGGACGCCCGGAGCGCACGTGTGCCGCAGCGAGCGCCGCGCGCGCAGCCGACGCCACGGCGAGTTCAGCAGCCACCGCCTGACGCGACACTTGCGCCGTGGCGCGGCCGGGTGAGGCGCCGCGCTGTGCCAACTCCGCGCGTACCGTCTGCAGCGCGGCCACAAGCGACCCATCCGTGGGGTCACTCGCCAGCGCTGCGCCGAGGTGTGCTGCGCCGTCCTCGAGCCGTCCGAGCTGAAAGCAGATGAAGCCAAGCCCCTTGTGCGCGCCGGCGTGCCCGGGAGCGAGGCGCAGCACCGTCTCCCATTCCGCGATCGCGCGCTCCAGATCGCCGCAGTCGGCGGAGACGCGAGCTACGAGATCATGCGCGTCGGCGCGTGTCGGGTGCCGCTCGACGCCGCGCTGCGCGACGCGCAGCGCGACCTCGAGGTCGCCGCGGCGTCGCAGTGCCTCGCCGAGCGGCACGAAGACGAGGCTCGCCGGATCGGCGGCCAGCTCCTCGCTCAGCGCGCGGATATCGTCATTCGCCACGCAGCACCTCCACCGCCCGCCGCCAGCGCTCCGCCGCCGCCGCCGCATCGCGGACTGCCGGGGCGTCGCGATCCGAGGGATACGTCGCCAGGTACTGCGTCCATACCCGCAGCGCGTCGTCAACGCGGCCGCTCGTCGCGGCGGCCAAGCCCTGCAGCACCAGCGCGCGCGCGGCGGCCTGTCGCTCCGCATCCTCGTCGGCCGTCAGCGCCACGCCCCGCGTGCGACGGTCGGGCTGGCGCAGTGACACCACGCCGGTGCTCACGAGGCCATAGACGACCTTGGCCACATCGAACTCGCTGAGCGCCACTTCGACCGCGAGTCGTCGGATGTCGCGCTGGCCGTCAATCATCGCCAGCACTTCCCACTCTCCGGGCAGCAAGTCGAGCTGCCCGGCGTGCGACTCGCCGACCTCAGCAAACTGCGGGACGGCCGCGAGGCTTGGCACGCGGTCAGCAATGCGCGACCACTCGTCAATGCGGCGCGCGGCCTCCATGAGCACGGACTCCGTGGAAACGGCCACCGACGGGTTGTCCGGGAACTCCGCCGCGTTGGCCTCCTCGAATCGGAAGTGGCCTTCGCGCCAGCTCATCAACTCGAACACCACCGCCTCGGCCTGCCGGCGCACGTGCTGCTCCACATCGCGCGCCGTCGTGGCGCCCATCTCGATGAGAATCTCGCCGATGCGGCGCCGGTCGCCGTGCTCCGTCTGCTGCGCGCGCGCCGCGGTCAGCTCCTGCTCGGTGATCTTATTCGCCTTGCGCAGCATCTCGCCGATCGGATACGGATTGCTGCGAATCGACGCGTACGCGATGCGGCCGGCATGAAAGGCGACGACGCCCTCGTTGTCTCGCAGTTCCGATACCACGCGCAGCACGCCCGTCTTCCGGCTCAGGTCGAGCACCTGGAAGACGTCGTGGATGCCGAGTTCGCGCAGCGGTCCTTCGATGGCCATCAGGCCGCTCCCTCGGCGCGCACACCGAACACACGCAGCAGGTCCTGCGCCGTCCGCATCTCACGGCGCGAGCGGCGCGCGAATTCGCCCGCCGGCTCCAGGTCAATGACGTGCTGCCACGCGGCGATCGCGTCGCGGTAACGCTTTTCGCCCGCCGCCAGCACGCCGTCGTAGAAGATCGCGCCGACGTGCGTGGGGTCGAACCGCAGCACGCGCGTGAAGGCGACGCGCGCATCGGCCGATCGTCCCATGGTCAGCAGCGTCTCCCCGAGCGCGATGAGCGCCTCGAAGTTGTACGGGTCGCGCTGTAGCAGGTCCACGAGCAAGTTCACGGCGTCGCGCGGCCGTCCCGTGACGCGCTTCAGGCTTGCCAGCTCGAGCGTCGCCTCGGCGTACGTCGGTACCGTGTCGAGCGCCGTGAGGAGCTCGCGCTCGGCGTCTTCCCACGCCGCCTTGCGCACGAGCAGGCGCGCAAGTTCGAAACGCACCGCCGCGAAATCCGCGTCGAGCACAAGCGCGTGGCGATACGCGGCGATCGCACCTTCAAGATCCCCCACCGAGCGCGCGATGTTGCCGATCCACCGCAGCACCTCGGCGCGTTGCGGCGCCAGCCGCCGCGCGAGGTCCAGCGCCTCAAGCGCCGCGGCCGGGTCGCCTGCCTCGAAGCGCGCCGACGCCGCGAGCATCAGCGCGTCGACATCCTCGGGCGCGGAATCGAGAATCTCCTCCGCGACGAGCCGCGCCTCCGACCCGCGCGCGAGCATCATCAACGCCTGCGCCTCGCCGCGCATCGCGCGCACATTCCCGGGCCGCGCTTGGCGTGACGCGCGGAACCGTTCGAGCGCGTCGCCATACGCGCCCTGCCGGTACAGCACGTCGCCGAGGAGCGCGTAGCCGTCGGCCACGTCGGCGCCGCGGGCCATTGCGCGACTCGTCTCCGCCGTGGCGCGGTCGTAGAGACCCTTCGTGAGATAGTCAGCCGCCATCGCGTACGGATCGGTCTCCACCACCAGCGCGGGCTCCGGCGAGGGCGGCGGCGCCAGCTCCTGAAACAACGTGTCGAGAAGCGCGGGGTCGAACGCGAACTGCCCAACTTCCGCGCTCAGGCGCTGCTCGCCCCCGAGGTCCGGCACCACCGACAGGTCCGGATCCTCGTACTCGAGGTCAATTGCGAGCGCGAACTTCTGCGGCACGTAGTACGGATCCAGCTCGAGCGCGCGCCGGGTCTCACGCAGCGCGCCGTCGAAGTCGCCGAGGTTCGACAGCGCGAAACTCATGTTGTAGTGCGCCTCGGCGAAGTCGGAACGGCCCTGGATGGCGCGCGCGAACGCGTTGCGCGCGTCCTCGAACTTGCGGAGGTCGGCGAGCACGAGGCCAACGCCGTTCCACGCCACCGCGTTATCAGCCTCCGTCACGAGCACCTGGCGGTACGCCTCGAGCGCGAGCTGGGCGCGCTTGGCACGCGCGAGCAGCAGCGCAAGGTTGAGTCGCGCCTTCACGAAGCCCGGGTTCGCCGCGAGCGCGGCGCGGAATGCGCCGATGGCGGAGTCGCGGTCGCCCGCGTGGAAGAGCGCGACGCCGAGGTTGCTCGACGCCAGTGCGTACCGGCCGTCGAGTGCAAGTGCGCGCTGGTAGTCCGCGGCCGCGTCAGCGTGCCGCCCCTGCTGGTGCAGCGCGACACCGTGCTCGTTCCACAGCTTGGGGCTGTCGGTCCGCTCGGTCAGCAGACGGTCGTACACCTCGAGCGCCGCTGCAGGATCGCGTCGCAGGAGGTGCACCTCGGCCATTGCCTGTAGCACAAGCGGCCCGTCCTCGCCGCGCTCCTGCGCCAAGCCATACTCGCGCAGCGCCTCGGCGAAGTAGCCCTTCTGCCGGAACGCGAGCCCGAGGTTGTAGTGCGCGAGGCCGGCGCCATCGGTGACGGCCATGCGCTGCTCGGTGATGCGCGCGCTGCGCGCCGTGCGCTGCGTCTCGTATGCGCCGGGCTCGTATTTGTCGATGGAGAGGTTGGCCTGCGCGCGTGACAGCGCCGGATTCAACTGCACGGCGCGTTTGGACGCCGTGGCGGCCTCCTCATGCCGCCCCATGTCGCCGTAAATGAACCCGAGCAGGTAGTGCGCGTCCGGATTGTCAGGATTCAGCTGGATGGCGCGCAGCAGCGCTTCGAGCGCCTCTTCGGCGAGCCCCATGTTGTACAGCGTTTCGCCGAGATAGAACGCGACGACGGAGCTGGCCGGGTCCATCTCGAGCGCGCGCGTGAACCAGCGGTGCGCATCGCCCAGCCGGCCGATTGCCTTGGCGGCCAGACCAAGTTGCACGATCGCTCCGAGGTCGTGCTCGTCGTAGCGCAGCACTTCCTCGAACTCGCGGATCGCGTCCTCGCTTTGGCCGAGCTGCGCGTACACGCGCCCGAGCTCCCACCGGGCGTCGCGATCGTCGGTGCGCACGCGGAGCCGCTCCTTGAGCTCGGCGACGCGGCGGTCGTAGTAGCCGGTGTTGAAGTACGCGATCTCGAGGTTGCGCTGCGCGACCTGCATCTTCGAGTCGAGCTCGAGCGCCTTCGTGAACGCCTGCACCGCCTCCTCGGCGAGGCCCTTGTTGTAGAAGAGCACGCCGAGGTTGTTGTGCGCGCCGGCATCCGATGGATCGATGCGGCGCGCGCGCGCGCGCAGGACCTCGCGGTCCCGGGTGGACGTGAGGGCAGGCGCGCTCACCCCAGCCGCACCGCCTTCAGGATGTGGTCAAGCGACGCCACGTCCGGCAGGAGGAAGAAGAACCCGCGCAGCGGTTCGTTGCGCTCTTTCAGGAAGAACTCGCTCTCGATCACGAACGCGAGGTCCGTCCCGCGGCTCGACTCGACGAACGTGGACCGCAGGATCGCCTCCGACATGTCCACCTCGAGCTGCGGCGGCGACGGCAGCAGGATCATTCCCATGAACTCCGCGAGCGCATTGAGGTACGCCGAGCTCAGGATGTTGCCCGCCTCCTTGATGGCCGACTGCTCGTACGCGTCCAGCGTGCCGAAGGTCCCCTCGGGCTTGTGCGACATCATCTCCGCGAGACGCAACGCGCTGCGATGCGGGAAGACGAGGAGTGTGAGCCCGGTCAGATCACCGAGCATGCGCAGTAGCACGGCGGCCACCGGCTCCTCCGCATCGCCCAGCTGGTTCGGGATCTCGTCCACGGCCGAGACGACCAGCCGCGGCACGCTAATCATGATTGTCTGCCCGGTCATTTGCGACAGTGCCGTGGCCGCGTGGCCGGCGCCAATGTTGGCGACCTCGCGCAAGGCGTCGAGCTGGCGGGCGGTGAGTTGGCGGACTTCGTCCATGGGTTCCGTCCTCAGAGCAGGCTGGCCACGTCCATGATCAACGCCGGCCGGCCGTCGGCGAGGATCGTCGCCCCGCTGAACAGCGTCAGGCCGTCGCGCACCGCGTCGAACTGCTTCACGACGATGTCCTGCTGGTCCGTCAACTCGTCCACCAGCAGGCCGGCGCGGCGGTCGCCGCGCTCGAGTACCACGATGTCGGCCGTGTCGTCGCGCGCGTCGCCGGCGGCGTGCACGACGTCGCGCAGCCGTACGAGCGGCAGCACCTCGTCGTGCAGCACCAGCACTTCGCGCCCCTGCACGTGCTGCACCGCCTCCGCGGACCACGCCAGCGTCTCGCGCACGTGCTGCAGCGGCAGCGCGTACCGCTCGCCGCCGACGCGCGCCAGCACCGCGCGCACAATCGCCAATGTCTGCGGGAGGCGCAGCGTGATCGTTGTCCCTTCGCCGAGCGCGGTCTCGAGGTCCACCACGCCGCCGAGCTGGCGCACCTTGCTCTGCACGGCATCAATGCCGACGCCGCGTCCCGAGAGGTCGCTCACCGCGGCCGCGGTGGAGAAGCCGGGGCTCGCGATCACACGGAAGAGCAGTTCCGCGTCGAGCCGCGTGACGTCGGCCCCCACCATTCCCAGCTCCTGCGCACGCGAGAGCACGCGCTGGCGGTCGATGCCGCGCCCGTCGTCCTTCACGCGGACGAGCACCGCCGAGCGCTCGCGCGACGCACTGAGCACCAGCCGCCCGACGCGCGGTTTGCCCAGCGCCGCGCGCACTTCCGGCGCCTCGATGCCATGATCCACCGCGTTGCGCAGCAGGTGCACGACGGGCTCCCCAATCTCGTCGAGGAGCGCGCGGTCGAGCTCGATCTCCTTCCCCTCCACCGTGAACTCAATCTCCTTGTGCAGCTGCCGCGCGGCGTCGCGCACGAGGCGCGGAAAGCGGTCGAACACCTGCCAGACCGGCACCATGCGGCTCGCCATCACTTCCGCTTGCAGGTCGCCGATGAGGCGCGACGCCTGCGTCATGGCTTCGTCCAGCGCCGCATCGCTGCGACCCGCGGTAAGCTGCAGCAAGCGGCCGCGCGTAATCACGAGTTCGCCGATCAGGTTCATCAACGTGTCGAGGCGGGCGAGTTCGATGCGGACGTGCCGGGCGCCGCGCGCGAGCGGCGCCGCGTCGTCGGCGCTCGCGAGCCGCACCGGCGCGCGCTGGCGCCCGCGTCCGGTGGACACCTCGACGTGCTCGATCTCTCCCGTGGCGACGATGGCCGACTCGATATCGGGCGTCGACCTCGTCGTCACGAGGCGGAACGCGAACGCTTGTGGCGTCTCTGCCGCCTGCAACGCCGCGAGCGGCGGCGAGACGGCCACGACCTCGCCCAATGTGCGCGCCTTCTGGATCACCATGAATGCGCGTACGCCGGGGAGCAGCGTGTCGGCGCGCTGCCGCACGCGCACCAGCATGCCGGGACTCTCGTCGAAGCTGACGGCGGCCTGCGCCGCCTCTGCGGCCGAGACACCATCTCCAGCGGCCGGGCGATCCGCCGCCGCAGAGTGGCTGCCGGCCACGTGCCGAATCTGCTCGAGCACCGCGGCCATCTGCGGAGGTTCACCCTTCTTCGCGACCGCGCGGTCAATGCCCGCCTCGAGTGCGTCAGCCGCCGAGAAGAGTACGTCCATCAGCTCGGCACTGATGCCCTGCTCGCCGGCGCGCAGGCGGTCGAGCAGGCTCTCCAGTTCGTGCGCGAACGCGGCTACCGCCGCGTATCCCATCGTCGCGCTCATCCCCTTCAGCGTGTGCACCGCGCGGAACAGCGCGGGCACGGGCGCCGCGTCCGCGGGGTGCGCCTCGAGCTCGAGGAGCGCGCGGTTGATCTCCGAGAGCTGTTCGCGGCTCTCGGAGCGAAAGAGATCGCCGTACCGATTGGGGTCCACGCCGCAGCTCAGAGTGGGGACCGACCCGTTAGCCCAGCACGCGCTGTACGGCCTCCAGCACGCGGCTCGGCTGGAAGGGCTTCACCACGAAGTCCTTCGCCCCCGCCTGGATGGCCTCGACCACGAGTGCCTGCTGCCCCATGGCCGAACACATGAGCACCCGCGCGTTCGGGTCGAACGCCGTGATCGCTCGCACCGCGTCAATGCCGCCCAGGTCGGGCATGACGATGTCCATCGTGACGAGGTCCGGCCGCAGCTGCTTGTACTTCTCGACCGCCTGCGTGCCGGTCTCGGCCTCGCCCACCACCTCGAACCCGGCCTGCTGGAGGATGTCGCCCACCATCGTCCGCATGAAGATCGCGTCGTCGCAAATGAGCACCGTTGGCACCGAAATCCTCCTCGAGCGTTTACAGGACCAGCGCTTGGCGAGCGAGCGCCGACATGTCGCACACCAGCACCTGGTCGATCCCGGCGTAAGCGACGTGCGACACCACGCCACCCACCGCGTGTTCGCCCTCGACCGATTCCAGCCGTCCCTCGTCGAACGTCATCACGTCCCGCACCCCGTCCACGAGCACGCCGAGCGTCTTGCCGAGCACCTCCGCCACGAGCACCTCGCCCGCACCGCCCTCGCGATGCGCGCCGAACCGCGCCGACAGGTCGGCCACGATCACCAGCGCGCCGCGAAGGTTCACGAGCCCGCACACCCAATCCGGCGCCCCCGGCACCCGGGTGGCCGCACGCATCGGGACGATCTCGCGTACCACCTCCATCGGGCAGGCGCAACGGCGCGCGCCCGCCTCGAAGACCAGGAAGCGCCGGGCCGTGATATCAGCGATCGGCTCTATAGAAGTCAAAGTACTCCAGGGGATTCGGTGTGGCAAACAACGCAGGCAGTTCCGCCACCGTCAACAGCGACTCCCGCAACGCCTCCGGCAGGGGCGAGCGGAAATCCAGTCGCTCCCCCGACACCGGATGATTGAAGACGAGCCAGGCGGCGTGGAGGAAATGCCGCTTCGGCGGCAGCCCGACCACTTTCCGGGCGCCTCCGCCTCCGTAGGCGTCATCTCCAACCACGGGATGCCCGATGGACGCCAGATGCACGCGAATCTGATGCGTGCGACCGCTGTGCAAGTGACAGCGCAGCAAGTCCGCCGACGCGAAGCGCGCGAGGCGCATGAAGTCGGTGCGCGCCGCGCGGCCGCCCTCGAGCACGGCCATGCGCACGCGATCGTTCGGGTCGCGCCCGATCGGGCGATCCACCGTGAGCGCGTCTTCGGCGAGGTGCCCCCAGCAGAGCGCGGCGTAGCGCCGCACGATGCGGCGCTCGGCAATCGCCTTGCTCAACACACGCAGCGCACCGTCGGTCTTGGCCACGACCATCAAGCCGGAGGTGTCCTTGTCGAGGCGATGCACGAGCCCGGCGCGCTCCGCCGCGTCACCCTCGGCGAGCTGTTGGCCGCGCCCCTTCAGCGCGTTCACGAGCGTGCCGGTCCAGTTCCCCGGCGCCGGATGAACGACCATTCCCGCGGCCTTGTCCACGACGATCAGATGCTCGTCCTCGAACACCACCGCCACGGGCAGCTGCTCGGGGACAACCTCGCGCCCCGGTGCGGGCGGCACCTGCACGGTGACGCAAGCGCCGCGCGGCGCACGGAAGCTCGCGCGCTCGCGCCGACCGTTCACAAGCACATGCCCGTTGGCCACAAGCGTGGCGGCCTGGCTGCGCGACATCGAGAGACGATGCGCGACCAAGAGATCGAGCCGTGGCGCACCGGCCTCCTCGACGGTGAACTCGTGATGCGCGCCGTCCGCGGCGGCTGGCACGAGGCGTCTAGCCGGCCGTGCCGCCGGCCGCCTGGTCGGGCGCGACGGCGGCCACCACCGCGCGCCGGGCCGGCGCCTCGCCTGCGGTCCAGAGCACCCAGGCGAGCAGCATCGCGCCGCTCGTCACGGCGAGATCCGCCATGTTGAAGGTCGGCCAGCGCCACGCGCCCACGCCGACATCAATGAAATCCACCACCCCGCGCCCCGACTTCAGCCGGTCCACCAGGTTGCCGAGCGCACCGCCGGTCACCAGCGCAAGGGCGAGCGTGCGTGCGCGATGCGCAAGCGGTGTGTCGAGGTAGAGGCGCGCGAGCACCAGCAGCGCAACCACGCTCAGCGTGACGAAGATCCACCGCGACTCTGCGCCGAAGTGCAGCCCGAAGGCGGCCCCCGGATTGTACACCAGCGTCAGGCGCAGCCCGTCCCCGAGCACCGGGCGCGGCAAGTATGCGGGGATCAGCCGGTCCACGGCGATCACCTTCGTGAACGCGTCCACGAGCAGCACCAACATCGTGACGCCCCAGAAGAGGCCGGGCTTACTTCTTCGCATCTTCCTCGCGCTGCTTGCAGTTGTAGCAGTATCGCGCGTGCGGCAGCGCCTCCAGGCGCTCGAGCGCGATTTCGCCGCCGCAATGCTGGCACTGGCCGAACGTCTCGGGGTTCTTGTACAGCCGGCGCAACGCCTGGTTCACGTGCCAGAGGTACCGCCCCTCCTTCGATGCGAACAGGAAGGCCTTCTCCCGCTCCATCGCGTCGGTGCCTTGGTCGGCCATATGGAACGAGTAGCTCGACAGGTCGCCGTCGGCGCCCTGCTCCGTGTTGCTCAGCGTCTCGTCCCACTGGCCGAGTTCCTTCAGCACCCGCTTGCGTTCATCGAGCAGAAGCTTCAGGAAGAACTGCTGCTGTTTCTTGGTGAGCGGCTTGAACTTCTTTTCGCCGCCGTCTTGAGGCGCCATCGTCAAGTTACCTTCTGGAGTGCGAGGGAAACGGGCACGCCATCCAGGTCGGCGGTCGTGCCGGGGGGAATGTCGGGTCCAGCGGAATCGCGCACGTTCAGGTGAAGCGTCAATGTCTCGTCGCAGATCCAGCCGCGGTGTGCATCCACGGCCTCGTGCAGGGCGGCGGGTCCGATGACCCAGAGCGTGATGCGATCGCTCACGTGCAGGCCCGACTCCTTGCGGAAGCGCTGCACGCGGCTCACGAGTTCGCGCGCGAGCCCTTCGCGCCGAAGCGCCTCGGTGAGCGTCGGGTCGATGGCCGCGAACCGCAGCCCGTCCTGCGACACGATGAGCGCGCCGCTCGCCTTGCGCACGACGGTGAGATCCTCGGCGTCGAGGGGATGCGAGTGACCGCCGACGGTCAGGTGCACTGCCTCGCCGCGTTCGAACGCGCGCAGCGTCGCACTGTGCAGCGCGTTCACGGCCTTCGCGGCCTGCGGCGTTTCCTTGCCCCACTTCTTGCCGAGCGAGCGGAAGTTCGCCTTGGCCTCGAGCGACACCAGGGAGTCGGCCGAGCTGAGGAACTCCACCGACTTCACGTTCAGCTCGTTCGCGAGCAGCGGGACGAGCTGCTCGAGCAGCCCCGCGGGCGCGTCGCCAGCGACGCAGACGAGCCGTGAAAGCGGCTGGCGCACCTTGATGCCGGCTTCCTCGCGCGCCGCGCGTCCGAGCGTCGCCAGCGCCCGCACCCCCGCCATTGCCGCCTCGAGCGGCAGATCGCGCGACGGCGGCGCGCCGCGCGTGTAGTCGGCGAGGTGCACCGACACACCGGTCAGTGCGCGATGAATCCAGTCGCTCACAAAGGGCGCGAACGGCGCGAGCAGGCGCGAAACGACGGTCAGCACTTCATGCAGCGTGGCGAACGCTGCGCGGTTGTCGGCGTTGTCCACGTCGTAGAAACGCGCGCGCGACTGCCGCACGTACCAGTTGGCGACATCCTCTGTGACGAACTCCATCAACGCGCGCGACGCCGCGGTGGCGTCGAAGCGCTGCAGCTCGGCATCCACCTCGGCTTCCACCGCCGTCAGCCGCGAGAGGATCCACCGGTCCAGCAGCGGCCGCTCGGCCACGGCCGGATCAGCCGGTGACGGCGTCCAGCCGAAGTTCGCGTACTGCGCGAAGATGCCGCTGTACACGTTCTTGAGCGTCACGAGGAATCGGCCCGCCGTCTCGCGGATCACCTGTTCGTCGAATCGGCGCGGCACCCACACCTGGCTCGACGCCACGAGGAACAGGCGCACCGCGTCGGCACCGTGCCGGGCGATCACGGCCCACGGATCCACCGTGTTGCCGCGTGACTTCGACATCTTCTGCCCGGTCGCGTCGAGCACGAGGTCGTTGACGACGACCGCGCGGTACGGCTCGGCGACGTCCGCCGGCAGGAAATGCCCGCCCGACGTGTGCTCGTCCACCGCGTGCTTCTTCTTCGCGCCCTCGGGATGCAGCGCGTCGCCCAATCCGGTCGCGATCGCGAGCAGCGAGTAGAACCACCCGCGCGTCTGGTCCACGCCCTCGGCGATGAAATCGCCGGGGTACTGGTGCGCGAACTCTTCGCGATGCTCAAACGGAAAGTGCCACTGCGCGAACGGCATGGACCCCGAGTCGAACCACGTGTCGATCACCTCGGGCACCCGCCGCATCGTCCCGTCGCACTCGCTGCATGCCCACGTGTAGCCGTCGATGTGCGGCTTGTGCGGATCGAAGTCCGCGCCGAGCGCGTGTCCCGTCTGCACGGCCAGATGCGCGAAGCTCCCGATCACTTCGCGGTGCGATGGATCGGCATCGCAGACCCAGACGGGGAGCGGCGTCCCCCAGAATCGGTCGCGGGAGACTGCCCAGTCGATGTTGTTCTCGAGCCACCCTCCGAAGCGCCCAGCTCCCACTTCGACGGGGCTCCAGGTCACCCGCGCGTTGCGCTCGATCATCGCGTCCTTCACCGCCGTCGTGCGCACAAACCACGATGACCGCGCGTAGTAGAGCAGCGGCGTCTTGCAACGCCAGCAGTGTGGATAGCTGTGGGCGAAGCGACCGTCCTTGAAGAGCACGCCGCGCCGCCTAAGCTCCTCGATGATTACGGGATCGGCGTCCTTCACGAACATGCCGCCGACCTGCGGCGTGTCCTCGGGGAACTCGCCGCGCGCGTTGACCGGCTGCAGGAACGCGAGGTCGTATTGCTGGCCGGCCTGGTAATCGTCCGCGCCAAAAGCCGGCGCGAGATGCACGACACCCGTGCCATCGTCCGCCGACACGAAGTCGGTGGTCACGACGATTTCGCGCGCCCCGTCGCCATAGGCCATCCAGTCGAGCGGCCGCTGGTAGCGCGCGCCGGCGAGCGCCGTGCCGGGGAACGTGGCCACGACGTCCCAGCGATCCTGCCAGTCGCCGCCCATCACGCCGCTCACGCGCGCCTCGGCGAGAATCAGCGTGAACGTGCCGCCCTTCTTGCGGCGCAGCTCCGCGTACGTGAGATCGGGATTCACGGCGAGCGCGGCGTTCGACACCAACGTCCACGGCGTCGTCGTCCAGACGAGAATGCGACGTTCGGGCGCTGCACCTGTCTGGCGCAGCGGCAGTTGCAGATAGACGGACGGATCCTCGACGTCTTCGTACCCCTGCGCCACCTCGTGGCTCGAGAGGGCCGTGCCACAGCGCGGACAGTACGGGAGGATCTTGTGCCCTTGATACAGCAGCCCTTTCGCGTGCAGCATCGAGAGCGCCCACCAGACGCTTTCGATGTACGTGTTGTGGTACGTGACGTACGCGTGGTCGTAGTCCAGCCAGAACGCGATGCGGCTGGATAGCTTCTCCCAGTCGTCCTTGTACTTGAACACACTCTCGCGGCAGAGCCGGTTGAACTCCGCAATCCCCACGCGCTCGATGTCTTGCTTGCCGCTGATACCGAGCGCCTTCTCGACTTCGATCTCCACGGGCAGGCCGTGCGTGTCCCATCCCGCCTTGCGGTCCACGCGAAAGCCCTTCATCGCGCGGTGGCGGCAGAAGAGGTCCTTGATGGTGCGCGCGAAAACATGGTGAATGCCGGGCTTGCCGTTGGCGGTCGGCGGCCCCTCGAAGAAGACCCAGCGCGGCGCGTCGGCGCGCGCCGCGAGCGACGCCTGGAAGAGCCGTTCCTCGTTCCAGCGCGCGAGCAGTTCGCGCTCGACATCATCCGCCGCGCGTTCCGGCGGCAGCAGCGCGAAACGCTCCGTGGTCGCGGCTGAGGTCATACGCGCTCCAGCACGCCGAGCACCAGCGCTTCGAGATGCGGCTCGGCCCGGCCAGCGGTGGCGATGATACGATCGAGGTTCGCTGGTTCGAGCGAATCGGGCAGGCACTGGTCGGTGATGATCGAGATCCCGAGCACGCGCATTCCCGCCTGCACGGCGACGATGACCTCGGGCACCGTGCTCATGCCCACGACGTCGGCGCCGAGCGCACGCAGCATCCGGTACTCGGCGCGCGTCTCGAGGTTGGGTCCCGCGACGGCCGCGTACACGCCCTCGCGCAACGTGATCCACGGCGCCACCTGCCGCGCGATCGCCCGTAGCTCCGTGTCGTACGGCGCACTCATATCAGGAAAGCGATCGCCGAACGCCGCATCGTGCGGCCCGATCAGGGGATTGTCGCCGAGCAGATTGATGTGGTCGGTGATCAGCATCAGGTCGCCCGGTGCCCAGAGCGGATTCATGTTGCCGCAGGCGTTCGACACGATGAGCGTCGACGCGCCAAGCGCCCGCAGCACGCGCACCGGAAACGTCACCTGCTGCAGCGAGTATCCCTCGTAGCGGTGGAACCTCCCCTGCATCGCCATCACTCGGCGGCCGCCGAGCGTGCCCACGAGCAGGCGGCCAGCGTGCGACTCGACCGTCGAGAGCGGGAAACCGGGGATCTCCTCGTACGGGATCTTGCACTCCACCGTGATCGCCAGCCCGAGCGCGCCGAGCCCCGTGCCGAGAATCAGCGCCGCGTCCGGCACGAGCGATGTGCGCGCACGCACCGCCGCGACCGCCGCGTCAACCGCTGCGGAAGTGTGGGCGTGCTCGGCACCGGGGAAGCGCACGGCCATGGCGTCGCCTATTTCGCGTCGTCCGCATCATGGGCGCCTTCGTCGAGCCAGCTTGGCGCCTTTTCCTTCGTGCCGGCCGCCGCCGCGTTCACCGCCGCCGGCCGTTCTGGTCGTGGCGTTTCCTCCGCCGCGCGCAGCTCGCTCGCCTGTCGCTCGGTGAACGCGCGCCACTGCGCCAGGTATGCCTGGCGCGCGCGCTCGAGCGCGTCCACTTGCTCTTCGAGGCGACGCACCGCGCCGCGCGACCCCTCTACCAGCTTCTCGCCCTCGGCCCGCGCTTCGCGGAGTATCAGCTGCGCCTCGCGCTCCGCCTGCTCGCGCGTCTCGGCGCGCAGCTGCTGCGCCGTGATCAGCGCGTCGTTGAGCGCCTTGTCGCGCTCGCGAAACGCGCGGAGCTGCTCGTGAAATCCCTTCGCCTTCGCCTCGAGTTCAGCGTTGGCGCGCGTGAGTCGCTCCAGTTCCTCGGCCACCTGGTCGCGGAACTGGTCCACACGCGTCTTGTCGTAGCCGCGCAACGCCGACCCGAAGTCGAAACGCCGCACGTCAACCGGCGTGAGATGAAAGACGTCGTCGCTCATCAATGCCTCTCCCCGAACAGGACCGTGCCCAGCCGCACTATCGTGGCGCCTTCTTCCACCGCGATCTCGTAATCCCCCGACATGCCCATCGACAGCTCCGTCGCCGGATGCCCGGCGGCACGCAACGCCGCACACGCGTCCCGCGCGCCGGTGAAGACCCGGCGCAACTCGCGCTCATCCGCGTCGAGCGGCGCCATCGCCATCGCACCAACGACGCGAATGCCCGCGCAGCCCAGCATCCGCTCGCCCTCGCGGGCAATGTCCGCCGGTTCGAAGCCGCCCTTCGACGCCTCGCCGACGACGTTCACCTGCACCAGCAGATCAATCGGCCGGCCTCGCCGGCGTCCTGATTCGTCCACCGCGTCCGCCAACCGGCTGCTGTCGAGCCCATGAAACAGCCAGAAGCGGTCTAGCGCCTTCACCTTGTTGCGCTGCAAGTGCCCGATCAGGTGCCAGCGCACCGGCATCGTCACCATCGCCTGCTTGTCCAACGCTTCCTGCACCCGGTTTTCGCCCACGTCCTCCACGCCACAGGCGTGAACGGCCGCCACTGTCTCGGGTCCGTGCGTCTTGGTGACGGCCACGAGCCGCACCGCCTGACCGTGCCCGCCCCGGCGCACGGCCTCTGCGATGCGTCCCCTGACCTCGGCCACTCGCTCAGCCAAGTCCTGCATAGCCTAGAAAAATAGACGGTTGGGCGGCGCAAGCGATAGGCTCTAACGATTGAGGACTTGGACTTAGGATCGCGATCCCGGATGACGATTCAGGATCGCGATGGCCGATGCCCCAATGGAAATGGCCCGGCCTGGAAGCCGGGCCATCGCAAATCGTAATCCTGAATCTCAATCCTCAATCGCCACCCTGAGTCCACATCCGAAATCAGCCGTTATGCCGGCGCCACCTCAGGCCCACCGAGCATCGGCGGCGTGACCTTGGACTCCGCAGTCGCGCTCGGCGCCGGCACACTCACCAGTGCCGCCGGCTTGTCCGGCAGGGCGCGCGGCGGCAGTTCGTTTCCATCCACCAGCAGCTTGATATCTTCGCGCGTCAGCGTCTCGCGGTCGAGCAGCGCGTTGGCCAGCGTGTCGAGCAGCGCGCGGTTCTCCGTGAGCACCACGCGCGCACGCTCGTATGACTCGTGAATGATGCGTCCCACTTCCTCGTCCACCAGTTGCGCGGTGCGTTCCGACACCTCGCGGCGGCTCATGATCTGCGCGCCAAGGAAGAGTTCCTGCTCGTTGTCGCCGACGAGGATCGGTCCGATCTTGTCGCTCAGTCCCCACTGCGACACGTAGCGCCGGGCCAGTTGCGTCGCCATCTGGATGTCGCTCGCCGCGCCGATCGTGACGCGCGCACGACCGAAGACGAGTTCCTCGGCGACGCGGCCGCCGTACGCCATCACCAGCCGCGCATCGAGCTGCTCACGGCTGATCGAGACGCGGTCGTCCTCTGGCAGCGTGTACGCCACGCCGAGCGTGCGGCCGCGCGGAACGATGGTCACTTTGTGCAGCGGGTCTGTGCCCTTGACCTTGATCGCGCACACCGCGTGCCCCGCCTCGTGGTACGCCGTCTGCTTGCGCTCCTCGTCCTTCATCACGAGCGACTTGCGCTCGGCGCCGAGCATCACGCGGTCCTTCGCTTCCTCGAGGTCCGCCATGTAGACCTTGTCGTGATTGCGGCGCGCGGCGAGCAACGCGCCCTCGTTAACGAGGTTCGCGAGGTCCGCACCCGCCATCCCCGGCGTGCTGCGCGCCAGGGCCGTCACGTCCACATCGTCGGCCATCGGCTTGTTGCGCATGTGCACGCGCAGAATCCCTTCGCGGCCGCGGAGGTCGGGCGCATCGACCACAATCTGCCGGTCGAAGCGCCCCGGGCGCAGCAGCGCGGGGTCAAGCACGTCGGGACGATTCGTCGCCGCCACGAGGATCACGCCCTCGTTGCTCTCGAAGCCGTCCATCTCGACGAGCAACTGGTTGAGCGTCTGCTCGCGCTCGTCGTGCCCGCCGCCGAGTCCGGCGCCGCGATGGCGCCCCACGGCATCGATTTCGTCAATGAAGATGATGCACGGCGCATTCGTCTTGCCCTGCTCGAACAGGTCGCGCACGCGGCTCGCACCGACGCCCACGAACATCTCCACGAAATCGGAGCCCGACATCGAGAAGAACGGACGCGCGGCCTCGCCCGCCACGGCGCGCGCGAGCAGCGTCTTGCCCGTCCCCGGCGGGCCTACGAGCAGCGCGCCCTTGGGCAGGCGGCCGCCGAGCTTCGTGAACTTCTGTGGGTCCTTCAGGAATTCGATGATCTCCTGCAGTTCGACCTTCGCCTCGTCGCATCCCGCGACGTCGGCGAACGTCACTTTGGGCGTGTCGCCCGTCAGCAGCTTCGCCTTTGACTTGCCGAACGAGAACGCCTTGTTCGGCCCCGACTGCATCTGCCGCAGGAAGAAGATCCAGAAGCCGAAGATCACGATCCACGGCAGCAGGTTGACGAGCAGCGCCGCGATGGACGGGCTCGGATCCTGCGCGTCCACCACCACACCCTTCGCGTTCAGCTTCTCGAGCTCCTTGTCGGAGTTCTGCACGGGGAGCTTGACGCTGAACTTTCGCACCTGACGGCTGCTGACCATGACGGGTGACTTGAACGTCCCCTCAATCAGCTTGCCGCCCGTGATCGTCACCTGCTGGATGTTGTCGGCCTGCAGCTGCAGCGCGTACTCGGTGTACTTGATCTCGCTCGAGCCGTCTGACTTGCCGCCCGCGTACTGGATGATGAACACCGGCACGAGGATGACCAGCAGCCAGAAGGCGACGGCCTTCGACACTTTGCCGAAGTTCGAGGGAGGCGAGGAGGGTGTCTGAATCTGTGGCATGTCGAGAAAGGAAGGCGGCGACCGGTGCGACGCGCGGCGAATGCGGCCGCGCGAGGCT
>JAHFCU010000005.1 GCA_023249305.1 Gemmatimonadota bacterium
GATCTATCGGGCGCTGCACTTCCCGACGGATTACTTCACGGTGCTGTTCGCCATCGCGCGCACGGCCGGCTGGATGGCCCAGTGGGAAGAGCTGCTGCTCGACAAGGAGCAGAAGATCGCCCGTCCACGGCAGATCTACACCGGCTACGGCGACCGGCCGTACAAGTCGGTGCTGGACCACAAGCACCGGATCGCGCGGTAGGATCAGGAATCCGGATTCCGATCCCGGAAATCGATTCTGGATTTCGAGGGACGATTAGGGGCGCCGGTTTACCGGCGCCCCTAATCGATTGTCGGCGATCAGTATCGCGACCTCTATCGCAATCCGGATTCTAGGTCCGCACTCGTACAGATGCTTCGCACCGGGCACCGCGAGCAGCGCGCCACCCGTGCGGTGCACACCAGCGCCCCGAGTTCCATCAGCGCCTGATTATGCGCCCACGCCGCGCGCCCCGTGCGCGGTAGCACCGCTTCGGCGATCGCCCAGAGCCGCGTGACGTCGCGCGCGCGCTTTGGGCGCAGGTGCGGCGCGAAACAGCGCCGCAGCACACGCGCCACGTTGGTGTCCACGAGTGCGGCGCGCTTCTCATAGGCAAAGTTCGTGACCGCGCCAGCCGTGTAGGCCCCCACGCCCGGCAACTGACGCAACTCGGCTGGCGTCGCCGGCAATGCACCGCCGTACACGTGCGGCTCCTCGCGCACCACACGGCGCGCCAGCTTGTGTAGGTTGCGCGCCCGGGCGTAGTAGCCCAGCCCGCGCCACGCGGCGAGCACCTGTGACTTGCGTGCCGCCGCCACTGCGGCGAGATCCGGGAAGCGCTCGAGAAAGCGGGCATAGAAGTCGAGCACGCGCGACACCTGCGTCTGCTGAAGCATCAGCTCCGACACGAGGATGCGGTACGCGTCGCGAGTATCGCGCCACGGCAGCTCGCGCGCGTTGCGCCGGAACCAGGCGCGCAGACGCCGCGAGAACTCGCGGGCGTCGGCCGGTGCCGGACGCGGCATGGTTCGGCGATCAGTCGAACGGCGCGGCTTCGGCGAGCGCGGCGAGGCAGGGTGGGAGGCGGGCATGCGCGTGAAAGGTAAGCGCACGCCGCGACGCTGTCCCGGCGAGAGCATGTGGTCGATGCAAGGCGCGCTCAGCCTGCTGCGTCCGTTACTTCGGGCTCCAAGACGGCGCCGCGGAGAGCAGCCCGCCCCCGACGATGATCTCGCGCGCAAGCAGCAGGCCGAAGCCGAGACTCAGCGCGCCGGCGGCCAATCGAATGCCGCCGTGCAGGCGCGCCACTCGCTCGCTCGCATACATCGCTGGCGCCGCGACAAGCACGGTCACCAGCATCATGCCCGCGATCGTGCCCACGCCGAACACAAACAGATACGCGAACGCCCAGAGCGTCTGCGGAATCGCTGCCAGCACGAGGATCGCGACCGCCGCCGAGCCGGCGAGGCCGTGCACAGTGCCAATCAGCAGCGGCTTGCGGTGATCGAACTCGTGCGTGTGGCCGTGCTCATGCGCCGGCGCGCCGCCACGCAGGTTGCTGAAGCCGAGGAAGATGAGCATCAGCGCCACGCCGAATTCGAGCAGCAGCCCGAGGCGCGGAGGAATCACGAGCCGGAACGCGATGATCACGCCGCCGACGGTGAACACCGTGATGGAGTGTCCGATGCCCCAGAGCACCCCAATCCACGCCGCGCGCCTCAGCGACCGTTCACGCGCCACAATCGCCGTGACCGCGACCACGTGGTCGGCGTCCGTGGCGTGCCGCAGGCCCAGCATGAACCCGAGGACGGCGGCGGAGAAGGCGGAGAGCATCACGGGTAGCTTACCGTTTCGACGAAGGCAGGGTCAAGTCACGGCGTAGCAGGCGTTCACCGCGCACCGTGGTTGTCGAGAACGACGCCCTCCGGCGATCTTTCACCGATGTCGCTTCGAGCCCCGTCGTTCAATCCGTTCCGTGTGCTCTCGCACTCGCCGAACTTCCGGCTCTTCTTCGCCGGGCAGACGACATCGCTCATCGGCACGTGGATGCAGCAGATCGCGCAGGGCTGGCTCGCGCTCCAGCTCTCGAACGACGCCTTCCTCGTCGGCGTGGTCGCCGCCGCGGGCACGCTGCCCATCTTGGTGCTCTCGCTGCCCGGCGGCCTGGTGGCCGACCGGTTCCGGCGCCTTCGCATCGTGACGATCGCGCAAGCCCTGCTGCTCCTCGAGGCCGTGCTGCTCTGGGGGTTCATATGGTCCGGGCACATGACCATCGGCTGGCTCATCGCCATCGCGTTGCTCGGCGGCGTCATCTCGTCGTTTGAAATACCGGCCCGGCAGTCGCTCTTCATTGAGCTAGTCGGCAAGGAGCACGTGATGGACGCGATCGCGCTGAACTCGAGCGGCTTCAATTTCGCGCGCATCGTGGGTCCGGCGCTCGCCGCCATCGTCATCGCGCGTGCCGGTATCGCGTGGTGCTTCGGCATCAACGCGCTGTCGTATTTCGCCGTGCTGATGAGCCTCGCCCTTATCCGGTTGCCGCACCAGCCACCGGCGCCGACCGGGCGAGCGCTCCACGCCCTGGGCGAGGCCTTCACCTATGTGCGCACCCATCGGCAGACCGCCGTGCTCATGCAGGTCGTCGCCGTCTACTCGCTGCTCGGTATCCCGGTGCTCACGCTGTTGCCCGTGCTCGCACGTGACGTGCTGGGACTCGGCGCTGGCGGCTACGGCGCGCTGATGACCTGTGTCGGCATCGGGGCGATGATCGGCGCGCTCAGCGTCGCGGCCGCTGGCGCGCGCCTCAAGCGGCATCGCGCGCTGCTCGTCACGTCACTCGCCTTCCCGGTCCTCCTCGTCCTCGTCAGCCTCTCGCGCGCCGAGGTTGTCACCGGCGTGCTGCTGTTCGGCGTCGGCTCATGCATGGTGGTCAACAGCGCCGTGATCAACGCGCTGCTCCAGTCCGCGTCGCCCGACGCTCTCCGCGGGCGCGTGATCTCGATCTACGTCGCGGTGTACATCGGCACCAACCCAATCGGCTCGTTCGTGAGCGGCGCCATCGCGCGCGCGTCGAGCGCCGCGTGGGCGATCGGCGGCATGGCGGCGCTCATGGGCGTGTACGCGCTGTGGGCGATTCGCCGCTACCCTGAGCTGCGACACCCGGTCTGAGTAAACTGACCAGGGTCAGTCACGTTCGGCGCGCGGCCTACATCGCGCGGCCTTCATTGCGCGGCCTTCGTTCTACCCCGTCGGTGTGACCTCGACGAGGTTGTCGTAGTACACTGGGCCACCGCCCATATCGGTGGTGCGCTGCGACGTGGTTTCGTTCGCGTTGTGCCCGTCGCGCGTCAGCTTGCCCCACCAGATGCTGGGCGCCCACGCCACGCCTTCGCGCACGCGGTCGGCGACACGCGCGACGGCCGTGAATGCGCCGCGGTCGTTGAAGACCACCACCGTGGCGCCTTCCTCGATGCCACGCGCGGCGGCGTCCGTGGGATGGAGTGTCACTTCCGGCTCCGCATCAAGGCGCAGCGAGGCGATATTCACGAACGTGCTGTTCAGGAACTGGTGCCGCGGCGACGAGATGAGCATGAGCGGGTACTTCTCGGCGACGTCGGGAACAAGCTCCGGCAGTTCGTATGGTGGCGTGAATGCCGGCAGCGGGTCGAGCCCCATGGCTTCCATGCGCGCCGAATAGAACTCACACTTGCCGCTCGGCGTCGTGAAGCCGCCCTCGGCGTACGGCACGTAGGGTGTCGGCACGTCAAGGCGCACCCACCCATGCGCCATTAGCGCGTCGTATGTGACCGTGGTCATCTTGGGGTCGGTCGTCGAGAGCGCCTGCCGCAGGAGCGCATCGTCGTCGTCGGCGAACCCCGCGTCGCCGAGCCCCAGGTGCACGGCCAGCTCACGAAAGATCTGCGTGTTCGGTTTGCACTCGCCCAGCGGCGCGATGGCCGGAGTGTTGAGCGTGGCGTAGTGATGCCCGTAGGCGAAGTGCACATCCCAATGCTCGAGCTGCGTGGTCGCCGGCAGGACGTAGTCCGCGTAGTCCGCCGTGTCTGTCTGGAAATGCTCGAGTACCACGGTGAACAGGTCGTCGCGCCGCAAACCGGCGAGCACGCGGTTGCGGTCCGGCGCGACCGCTGCCGGATTCGAGTTGTACACGACGAGCGCCTGCACCGGCGGCCCGCCGACTCCGGCGTCGGGGAGGGTGAGCGCGTCGCCGAGCCGGATCATGTTGACGGTGCGAACATCCGGCGAGAGCTCGGGGCGCTCGAGCGCCGCCGTGTTGAACTTGAAGTTCGCGCTGGTGGACAGCTGCGCACCTCCGCCGGGGCGACGCCAGTGGCCGGTCACCGCCGGCAAGCAGGCGATGGTGCGCACGGCCATTGCCCCACCGCCGTGCCGTTGAAGGCCATAGTTGATGCGCAGGAATGCTGCTTTCGCCTGCCCGTAGGCGCGGGCAAGAGCGACGATGCGTTCCTCTGGAATCCCCGTGAGGATGGCGACGCTATCCGGCGGGTATTGTTCGGCGCGCGCGCGGAGGGCGTCGGCGCCCAGCGTGAACCGCGCGAGGTAGTCGTCATCTTGCAGTCCCTCCGCGAAGATCACGTGCATCATCGAGAGCGCGAGCGCTGCGTCGGTGCCCGGCCGGATGGGAAGCCACTCATCGCACTGGTCCGCCGTGCGCGTGCGAATCGGGTCAATGCACACCACGCGCGCGCCATTCTCACGCGCACGAAGCACGAATGGCCACAGGTGCGCATTCGACGTGAGCGTGTTCGTGCCCCAGAGTACGACCAGATCGCTGTCGGGCATGCCCTCCGCGTCCGCTCCGATGTTGGCGCCCACCGTCATGCGCATGCCCCATGCGCCAGCCGTGCTGCAGATCGTCCGGTCGAGCTTGGAAGCGCCGAGCGCGTGGAAGAAGCGCCGGTCCATGGACTGGGCTTGGAGCATGCCCATGGTGCCCGCGTACGAATACGGCAGAATGGCCTGCGCCCCGTGCGGTCCGTCGGCGATCGCGCGCAGGTGTTCGGCGATGTCGTGCAGCGCTTCGTCCCACGTCACGCGCACGAACTCGCCGCGTCCCTTGCGACCGACGCGCTTCAGCGGGTGCAGCAGGCGGTCGGGGTGGTACGTGCGCTCGAGATACCGGTTGACCTTCGCGCAGAGGAAGCCCGCCGTGAACGGATGGTTCGGATCGCCCTGCACCCGCACCGCGCGGCCGTCCTCCACGGTCGTAATCATCGCGCACGTGTCAGGGCAATCGTGCGGGCAGGCGCCTCGAACAGTCTGGCCGACGGTCTCAGGCACGGAATACAGACGGTGAGGGAGTCCGGGGGTCGGGACGAGAAGCGGGAAATGGCAAGATAGGACGGTGCTGGGCTGATCGGCAGGGAGTTCTGGCGCTCTTCGATCGCAACTAGTTGCGCAACCGACAGTTAGGCCGTATCTTACAACGCTTGACTCCGGGTCGGTGTTGTGCGTGACGGGACCGCGCACCGTGCCGGGCCGGAGGCGGAGAGTAACACGCGACGTTTGGCATCGGCATGCGCCCCCTGTCGTTGCGCATTCTATGTGCCTTGACGGGGCGTCCAGTCTCCGTAAATTCCGCGCGTTCGAGCACTGCGTACCAAGGCGCAGTCTCGCGCCTTTAGTGTCCCTCCTTTGGAGAACTACTCAATGAAGCGCATTGCCCTCGTCGCCGCTGTGCTCGTTCTGGCCGCCTGCGCCAAGAAGGAAGAGGCCGCCCCGGCCGCTGACGCCGCTGCTCCGGCTGCTGCACCGGCCGCTGCCGCGACCGACACGACCAAGAAGGATACGACGGCCGCTCCGGCCGCCGCCCCGGCTGCTGCGCCGGCCGCTGCTCCGGCCAAGAAGCCGTAATCTCGGTTTCTGCTGATGTGACGTGGGCGCGACGAAAGTCGCGCCCATGTTCGTTTGCTGGCAATGCAGTTCGCGAAACCTGCGTGTCAGCCCGGCGTCACGATGCGCATGCGCGGAACGCTTCGACAACAGCCGCCCGCGGGTTAATGCCGCTCGTCCATCCGAGTTCGAGGCGCGCGCGTTCGCTCGAGAACGGATTGTCCTGCAGCAGGAAGTCCAGTGTACGTGCGTTGAGCAGTGCCGATCCAGGGAAGCGAAGCACGCGCAGCAACGCGCCCGCCGCGACCAGCGCACCCTGGGCCACCGCGCCCGGAATCGGCAGCCAGCGCACGCGATACTCGAGTCCCTCCTCGGCTGCGTCATAAAACTCACGCACCGTGATCGGCGCGTCGTTGGTGACGTTGTACGCGCGGCCCGCGCCGACTTCGCTGGTGACCGCGCGTACAGCCACCTCAGCCACGCTGCGGGCATGGACGATCGCCAGCACCGAGCGCCCACTCCCAATGCGCGGCGCGAGCGGCGCACGCAGCACGGAGGCGACGCGCGGTATGAACTGGCGGTCGCGCGGTCCGTAGATGACGCACGGCCGCACGGCGGTCGCCCACACACGGCCCGCTCGATGCGCGTGCATCACCAACTCCTCCGACTCGCGCTTGGAGCGTGCGTACCACGCACGTTCGGGAATCGGGACCAGCGGCTGCAACTCCTGCAAGGACGCGCCGTGCGAGAGGCCAAAGCGACCCTCGGGACCGTAGACGGCCACTGAGCTGAGGTGCAGCAATCGCGCACCAACGCGAGCAGCGGCTTCAACCGCGTTGCGCGTCCCTTCGATGTTGGGTGGGCGGTACGCCTCCCAGCCGCCGCGTGGCGTGATGGCCGCCGCGCAGTGGAACACATACTGCATGCCCTCCGCCGCGCGCATGAACGCCGTCCCGTCGCGCGTGTCGCCGTCGAAGAGCTCGACCCCCTGCGACGAGAGCCATCCGGCCCGCGAGCGGTCGCGCACGAGCGCACGCAAGATCCAGCCGTCGCCGCGCAGCCGTTCGACGAGATGAGAGCCGACCAGTCCCGAGGCTCCCGTAATGAGCGCGACGCTCATGCGGGGAACGGCAGCGCCACCAACGTGGCTGGCATGTCGCCGTCCACCGCGCGCACGATCACCTGGCCGCCGGGCGCGACGTCACGGCGCACCATCGCAAGGGCGATGGGGCCGAGCCGAGGTGAGATGGCGCGGGAGCGCACATCGCCGACGTCTGCGTCGCCGTCAAACACGCGTGCGTCGGCGGCGATCGCCGCCGCGAGGCGAAGACCGCGCAACACCCGATTGACGTGACCGCGGAAGTGCACGCGCGCCACGACCTCCTGTCCGGTGTAGCAGCCCTTGGTGTACGAGATGGCGTCGAGCGTGTCGAGGCCTGCTTCATGGGCTAACGTCTCGTCGGTCATGTCCGTGCCCCACGCGGGCCGTCCGGCCTCGATGCGCAGCACGTCGAGCGCCGCCGGAGCGGCGGACGCCGCGCCCGACGCCACGAGTGCGTCGCGCAAGCGCAGCGCCGTAGCCGAAGCGACGAAGCAGTCGAAGCCATCCACGCCGTAGTCAGCCGCGCGTACGACCATGACGGTCTCGTCGCCGAACAACACGTCGCAGTTCGCGTACGGCGGCAGGAGGTCGAAGGCGGCGGGCGAGCACGCGAGCGCGTGCGAGACGACCTGCCGTGCATGCGGCCCGACGACACCCACACACGCGACGGAGGCCGACACGTCGCTGTAGCGGGCGAAGCGCGGATTCACGTACTTGCGCACCATCGCGACGAATCCGGCCGCTGACGGCGCCGGAGCATCCACCAGAAAGCCGCCCGCCACGCGATAAAGCACGCGCACGTCGGCGATCACCTTGCCCTTCGGCGTCAGCGCCGCGGCGTATTGGCCATGTCCTGCTTGCAGTGCGAGGACGTCATTCGTGACGAGCCCCGTGAGCGCGTCTGCCGCGTTCTCGCCCGTAAAGGTCATGCGCAGGCGGTTCGAGCGGTCCACCACCCCCGCGTCCGTGCGCACCAGCTCGTACTCGGCAAGCGTCGGCGCGGCAATGGGGGCGCTCATGTGCGCCCTCCGCGCGCAAGCGATCGCATCTCGTCGAACGAGAGGCCGGACAGTGTTGGGTAGTACGCGTCGGCCTCCATGGCGTGATGTACGGGAAGCGGACCCACGGCGACGGTGCGCACCCCGGCGGCGCGCGCCGACCGGATGCCCGGACGCGCATCCTCGAACGCGAGTGTGTCCCCTGCGGCGACCGACGCCGTCCGCGACAGCTTCTCGAGCGCCAGCACGTACGGGGCGGGCGACGGTTTGCCTTCGACCCGGTCGTCGGCCGTGACCACGCACGTGAAGACGTCGGCGAGTCCGGCGAGTGTGAGCACAAAATCCACATCGCGGCGCGCGGCGCGCGTTACTAGCGCTAAGCGCGCCTGCGTGCGCAGCGCCTGCACGAGCGCGAGACCGCCCGGTTGCATGAGCAGGCCGCGGCTGATGCGTTCCATGAATGACCGCTCGGCGCGCAGCCGCACGACCTCCGCCGCCACCGGATCGTCGGCGCCGCCGAGTACTCGCCGCGCGGCATGCACGGCGGCGTCCACGGCGAGCCCATGGCAGTGCTCCGTCCATGTCTCATCGTCGAGCGAAAGTCCATCCACGAGCAGCGCCTCGCGCAGCGCGCCAACGCGATGCGGCGTCGTGTCCGCGAGGATGCCTTCGAACTCGAGGAAGACGACGTGCATTCAGCGCTCCGCGGCCGCGTAGCTTTCGTCCAGCAACTCGATGGGGTGCCGCGCCACCGCGCCGCGCCCGTCGCGCACCAACCCGGCGCCGATCTGCATCAGGCAGCCGGGATTGCCCGTGGCCACGATCGGCGCGCCGGTGGCCGCGATGCAATCCATCTTGGCCGCGAGCACGCGTTGCGATACGCCGGGCTCGATGAGGTTGAATATGCCCGCGCTGCCGCAGCACTGCTCGCGGTCCTCGAGCGGCACGAGTTCGAGTTCTGGAATCGCGGCCAGCACCTTGAGCGGCGGTGCGCTCAACTTCTGCGCGTGCTCGAGGTGGCAGGGCGCGTCGTACGTGATGCGACGGCGGATCGGCGCTCCCTCGCGCGGACCGGCAGCGGCGAGCAGTTCGCTGGCGTCGCGTACGCGGGCGCCGAATGCTCGGGCGCGCTCGCGCCAAGCCGGATCATTGGCGAGCAGCTGGCCGTACTCCTTCATCATCGCGCCGCAGCCGGCCGAGTTTGACGCGACAAACTCGGCGCCGCTCGCTTCGAACGCCGCGATATTCGTCCGCGCAAGACGGCGCGCAGTCTCGGCGTCGCCGGCATGGACGTGCAGCGCGCCGCAGCACTGCTGGCCGGGCGCGGCGCGCAGGGCGTACCCGTTGGCGGCAAGCACGCGCTCGGTGGCGCGATTGACCTCGGCGAAAAGTCCTTCCATCACGCAGCCGTCGAGCGTCGCCACCGTCGCGCGCGTCGCCGCGGCGCGCGGCGTCCACGCCGGTGTCGCGTTGCGCGCCGTCGAGGCGAGCATCGCGAAGGGAAAGCCCAGCGAGCCCGGCAGGCGGGCAAGCTCCGCGGCGATGCCCGTGTCGCGCGCCAGGCGCGCGAACCAGAGTGCGACGCGTAGCGCCGACGGGCGCGCGAAGATCCACAAGATGAAGCGCGCAAGGATTGGCAGCGGTCGCATCGCAGCCAGCGTCTCACGGGCCACTTCAAGCAGATGGCCATAGGGCACGCCGCTCGGGCACGCCGATTCGCACCCGCGGCAGCCGAGGCAGCGGCTCAGATGCGTGGACACATCCGGGTCATCGAGCGCAACGCGTCCTTCCAGCGCCGCGCGCATGAGGACGAGGCGGCCGCGCGGCGAGTCGTTCTCGTCCGCCAACGCCAGATAGGTCGGGCACGCCTGCAGGCAGAAGCCGCAGTGCACACAGCTGTCGAGGCCGACACGCGCGTGGGCGAGCGGTGACGTGAGATCAGTGGGAAAGACCGGGGCGGCGAGCGAGCTCATCCCATGATCCCCGGGTTGAGGATTCCAGCCGGATCGAATGCGCGGCGCACGCTCTCATTCAACGCGCGCACTTCGGCACTCAACCCTCGCCGCGGCGCGCGCGGGCGCGGGGCGGCGCGAAGCGCCGCCCACGCCGCGCCGTCGCGCGGATGCGTGACGCCGTGCGTTTGCACGGCCGAGCGCGCCGCGGCCACGTAGCCCGCGTTCCCCGCGAGGCGCACGAGCACACCGCCTTCCGTCACCTCGCACGCGATCGGCGGCGTCGCGCCGCGGCGTAGCGCAAGCTGCACGTCCGTTGCACGCGGCGCGTCCGCCGGCACGAACCAGGTCTCGTCCACGGCGGGTCGTGCGCGGAGCCGCAGGCTCACCCGTGTGATCGCGCCGAGCGAACCCCACGCCCCCGTCATCAACCGCACGAGATCGAATCCGGCGACGTTCTTCACCACCTTGCCGCCGGGGCGCAGCACCTTGCCCGTGCCGTCCGCGCATTCGAGACCGAGCACGAGGTCGCGAGGATATCCGAGTGCGTGCGAATACGGTCCGCCGGTTGCGGTCGCAATCGTCGCCCCCACCGATCCCGCATCGCGGCCCCACGGACCGAGCGGGCACCACTGGTTGTGCGCCGCGGTCGTCGCGTCGAGCTCGGCGACCGTTGTTGCCGCGCCGACAGTGATCGTGAGATCGCCGGGCTCGTATTCGATGATCCCGCCGAACGCGTCGAGATGTAGCAGTTCCGCTTTCGCTTCCACGGGCGCGCCATCGTCGAGCCACGTGCCGTGGGCGATCAGGCGCAGCGCGCGGTGTTGACTCGCCGATTCAGTGATGAGAGACGACAGTTCACTGACGGAGGAAGGCCGCAGCGTCATGCGCCGCGTTCCGCGGCGCCGGACGTGGTGACGGCGCGGTCTCCTATCTCCCTTCTTCCATCACCCATCAGCGTGTTCGGTTTCCGCTCCCGGCAATACCGGATCGGCACCACCTTCCCGGGGTTCGCACGCCGCTCGGGGTCGAACACGTCGCGCAATCGGCACATGCCATCGAGCGTGTCGGGTGTGAACAGCGCATCCATATAAGAGAGCTTGTCGAGCCCGACGCCGTGCTCGCCGGTAATCGTGCCGCCCGCCGCGATGCATGAGTGCATGATCGCCCGCATCGCGAGATGCACGCGCGCCGCCTCATCGCGGTCACCGGCGTCATATGGAATGTTCGGGTGCAAGTTGCCGTCACCCGCGTGGAAGACATTGCAAACCCGCACACGATTCTCCGCACCGATGGCCGTGATGCGCGCAAGCAGCGCCGGCAACTTGGTGCGCGGCACGACCGCGTCCTGCACGACGAGATGCGGTGCGATGCGTCCCATCGCGCCAAACGCCTTCTTGCGGCCCTGCCACAACTTGGCGCGCGCCGCAGGCTCGGTAGCCACGCGCACGGCGCGCGCGCCGTGCGTGCGGCAAATGCGCTGCACGGCGTCGACATCCTCGTCGAGGCCAGCCGCGGCTCCGTCAACCTCGACGAGCAGCACGGCCGCCGCGTCGGTCGGGTAGCCCGCGGCGTAGATGCTCGCTTCCACTGCGCCGACCGTTGCCTGGTCCATCATCTCGAGTGCCGCCGGCAGGATGCCCGCCGCGATGATCGCGGAGACGGTTTGCGCGGCATCGTCAATGCTTGTGAAGTCAGCGAGCAGCGTCACCACGCGCTCGGGGTTTGGCGTCAGCTTCACCGTCAGTTCGAGCGCGACGCCGAAGCATCCCTCGCTGCCGACGAATGCGCCGAGCAAGTCGTATCCTGCATCGTCCGCATCGAGCTCCACCACGGTGCCGTCGGGAAGCGCCACCTTTGCCGCCACCACGTGATTCAGCGTCACTCCGTACTTTAGGCAGTGCGGGCCGCCGGCATTCTCAGCGAGGTTGCCGCCGAGCGTGCATGCGGTCTGGCTCGACGGGTCGGGAGCGTAGTGGAGGCCGAACGGTGTGGCCGCCTTCGTGAGCGTTGTGTTGACCACGCCCGGTTCCACGCGCGCGACGCGACGCACTTCATCGATGGCAATGATGCGCTTGAGGCGCTGCAGGCCGAGCAGCACCACACCGTCGGCCAAGGCGCCGCCGCTCAGCCCGGTGCCAGCGCCGCGCGGCACGAACGGCACGCCGTGCCGGGCGAGTTCGCGCACGACCGCCAACGCCTCGTCGGACGACGCGGGGAAGACGGCCAGCGAGGGCGTGCGGTGATAACCCGGCAGGCCGTCCGATTCATACACGAGCAGTTCAGCGGCGCGCTCGAGCACGTGCTTGTCGCCGACGATGGCGCGAAGAGAGGAGGCAAGGCTCACGTACAATAATCTACAGTGTGATTTCGGCTTTCGGACCACGGACACTGATGCGTGATACGGAGAACGAATCGGCATCTACCATTACGGCGCAGCACGGCGGCGTCTGTCGAGCGAGAGCGGCTATCACACGGCGGGCCTGATCGGCAAGTTTGAACGGTCTCCCAAGCGCTGACGCGCTGACCGCAGTGCGCTTTCACTCCACCTTCCGATGCGCATCTCGCCTACTCTTGTTCTTTCGCTCACGATGCTTGCCGCGGCTTCGACAGGCGCGCAGCGGCTGCCCCCGGTGCGACCGCTCGGACCCATCACCGAGGTCTCGCCCGCCGACTTGCTCGGCTCCGTGAGCATGGTGCGACCGCTCCCGAACGGCGGCGTCATCGTCAACGACATCACGCGTCGGCAACTCCTCCTGCTTGACGCCCAGTTCAAGAGGCTGAAGACCATCGCCGACACCACGGCGGCAACGGACAACACCTACGGTGCGACCATCTGCGGCTTGTTCGTGTTTCGGGGAGATTCGTCGCTGTTCCTCGACTCGCGATCGCTCACGATGCTGGTGATTGACGCGAAGGGCGAAGTGGCGCGCGTGATGGCCGTGCCGAACCCGGACGACGCGTCCTTGATGATCGGCGGACCGTTCGGCACCCCTAGCCTCGATGCGCAGGGGCGTATCGTGTATCGGGGCCACGCGGAGTCGGGAGGGAACGATTTTCGCGCGCGGCGAACGGAAGCACCCGTGACCGCGGCCAGCTTCATTGACAGCGCAGCCATCCATCGCATCGCCATCGCGACGCGTGAACGCGCAACGCTCACCTATCTCACGATCTCCAAGCCTGTTATTTCGAACCTCCAGGATGCCACGGGCCGGATTACGGGCACGTCCTTTCTCACGACGCCGCTGCCCGTGGTGGACGACTGGGCGCTGATGCCTGATGGCCGAGTGGCGGTGGTGCGTGGCGCGGACTATCACGTCGACTGGCTGGGACTCGACGGCCGCTGGACAACGACCGCGAAGATCCCGCACAACTGGCAGCGGCTGGATGATGACGCCAAGGAACGCGTGATCGATTCCTCGAGGGTTGAGGCAGAGAAGGAACGGGAGTCATTCAAGAAGCGCGTCGATAACCTCGCGGGCAACACGAACGCGTTGATGAGCGCGGTTGCCGGGCCCAGCTTTAGTACTGGCGTCACACTCACTTTCTCGCGGGCGGACGCCACCAGCGGTCGTCCGAGGGTTGAGGTGACCGTACCCATCGTTCGCATCGCAGCGGCGAAGGACCTTCCCGACTACCGCCCTGCCTTCCGCATGGGCGCGGCACGCGCTGATGTCGAGGGCAATCTGTGGGTTCGCACGACCGCACCAAGCGACGCGGGCCCGATCTACGATGTGATCAACGGCAAGGGCGAACTGACTGATCGCGTGAAACTGCCGTACGGTCGCGTGATCTCCGGCTTCGGGCCGGGCGTGGTGTACATGGGCGTGCAGGATGACAAGGGCGCACGGCTGGAAATGGCGAGGATCAAGTAGCGATTCGAAATCCGGAATGAAATGAAACGAAACGCCCGAGTCCATTCTGGACTCGGGCGTTTCGTCGTTCCCGACCTCGAACCGGGAAGACCCGGCGTCGTCAGCTCACGTTAGCCCAGAAGCCGGCGAGCGATCTTCCCTCGGGTGACGCGCGCAGCTTCTCGAACGCGCGCTCACGAATCTGGCGGATGCGCTCGCGCGTCACACCCATCAGCGCGCCGATCTTCTCGAGCGTCATCGCCTCGGCGCCCTCATCAAGCCCGTAGTACAGGTTGAGAATCTTGCGCTCGCGCGGCGTCAGGTAGCGCGTGAAGACGCGCACGATCGTCTCGCGCATCAACTTGTAGTCGGTGACTTCCTCGATCTCGGCGCCATCGGCACCCGAGAATCGCTCGCCCAGCGTGCACGCCTCGCGATCGCTGCGATCGACCGGCGCGTCGAGCGAGAGCTCGGTGGCCGACATCTGCTTTGACGCGCGCACCTGTTCGGGCGTCTCCTCAAGCAGGCGGCCGATCTCGTTGTCCGTTGGGTCGCGGCGCAGCACCTGCGCCAACACCGTCTCGGCGCGCGACAGCCGGATGAGTTGCGAGTTCTGGTTGAGCGGGATGCGCACGGAGCGTGTCTGCTCGGCCAGCGCCTTCAGCACCGCTTGGCGTACCCACCACACCGCGTACGAGATGAACTTGACGCCTTGGTCGGGATCAAACTTGCGGACCGCCTTTAGCAGGCCCTCGTTTCCGATGGCGACGAGTTCGGACAGGTCGAGGCCGTGTCCCTGGTACTTTTTCACATAGGAGATGACGAACCGGAGATTGGCCGTCACGAGCCGCTCCGCCGCGGCTTCGTCCCCTTTCTGCGCCAGGCGCGCCAGTCGCCGCTCCTCGGCGGCATCGGAAATCAGGGGGAGCTTCTGAATATCCTGCAGGTACTGGTCGAAGGCGGTGGAAGGAGACGAACGAAAGAACCCCTTGGTCTTATGCTCCGTCTGCTGCATTACGCACCCCGTTACGACATTGGGCGTGGAACGGGCGCCGCCGAGACGTCCCGTTAGAATGAGCTTGCAGGGACGGTCAGCATAGAATTGGGTGCAAGCTTCGGTCAACAGCCAAATTTCGTGCCATTTACCCGCAGCAGGTGCGGTACGGGTCTATCACATTATTCCACAATGAGTTGATGAACACTGCGGAAATGTGATTTGGGTCATCTGTTTACCGTCGCCCTTGACGCCGGTGACCAAATTATTGCCGGCCAGAGCCCATCGCGAGAGTCCATCGCGAGAGCCTATCGCGAAGCCTCGATCGCGGCCCGGACTAGACGCTCCTCCATCGGCAGTGCGAAGCGACCGTCGGCAGCATTCATCTCGCCGAGCCGCATCGGCAGTGCGTACTCGGCTGCGCCGGCGCGGGCCTTCTTGTCACCTCGCGCGAGTGTGAGGATCGCGTCCGCATCGAACGACGGCCCAATGCGCACAGGCAGTCCAAGCGATGCACAGAGCGCCTGAACTTCGTCGGCAAGCCCGGGCAGCGTCCACTCCGCGAGTTCACCGAGGCGCGCTTCGACGATCATGCCCGCAGCCACAGCCTCGCCGTGGAGCATCTTGTAATCGCTCAGATGCTCGATGGCGTGACCGATGGTATGCCCGAAGTTGAGAATTCGCCGGCGACCGCCTTCGCGCTCATCACTTGCGACCACGTCCACCTTGACGCGAATGCTGCCAAGGACGAGGCGCTCAGACGTCTCAGCCGCGATCGAGGGGTCAAGCAAGCCCGCGGCATGCGCAGCGATCCAATGGAAGTACGCCTCGTCGGCAATGACGCCGTGCTTGATGGCCTCGGCCATGCCGGCGCGGCGGTGTTCAGCGGGGAGTGTGTGCAGCGCGAGCGGGTCGATGATGACGGCTGCAGGCTGATGAAACGCGCCGACGAGGTTCTTGCCGTGCCGCGTGTCCACTCCCGTCTTTCCGCCGATGGCGGCGTCAATCATCGCGACGAGCGATGTGGGGATGTGCACGACTGGAACGCCGCGCAGGTAGGTCGCGGCGACGAAGCCGGCGAGGTCGCCGCACACGCCGCCGCCCACAGCGACGACGACCGTGTCGCGCCCAAGCTGGCGCATCAGCAGTTCGTCGGTGAGCGCCGCCCATTGCGCGCGCGTCTTGCTCGTCTCGCCGGCGGGGAAGGTGAGCAACTCTGCGCCAAGTGCCGACGCCACGGGGGCCGCGTAGAGCGGCGCGACGTTGGCGTCGGCGATGACGACTGGCCGACGACCGTCGGCGCACGCGCGCACGAGGGCTGCCGCATCCGCGAGCGCCCCGGCGCGCACCACGATGCGCGCGCCGTGGAGAGCGAGTTCGCTCACCAGGTCACTTCGCCTGCGCCCGCGCGGCGGTTGGCCACGCGCGCAAGCACGAAGAGCAAGTCGGACAGCCGGTTCAGGTAGACGATCACCACCTGCGGGACCTCGACGTCATGCTGCAACCGCACGACGGCGCGCTCGGCGCGCCGGCAGACGGTGCGCGCGACGTGCAGCGCGGCCGCTTTCGGCGTGCCGCCCGGCATGATGAACGCCGTGAGCGGCTCGAGCTCTTCCTCTCCGTCGTCGATCGAGCGCTCCATTTGCGCGATGCGCTCGTCGGAGATGCGCGCCTTCGCCAGCTGCTCCTTCATCTTCTCGAGGTCCGGCGTGGAGAGCAACGCGCCGATGGAGAAGAGGTCGCGCTGGATCGGCGCGAGGACTTCGTCCACGCGCGGCATCATCTCGACGGAACGCGCCTGGCCGATGCACGCGTTCAACTCGTCGATCTCTCCGTAGGCTTCGACGCGCGGGTGATCCTTGCCGACGCGGCCGCCGCCGAAGAGGCCGGTGTCGCCTTCGTCACCCGTGCGCGTGTAGATCTTGAGGGTCATCGATGAAAGATAGCGAAGGGAGGCGCCGAGCCGCCGCGCGGCTAGTTGAAGCCCAGAATGCGCCGCACGAGTGATGGACGGCTGCGCGCCGCGGGCGCGAGCTGGCCGCTCGTGGCGGACGTGGGCGCTTGTTCGGTGGGTGGGCGGTAGCTGTCGGGGAAGAGCGCGGCGAGGTGCGCCTGCAGACGCTCGGGCGAGCCCGTTTCGCGGTGCGTGACACAGAACTGGTCGAGCACACGTCCAAAGTCCGCGGCGCTCGGACGGTCGGCGGGACCCTTGCTTAGGGCGGCGCGAAGCAGCGCCGTGAGCGACGGGTCAATGCCCGGAATGTGACGGGCGACGTCGGGAACGGGCGCGACGACAACTTCGTCAATGGCGGCGTCCGTCGCGTCCTCGGTAAAGAGCGGATGCAGCGCGAGCAGCTCGAAGAGCACGATGCCCATGGCGAAGATGTCGCTGCGCGCATCCACGTGCCCGCCGAGGATCTGCTCGGGGCTCATGTAGTGCTTCTTGCCCATCATGAGCGGGCGACGGGCGGCGGGGTCAACCATCGTCTTCGCCTTTGCAATCCCGAAGTCGGCGAGCTTCACGTGCCCATCCCACGTGAGCAGCACATTGCCGGGTGAGACGTCGCGGTGCACGATGTCGAGGCGACGTCCAGTGCGGTCGACGAAGTTGTGCGCAAAGTCGAGCGCGCGGCAGAGGCGGCTCGCGATGTAGGCGGCGAGCGCGGGGGTCATCGGCGTCGCCAGCTGGCGGTGGCGGTCAATGAGCGCGCGCAGCGTCACGCCCTTGATGAACTCCATCGCGATGAAGTACTCGCCGTCAATCTGGCCGAGTTGGTAGATCTGCACGATGTTGCCGTGCACGAGGTCGGCGGAGAGCTTGGCCTCGTCAATGAACAGCTGGAGCCACTCCGGCTGCGCGGCGTAGCGGTCGTGGATGATCTTGAGGGCGATCTGCTTGGTGAAGCCCGCGGGACCGATCTGTTCGGCTTCGTACACGGTGGCCATGCCACCGCGCGCGACGCGCCGGAGCACGCGAAACTGGCCGGCGTATTCGAAGACGCGCCCCTCGTTGTCCATGGCGGGCATGGGGCTCCGGGTTGATTTCAGTGGCCGCGCATTGCGACCTTTACGAATGCGGCACGAACTGCGGGATCTGACGATCATCGGCGCTGGCCCGACAGGGCTCTTCGCGCTCTTCTACGCTGGCATGCGCGGCGCCACCGCGCAAATCGTGGACGCCCTCGACCAGCCCGGCGGGCAGCTCGCGGCGCTCTATCCGGAGAAGCTCATCTTTGACGTCGCTGGGTTCCCGGAAGTGCTCGCGAAAGACCTCGTGCACGCGCTCGAACGGCAGGCCGCGCGGTTCGGGCAGCCGATCCATCTCGGGCAGGTGGTGCAGGCGCTTGATGCGGAGGACGGGCACTTGGTCCTGCGCACCGAGTCGGATGAGTTTCCCACGAAGACCATCCTAGTTGCGGCGGGGATCGGCGCGTTCTCGCCGCGGCGTCTGCCGCAGGCGTGCGCCGCGCCGTGGTACGGGAACGGGATCGAGGAGCATGTGCTCGACCCCACACGCGTCGCGGGGCGGCATGTGGTGATCATCGGCGGCGGCGACAGCGCCTTCGACTGGGCGCACCAGCTGCAGGGGCGCGCCGCGTCAGTGACGCTCGTGCACCGCAGCAACCGGTTCCGCGCACACCACGCGACCGTGGAGGCAGTGCAGGCCGACGTCGCGGCGGGCCGCACGGCGATGTATACGTTCCACGAACTGCACGAAGTCCACGCGGTGGACGGCCGAATCCACGAGCTCGAGCTGCGCGACGTGAAGGCAAAGACGACCGTACGCGTACGCTGCGACGTGGTGCTTCCGATGCTTGGCTTTGTAAGCGACCTCGGCGCGATCGCGCACTGGGGGCTGACGCTCGTGAAGCACGAGATCGTCGTGAACTCGCACATGGAGACGGGGCGCGAGGGGATCTACGCGGCCGGGGACATCGCGACGTATCCCGGGAAACTCAAGCTGATCGCGACCGGATTCGGCGAGGCGGCGGTGGCGGTGAACGAGGCCGTGCACCACGTATATCCCGGAAAGAAGATTGACCCGGGGCATTCGTCGAACATGGCGGTCTTTGGACAGAAAGACGATTGAGGATATGGATTCAGGATTGCGATTTAGGATTCAGATCCAGGATTGCGATGGACGATGGGGGCGCGTGTGAGCGCGCCTCGTCGCGCGTCGGTATGCGCGAGGCGCATCGCCTTGATGGCTGTCAACAGCTGGCGGCGGACCTGCACGAGCAGGTCTCGATACTCGGCGCGCGGGGACCACGGCGTTTCGCCGAGCGCGTCAATCCACGCCAGCGCCTCGCGCACGGACCCGAGCGCGTAGGAGTAGAACCGGGCGCGATCGCTGTTCGCGCCCCGAGAGTATCCCTCAGCGATGTTCGCGGCGACCGAACAGACTGCACGGACGAATTGGTGCGCGACATGGTGGGACACCCGCGAGCCCAATCGCGAGACATCGGTCGAGCATCGCGCACCGAGGTACGTGGCCATGCGGAACATCCGGGTGCGCCAGAGCGGGTCTCCGGAGTAAGCCTCCGGCGGGGTGGCCTCGAAGGCCTCAAAACCAAGCACGGGAAGCGTCATGCCCGACGCTACGCGCGCGACCCTCTCGCTCTGTCAGCGATTCAACGCGGCTGACGTCGTTCAATCGCGAATCGCAATCCGAAATCGTGATCTTATGTCCCGATCCTGAATCCAAGTCCTAATTCGGTTGTTGACAACTATAAGAGCACGCACAGAAATTTCTTCGGTGCGCCGCCTCATTCTCGCCCTCCTGTTCCCGGCTGCCCTGCACGCGCAGGACATCGTCTGCGACAAGGGCGACACCGAAGTGCTGCGGCTCGAGTTCACGGGCAACGCGTCGTTCCCGTCGGCAATGCTCGCGAACGGCATTGCCACGACGCCGTCGACGTGGGCACGGCGCTGGCTGCACCTCTTCGGCACGCGCTATTGCCTGGATCCGGCGGAGCTGCCGCGCGACGTCCTGCGGCTCGTCGTCTTCTACCGCAACCACGGCTTCCTCGACGCGGCGGTGGACACCGTCGTGACGCACCCGAGCCCGGCGCAGGCGGCGATACGGTTTGCCATTACCGAGGGGCCGCCGACGCGCGTCCGCGCGCTGTGGATCACGGGGCTCGAGACGGTGCCGACGCGCGAAGCGATCGAGCGCTCGCTCCCGTTGCGCATCGGCGGCCCATTCGACCGCCTCGCGCTCGCCGCCGCGCGCGACACGCTCGCGCGGCGGCTGCGCAACAGCGGGTATCCCGACGCCGATGTGCTCGTGAACTACGAGACCGACGCGGAGCAGCGCACAGCCGCGGTGACCTTCGCGGCGATGCCGGGCGCGCGCTCGCGCATCGGCGCGGTCGCGGTGCAAGTGCGCCCCTACCGGGCGGCGCCGAAAGTGGACACCGCCGTCGTGCGCCGGCTCACCGGCCTCACGGGCGGCAGTTGGTACCGGCAGCAGGACCTGGAGCGCGCGAAGCGCACGCTCTACGGGACGCAGTTGTTCTCGCAGGTAGCGGTGGAGCCCGACACGGGCGTGGCGCGCGCCGATTCTGCGGTGCGCGTCGCAGTGCGCGTGGCGGAAGGGCCGATGCAGAGCGCGCGCGTGGGCGGCGGCTGGGGAACGCTCGACTGCTTCCGCGCGTACGGCGACTACTCGCACCTGAACGTCGGCGGGAGCGCGACGCGCGTGGACCTGCGAGCCCGCGTCTCGAAGATCGGCGTCGGACGGCCGCTCGACGGATTCGAACAGCTCTGCTCCAGCGACGCGCGCGCCGACGCATTTGGCGGCGACCTCAACTACTCCACCGGCGTGACGATCACGCCGCCGGTCTCGGCGCGCGCGGCGGTGCAGCCGTCGCTTACGCTGTTCAGCGAGCGTCGTTCGGAGTACAACGCCTACCTGCGCACGACGCCGATCGGCGGCGCGCTGTCGCTGGCGCGCAGCACGGGGCACCGGACGCAGAACGCGTCGTACACGCTCGAGTACGGCGATACCAGGTCCTCACCCGCGTTCCTGTGCGCGGTGTTCAACCTCTGCGCCGATGCCGATCAAGCGGCGCTGCTGCGCCGGCAGCGGCTCGCGGTGCTCGGCGTGTCGTTCACCGACGAGAAGACCGACAACCCGACGAGTCCGCGCCGTGGCACCGTCCTGCGTGGCGAAGTGCGCCACGCGTCGCAGGAGGTGGGTTCGGACAGCCGGCTGCAGTTCACGCGGTTCACCCTTGACGGCGCCGCCTACCTGCCACTGGGCACGGACGTCGTGCTCGCGGCGCGGCTGCGTGTCGGTGCGGTGCTCGGGCCGATCTCGCTCGGCTCGGCGGGCGACGCATATGTACCCGTGCAGGAGCGGCTCTACGCCGGCGGCGCGACGACGGTGCGCGGCTTCCGCCAGAACGAACTCGGACCGGTAGTCTACAACACGGCCGCGTACGACACCGTGCGCGCGGACGGCACACACGGCGGCGACCCCGCCGATCCGACGCAAGTGGTCTACTTCCGCGCCAATCCGGCGACGGCGGGCGGACGCACGATTCCGACAGGCGGGAACGCGATGCTCGTTGCGAATCTCGAGGCGCGTGTGCGAAGCCCGGTGCTCGCCGATGTATTGCAGCTCGCGTTCTTCGCCGACGCGGGACGCGTGTGGAACAGCGGCACTGCGACCTCGCTCAACCTTGGCGCGGTGCAGTGGACGCCCGGCGTCGGTGCGCGTGTGCGCACGCTTGTCGGGCTCATTCGGGTGGACATCGGCTACAACCCGTATCAGCGTGCGTCGGGTGCGGCGTACTTCGACACGCCGATCGCGGTGGGCGGGCAGCTCTTCTGTGTGAGCCCGTCGAACATGCTGCGCGTGACAAAGGCCGCGGCGGGCTCGGCGACGGGCCAACTGCAGCAGGCCACGGGCGGCTGCGCGTCGGACTTCACGCCGCCGCGCGAGCGGAGCGTACTGAAGCGGCTCGCGTTCCAGTTCTCCATCGGCCAGGCGTTCTAGCGTGGGCCGCCGCCGCTACGTCGCCCTCGCCAGCGCGATCGCGATCCTGATGATGGGGTCGGCGCTCGCCGCCGCTCTCGGCGGACTGACGCAGTCGGCGCGCGGGCGTGAGTGGATTCGCGCGCAAGTGGAGCGGACGCTGGCGGGAGCGACGCGGGGCAAGATCCACATCGGTGCGCTCGGCGGGAGCTTCGTCACCGGGCTGACGATCGACTCGCTCGAGCTGCGCGAGCCGAACGACTCGCTCTTCCTTGCTACCGGCCCGCTGCGCGTCACGTACGACCCGCGCGACATCGTGGACGGAGTGATCTACCTGCGCTCGCTCGACGTGCAGCGTCCATACATCCGCATCCAGAAGCGCAACGACGAGTGGAACTACCGCTCGATCTTCCCGGCGAGCGGCGCCCCGAGTGCGGAGCCGCGCCGCGGGTTCGGGAGCCGCGTCTCGCTGGCGAACGTCCGCGTGCGCGGAGGGCGCTTCCGTCTGGAACTGCCGTGGACACCCGACGATTCGCTGCACGGCACGCGGCGCGACAGCGCCATCACAGAGGCGCTCGCCGACAGCTCGCGCGGCGTGCGGCGCCTCGGGCCCAATGAGTACGAGAAGGAGTTCCGCTGGAGCGCCATCGCAGCGCAGCTCGCCCACGTGCACCTCGCCGATCCCGACACGGCGGGTCATCACATCGAGATCGCGCGCCTCGACATGATCGAGACCTTCCCGCCGTTCACCATCCGCAATGCGCGGGGCACTGTGTGGCGGCGCGGCGACTCGCTGTGGATCGACGTGCCGCGCTTCGACCTGCCCGGCTCGACCGGCCACCTCAAGGGCAAGACGTGGTGGGGGAGCGACCTGCCAATGCGCTACGACATCCACGTGCACGGCGACTCGGTGTCCATGCGCGACATCGCGTGGGTCTGGGATGGACTGCCGGCCACGGGCGGCGGCCGTCTGGACCTGCACATCAAGAACGAGCGCGACCTGCACGTCATGGACTACGTGCTGCAGAACATGGATGTGCGCTCGATGAACTCGCGGTTGCGCGGCAGCATGACGTTCGGCGTCGGCGGCCCGGTGCTGATCGTGAAGGACGTGGCGCTCGAGGCGATGCCGATCGACTTCCGGTTGATCGAGCAATTCAACGGCCAGCCGCTGCCGCTGCCGTGGCGCGGCGCGATCACGGGAACGGTGCGGGCGCGCGGCGGGCCGGTGAATCGGTGGAAGCTCGACGACGGGCGCTTCACCTTCGCCGATGCCAACGTACCCGGCGCGATCACGCGCGGGACGATGCGCGGCGAGCTCGACATCCTGTTCCCGGCGTTCACGTCGTTCCGCGGCACCACGGTGGAACTCGCGCAGCTCGACCTGCGGACGCTGCAGGCGCTCGACACGTCGTTTGTGCGCTTGAACGGCACCATCGCGGGGCGCACCGTGCTCGATTCGTCGTGGCTCGACGTGCGCTTCACGGACGGCGACTTCACGCACCGCGATGGCGACAGTCCGGTATCGCATTTCAGGGGCTCCGGGCGCGTCACGTGGGGTGAGCAGGCGATGACGTACGACGTCGCGCTCGCCGCGTTCCCGCTCTCGCTGACGGCCATCGGACGGTCGTATGCGCACATGCCGGCGCGCGGCGATTACAGCGGTCCGCTGCGCGTGAAGGGCACTCCCGACAACCTCACCGTCGTCGCCGACCTCGTGGGCGACGCCGGGCGGCTTGAAGTCGATGGCACGTTCGATGTCTCGTTCCCTGGCTACCGCGCGTCGGCGCGCGGCGGCGCGACGGGGCTCGATCTGCGGCGCTTCCTCGGGAACAACGACCTGCCGACGACCTCGCTGGCGCTGCGCTGGTCGTCCGATCTCATGGGCGACTCGCTCGCCGACCTGCGCGGCGCAGCGTCCCTGCGGATCGACCGCTCGCTCGTGGACAGCGTGCGCGTCTTTGGCGGCGACGCGCGCGTGCGATTCCTCGCGGGCACGATGGCGGTGGACTCACTGCGCGTCGAGAGCGCGGCGCTCGCGGCGCAGGCGCGCGGGCGGCTCGCGCTCGCGTCCGGACGCGCCGGCGACTCGGTGTCGTTCCGCGTGGTGCTCGATTCGCTCGGCGGCTTCCGGCGTGCGCTCACGCGCCTCACCGAAACAGACACCGCCTCCGCCGGCGCGTCGGAGGTCAACGCCGACACGTCGGCGCTCGACGGCGTGTTGCGCGTGGACGGTGCCGTGTCGGGCGCGTGGCCGGCGCTGCGACTCGACGCGTCAGCCCGCGGCAGCGGCCTGCAGGTGTGGGGCACGCGCGTGCGCGACCTCGACGTGAACGCGCGGCTCACCGGGCCGTCTGATTCACTGCGCGGTGTGGTGCGAGCGCACCTCGAGGGCGTGAGCGTCGGCGGCGTGAGTCTCACGTCGCTCACCTCCGCCTTCGATCTGCTTGGCGCCGGGCGCGCCGCCGCCGACCTGAAAGCGGAGTTCGCCAATGGCGCGTTTGCCGGCGCACACGCTGATGTGGCGCGGTCGCGCGACACCACCGATGTGCGGTTCGACCGCTTGCGCATCTCGACCAGTGAGAATGACTGGGCCCTGCTGACTCCAGCGCGCGTGCTGCACGCGAGCGCAGGCTGGAGCGTCGATTCCGTGGTGCTTGTGGGCCGCGCGGCGGGACGCCTGTCGCTTCGCGGCGCCTTCCCCGACCGGTCCGCGGTGTCGGCTCGCTTCGACGCCAGCGACCTGCCGCTCAGCGACCTCGGCGATCTTCTCCAGTCGTCGGGGCCGATGCGCGGCAGCCTCTCGCTCACGGCGGCGATGACCGGCACGCGCGACGCGCCGCAGATGTCGCTCGACGCCGCGTTGCGCGACGCGATGCTGGCGGGGGTCAATGTCGAGAACGCACGCGCCTCGGGACGATACGCCGACCGTGTGCTCGAGACATCGCTGCGCACGATGCGCGGACCGGTCACCGCACTGCGACTCGACGTCTCGCTTCCGGTGGACCTGTCGTTGCGCGCCGTGCCGAGCCGCGTGCTGATGGACGCGCCCCTGCGCGCCCGCGTGCGCTCAGACTCCGCCGGTGTCGCGATGCTCGAGACGCTTACGCACGAGATCACGCACGCGCAGGGCGCGCTCGCGTTGGACTTGACGGTCGGCGGCACGCTCAACGCGCCGACGGCAACGGGCGCCCTGAAGGTGAGCGGCGGCGGCTTCGACGTGCCGGGGCTGCAGACCGCATGGCGCGACGTGAACCTGGATGTTGCGTTCCTCGGCGACTCAGTCGCGCTGCGCAACGTCACCGCCCGCAGTGGCGATGCGCGGGGGAGCCGCGCGTCGCTCAACGGCTGGCTCGGTCTGCGCGACATCAAGGACCCGCGCTTCGACCTGCAGCTCAGCGCGCAGAACTTCAACGTGATCGCCAAGCCGCGAGTGGCGGACTTGGATCTTTCCGGCGACCTGCGCGTGGCTGGCGCGAAGAGCGCCTCGTCGCTCACTGGGGCGCTGACCGTGGATCGCGGCACGATCTACATCCCGGATATCTTCGCGAAGGACCTCATCTCGCTCGACGACCTTGAGATGATCGACACCGCGGCGCTCGCCGATCACGGGATCTTGCCGCGCACGCCGTCGCGCGTCGTGGAGAACCTCACGGTGCACGACGTGCCGCTTACGATGGGACGCGACGTCAACCTGCGCTCGAGTGAAGCGAACATTACGCTCGGCGGCGCGGTGAGCATCACGAGCGCACGCGTGCAGCGCGGGCGCAACACCGGCCGCTACCAACTGGCGCTCACCGGCAACTTGCAGACGGTGCGCGGATCGTACCGCCTCAACGCCGGACCCGTGCTCCGCACGTTCGACGTCGAAGGCGGCGAAGTGCGGTTCCGCGGCGATCCCGACCCGAACCTCGCCGAGATGGATATTCGCGCCCTCCACACGGTGCGTACTTTCTCGCAGAACTCGGCGCGGCAGGACGTGCGGGTGCGCGTGAACATCGGCGGAACGCTCGGCTCGCCGCGCGCGACTTTCTCGACGCCCGATTCCAACCGTGTCTCGGATAGCGACATCCTGAGCTATCTGATCACGGGCGGGCCGAGCAACGAGATCCTCGGGGGCCGCAACAGCGACGTGCGCACGACGGCGGCGCGCGTCGTGCTCTCGTCATTCGGCAGCGTGATCGGGAGCAAAGTGCCGACGGGCCTCTGCACCGACGCGCAGTTCACCGCGGCGAGCCTCGATCAGTACACCGGCGGCCTGCGCGATGTGGGCAGCAGCATCCTCAGTGGCTCGCGCTTCAACTGCGCCAGGCAGCTCACCGAGCACGCGTTCGTGCGGCTCGACGCCGGATTGTGCAGCATTGGCCAGTTGCTCGGGCAGGGCGGGTCGTTCGATCCGCTCACGCTCACCGACGCAATGGGACTCAAGCTGGACTACCGGTTCAACTACGGCGTCTCCGTATCGGCCGGTCTCGACCCCTCTACGAGCGCGGCGCTCTGCACACGCGACGCGGTGGTGCGTGGCTTTGCGCCGACACCCCGGCAGTTCGGATTCGACCTCTTCCGCGCGTGGCAGTTCTAGGCGGGCGCGTGGGGCTGGTGGTGAATCCTGCGTCGCGCGACGGCGCGCATGCGGAAGCGCCGGTCGTGCGCGCCCTCGCCGCGGCGGGGATTCGGCCCTCGATTGAACGCACGCGAGAGGCAGGCGACGGCGTGCGCGCCGCGCGCGAGCTCGCGCCGTCGCACGACTGCCTGCTCGTGCTCGGTGGTGACGGCACGGTCATGGAAGCCGCCACGGGGCTGGCCGACGCCGGTTCGACCGCACCCCTCGGTATTCTCCCAGGCGGCACGGGGAACCAGCTCGCGCGCGCGCTGTCGGTGCCGATGTCACCGACGCGTGCCGTGGCGCGCCTGCTGGCTGGCGAAGCGCGCGCCATTGACTGCGGCCTCCTGAACGGACGGCGACGCGTGGGCATCGGGGTTGGTCTCGGGCTCGACGCGGCGATGATCGCCGGCGCGCGCGGTCCGCTCAAACGGATATTGGGCGTCGGATCGTACGTCGTCAGCGCCTTGAGGGTGGCCGCGCGTCCGCGGCGCTTTGCGGTGCGCGCCGAGGTCGATGGACGCGTCATCGAACGCGAATGTTCGGTGGCGATGGCGCTCAACCTCGGACACATGTTCAACGGCATGCTCGAGGGAGCACCGGGCACGTCGCTCGTGGACGGGCGACTCGATCTCGCGCTCCTCGACGCGCGACACCTCGCCGACTTCCTCGACTTCTCGCTCACGGAGTCGCTGCTGCGGCGGCGTCGCCCGGACCCGCGCTGGACGTTTGCCAGCGGCCGCCAAATCGTCCTCGAGACGCAGGACGCGACGGTGCCGGCGCAGGTGGACGGAGACCTCATCCCGGCCGAGCGCTTTGAGCTGATTGTGCTGCCGAATGCGCTCCATCTCCTCGTTCCCGCAGGCGGCCGGATCATATAGAAGCGCCTGGCGACGCGCTCCGCTGGGCGAGCATGCGCCGTCGAAACCGTCTGGGACACGCCGGCCACCCTCCCCCTATCCAGCGCCAGCCAATTGCTGTATGGATTATGGACAGTGCAAGTGGACTGTAAGTTCTCGTGTCACCGTCCAAAACCCATCGTGGCTGACCCTCTGACTCCAAGCCGGTCTGGCTCGACATCGCTCGACGAGCGGTTGCGCGACGTCTTGCGCGAACTGCCCCGCGAGCGCGCCGCGCTGCTCGAAGGCATGCTGCAGGAGCGAGATCGTCTGGTTGTGGCGGCCGAGCGACGAGCCGAGCGGGTACAGCGCCTGCACGAGGCCGCCTCTTCGCTGCTGCGGACGCTTGACCGTGAAGAACTCGAACTGGAGGTGGCGCTGCAGTTGCTCCGCGTGATTCCCGCCGACGGTGTGGTGATTGCACGGCCGCCGACGGCGACAGGCGAGGCACCAGAAGTGCACGTGCATGTCACGCCGGATGGGCAGGCGCCGCTGGACACTGCGTCGCACATGGCCACGGCGTTCGCGGAGGTCGTTCGCTCGGGTCGGGCGTCGCGCATAGACAATCGAGGGGAGGGCCCGACTGCGCTAATGGCGGTGCCGATCATGCAGGGGTTCCGGCTCGTGGGGCTGATCGGCGCGTATGCGAACCAGTCCGGTGCGTTCAGCGACGACGACCAGGATGCCTCCCAGACGCTGGCGACGCACGCCGCGACGGCCCTCGTGAACGCCGCGCTCTACGAGCAGAGCGAACGCGAGCGACGGCAGAGCGGCGCCCTGGCATCGCTGGCGCAGGCCCTGGGATCGGCGACGCGCCTGCCGGACGTGCTGCGCCTCGCGCTTCGGCATGCCATCGCACTCTTCAGTGTCGAGGGGGCGGACATCGCGCTGCGGCGCGACGAGTTTCTGCAGATCGTGTCGGCCGAGGGGTGCACACGTTCGCTGCAAGGCATGTTCCTGCCGATGAACGCCTCGGTCTCGGGGCGGTCGGCCCGCGAGGCGCGCGTGATCACCGTCAACGACGTGACGGCGGACCCCGACGTGTTTGAGCCGTCGCGTCGGCTCGCGTCCGTGCGACGGAGCCTCATGGCGCCCATGCTGTCGGAGGGTCAGGCGGTCGGCGTCCTGAGCCTCGTCAATCGCGACCGGCCGTTCGACGCCGAGGACGCGCGCATGCTCCAGCAGTTCGCGTCGCAGGTGGCGGTGGCGATTGTGAACGCGCGACTCTACGAGGAAGCCGCGGACGCGCAGCGGGAGATCAGCGCGGCCTTTGAAGCGATTGGCGACGGCATCGTCGTGCTCGATGCGGACGGGCGCATCGTACGCCACAACGCGCGCTTTCTCGAACTCGCGGGTGTGCCAGGCGACGACAACGCGCGCGGCCGCGACTTCTACGACGCCGTGCTGCATGAGTCGCACGAGCTTTCTGAGACGAGTGCCGTTGGCCAGGCGATCTTCAGCGCGCGCTCGGCGCGGGAGCAGTTGCGCTCGGCATGGAACGGTCGCGTGCTCGAGGTCCTCGCGGCCCCCCAAGCGGTGACCGGGGGCGCGGTGGTTTCGGTGAACGACATGACTGAGCTGCACATGCTGGATGCGCAGCACCGACTGGTGGTGGAGAACACGACGGACGCGCTCCTCATCACGTCGGCGGAGGGCGTCGTGGAGTTCGCCAACCCGGCTGCACGTCGGCTCTTCGGATCGAGCACGACGCTCGAGAGCGCACGGATTGGCGGACTCGTCCCTGCGAGCGAAGCGACCGTCTGGGCTGAGGCAATCGGACGGTCGCGCCGCGGCGAGGCCGCGCGCCTTGACGGCTCCGTGCTGCAGGCTGAGGGAGAGCGCCGCCGCGTGTCGGTGCGCCTCGCCCCCATGGTGGACGAGCACCGCGTGAGCCGGCTGGTGATCACGCTGCGCGACGTGACGGACGAAGTGCAGGCGCGTGACGAGGTGCTCGTCGCCAACGCGCGGTATCGCGACCTCGTGGAGATGGCCGCCGACGCGATCGTCACGCTCGACATGGCCGGCATGCTCACCTCGGTGAATCCGGCGACGGAGCACCTGACAGGATTTGAACGCGGACAGATCCTCGGACGCCCGTACTCTGCGTTTCTCGAACCGGCGGAGGCCGCCGAGGTGGAGGGTGCATTCGCCGCTGCGGTGGGCGGCCGGGTGCAGCGTGTCGAGCTGCATTTTGTCCGCTCCGATGCGGTGCGGCGATTGATCGGGGTCTCGTTCTCGGCCATGCGGCGCGCCGGCGTGGTGGTGGGCGTGATGGCCGTGGCGCGCGACGTCACCGAGGAGCGCGAACAGGCGGCCGCGCTCGTGCGCGCGGAGGCGCGGTACTTGCGGCTGGTTGAAGCGGCGGAGGACGCCATCGCAACGGTGGATGAGGAAGGGAACCTCACATCACTGAACCGCGCCCTTGAGGTCGTTTCCGGCAAGAAGCGCGACGAACTGATCGGCCGGCCCTTCGTGGAAATCCTCGACGAACCGGAGTGGCCGGCGATGTGGCAGGCGTTCGTCGCCGCGCTGGCGGGCGAGCGCGTGCGCCGCACGATCCGCTTCACGCGTCCGGGCGGCGTGCGCGGCTATGCGACGCTGCTTGCCGCCCCCGTCATCGAGAACGGGCGCGTGTCGGGGGTGCTCGCAATCGCGCGCGACGTCACGGACGAGCGCCTGCTGCTTGAACAGGCTATTCGCCAGGACCGCATGGTGGCGATGGGCGAGCTCGTCGGCGGCGTGGCGCACGAGGTGAACTCGCCGCTCACGAGCATCCTGGCGTACGCGCAGGTACTCGAGCGCGGCGTGGGAGGCGAGGACGCAACGCGCGCTCTCGAGACGATCTCTCGCGAGGCCAAGCGCGCGTCGCGCATCGTGGGCAAGCTGCTCGCCTTCGGCCGACAGGGCCACGCGGAGCGGATTCCGAGCGACGTCAATCAGGCGTTGCGCGACACGATTGACCTGCGGCGCTACGCGCTGCGCATGCAGGAGATCAAGCTGTCGGTCTCGCTCATGGCCGATCCGCCGTTCGTGATAGCTGATCCCTTCCAGTTGCAGCAGGTGTTCATCAACCTGTTGTCCAACGCCGAGCAGGCGGTCGCGCACCAGCCGGGCGAGCGCAACATCACGGTGACCACCGAGGTGCGCGGCGCCGCGTTTGTCGTGACGATCGGTGACAACGGACAGGGCATCGCGCCGGAAGCGCTGCCGCACATTTTCAATCCTTTCTTCACCACCAAGCCGCGCGGAGCGGGAACCGGCCTCGGCCTGTCCATCTCCGACGGCATCATCCGCGAGCATCGTGGCGTGCTGCGGGCCCGGTCAGCGCCGGGCCAGGGCGCGACCTTCGAAGTCGAGTTGCCGCTCACCCCATCTACCTCCTGACCGATGGCCAGCATCCTCATCATTGACGACGAAGTCGCGATTGCCGCCGCCTTCGCCATGTTCTTTCGACACGACGGCCAGCACGTGGTGCATGAGGCACACACCGGCACCGACGGCGTGGACGCCTACTGGCGACTGCGCCCCGACCTCGTGCTGCTCGATGTGCGCCTGCCGGATATCACCGGCTTCGACGTGCTGGCGAAGATCCGCGAAGATGATCCCGTGGTGATCATGGTCACCGCCTACGGCGACGTGCCGATGGCCGTGGACGCGTTGCACAAGGGAGCCGAGAACTTCCTGACCAAGCCGGTGGACCTCAGCCATCTCTCGGCCGCCGCCGACCGCGCACTGGAGAAGTCACACCTGCGCCGCATGAACCGCTATGTGATGGAGAAGCGTGTGGCGGCCTCGCGCGCGCTGGTCGGGGCGTCGCCGGTGATGCGCGAACTCGCGCAGCAGGTGAGCCTGCTCGCGCAGAGCGACCGCACGACCGGCTTGCTGACGGGCGAGCGCGGGTCGGGGAAGGGACGCGTGGCGGAGCTCATCCACCAGCAGAGCCCGCGTGCGCGCGGCCCGTTCGTCGAGGTGAACTGCGCCGCGCTCACTGCGGAGTCGCTGGACATTGAGTTGTTCGGAGAGGAAGGCGCGGGTGGCAAGCCGGCGAAGCGTGGCTTGTTCGAGATCGCCGACGATGGGACGCTCTTCCTCGACGAGATCGGCGACCTCGCGCCGCAGCTGCAGCCGAAGTTGCTGCGCGCGCTCGAGGGGCGCGGTTTCCGCCGGCACGGCGGCGCCGCGGAAATTGTGCCCGACGTGCGCGTGCTTGCGGCAACGAGCCACGATCTGGGCGAAGAAGTGGCGGCCGGCCGCTTCCGCGAGGACCTGTTCTACCGCCTGTCGGTGATGCCGATTCGTCTGGTGCCGCTGCGGGAGCGGTCGCGCGAGGATGTGCTGGAACTCATCGGTCAAGTCCTCGGCGAGTTGGCAGCGTCGCAGCCCGACGGTCCAACGGCACTGTCCGAAGAGGCCCTGGACGCGGTGCTGCGGTATGGCTGGCCCGGGAACATCCGCGAGCTGCGCAACACACTGGAGCGCGCGATGCTGCTGGCGCGCGGCGCGGGCCGGATCGAAGCGCGGCATCTCGCGCGCGAGATCACGACGGCGAGCGGCGCGGATGTCGTGCACCACACGCCGCGCACGCTCGCCGATGTGGAGAAGGCGCACATCGACCGCACGCTCAAGGCGCACCATTTCAACCGCACGCACGCGGCGCGTGAGCTGGGCATCGCGCGCGCGACGTTGATCAAGAAGATCAAGGAATACAACTTGGCCGACCGCCCACGCGGTCGCGCGTGAGAGGAGCCGAGCGATGACCGAGCACGATGCCATGATCTGCCGCGCCTGCGGGCGCGAGGAACGCGCCTCCGAAGGGTACCCGTGCCAGGAGTGCGGCACGTTCATCTGCAACATGTGCGAGATGAAAGGCGTCGTGCGATGCCGTGCGTGCGCGGCCAAGGGGCCGCCACGCGAGGGGGATCCCGTGCCGGCATCGGCGTCGCGATGAGCGAAGCCAGTCACGGCGCTGACCTGCGCCGCTTTGGCATCGCAGTCGGGCACGCGGCCGACGCCGCGGGCGCGACGGGGTGCACAGTGGTGCGTGGCGTCGAGTCAGCGTTGCGCGGCGCCTGCTCGGTGTTTGGCCGGGCGACGGGGACGCGCGAGCTCGCGCTGCTCGAACCCGGCCACCTCGTGGATCGAGTGGACGCCGTGCTGATAACTGGCGGCTCGGCCTACGGGTTGGCCGCGGCGGACGGTGTGATGCGTTGGATGGAAGAGCACGGACGCGGGTTTCCCGTTGGCGCCGGCGTCGTGCCGATCGTGCCGGCGGCCGTGCTCTTCGACCTTCAGCCGCTGGGCCGTTTCGATGCTCGCCCCACACCGCAGATGGGATATGCGGCGTGCGAGGGCGCGACGGCGCAGGGGGTGGCCGAGGGAAACGTCGGGGCTGGCACAGGGCTCACCGTCGGGAAGGCGCTGGGTCCGACCGCGTGCATGAAGGGCGGCCTTGGGATCGCCGTTGCCGCGGCGCACGGAGCGGCCGCATGCGCCGTCGCGGCGGTGAACGCCTTTGGTGACGTGTGCGACGCGACGGGGCGCGTGATTGCGGGGGCGCGCCGCGATGGCGGCTTCGCGCAGGCGGAGCGCGTGCTCTCCGAGCGCGGACTTGCGGCCGCCTTTGACGGCGCGCACAACACGACCGTGGCGGTCGTGGTGGTGGATGGCGTCCTCGACAAGCTCGCGTTGCAAGGCGTGGCACGCGCGACGGGCGCTGCACTACACCGGCGTGTGCGGCCCGCGGGCTCGATGCTCGACGGCGACGTGATCTTCGCGCTGGGCCCGCTCACGGGTGCGGCGGCCGATCCCGTGCGTGCCGAGATGTTGGCGGTCGCCGCGCTCGAGCAGGCCATCGAACGCGCCGTGCGCACCGCCGCGGGCCGCGACAGCGTGCCCGGACTCGCGGACTAAGAGACGAGTCCGCCGGCAGGCATCGGCGCCACGGTGCCGCCAACGTGCACGTGCAGTCCGACCTCGGCCTCGACCTCGCTGTCGAGTTCGATGCGCATGAGGTGCACGCCCGCCTCGGCGATCGGGAGGTCAATGGCCGCGATGACCGGGATATCCACCTCGAGGACACCGGGCGGAGGTGCGTGGACCTCGACCGCACCGTTGGACGACCAGATTTCCTCGCCGGCGGGCGAGACCCAGGTCAGCACAAGCGCGTGCGTTCCGGCGTCATCAGGGCTGGCTTTCATGCGCACGACGAGCGTGGCGCGCGGATGCACCGCCGGAACGCTCGCGACGTGCAGGGCATCGAAGACGCCGAGCACGTTCAACTTTCCCTCTTGCGAGAGGTTGGCGGCGTCGGCGAAGAGGGCGAAGGAGCAATACATGCGGAGAAGTTACGACGGGGACGCACGGGCGGCGAGCATCGCGGCTGCGCGGCCGATGCTCCGCGGGTCGATTAGCTTTTCACTGATGACTCCGATGCGCGTTCGAGTGGCCCTTGCGGCGGCGGCGCTGACGGCGATGGCATGCGCCGAACCCCGGCCGAGGCACGGCGTGTCGCTCGAACCAGCGGTGCCGCGCCCATCGTTCACGCTCACCGACACGCGCGGGTTGCCGTTCGAGTTCGCCAAGGAGACGCGCGGACTGCTGACGTTTCTGTTCTTCGGCTACACGAACTGCCCTGACGTCTGTCCCGTGCATGTGGCGAACGTCGCCGCGGTGCTGCGGAGGCTGCCCTTCGAGGACCAGCGCAAGGCAAGGTTCGTGTTTGTCACGACGGATCCCGGGCGCGACTCGCTCCCGGTGCTGCGGCGCTGGCTCGACCAGTTCGATGCGTCGTTCATCGGCCTGCGTGGCGAAGACGCGGAAGTCGCGCGAGTCATGAGCGCCATCGGTCTGCCGCCAGCCGTGCGCAGCGTGGCCGGTCCTGACGGCCGCTACGAGGTGGGACATCCCGCGACCGTGATCGTGTTCACGGCCGACGACTCGGCGCACGTGCTGTACCCGTTTGGCACGCGGCAGATCGACTGGGCGGAGGACATTCCACGGTTGCTGCGCGTGCGTCCGCGCACGGGAGACTGATCATGCAATGGTGGTGTTCGGCATCGGGAAAGCCGTGGACGTGGGATCCGCAGTACTACGTGGGCGTGTGGCTGGTGGTCGCGGTCCTCGCCGTCGCCTTCCACGCGCTGTCGCGGCGCGCCCGCGCGCTCGGAGAATCGCGGCTTGTGTACTGGGGTGGCTGGAGCGCGGTGGGCCTCGTGTGGCAGGTGCTCGACTGGCCGATCGGACCGCTCGCCGCAGGCTACCTGGCGAGTGCGCACGCCGTACAGTTCCTCTCGCTGGCGCTGGTCGCGCCGCCGCTGATGCTCCTCGCGGTGCGCCGGCCCGTGGCGGCGAGTATGACGAACATGGGGGGCGAGGGCGCCATGCACCGCGCGCTCGAGTTCGTGACGCACCCCGTCGTCGCCGGCGTGGTCTTCAACCTCGTGGCGATCACCACGCACGTGCCGGCCGTGGTGGACGCTCTGATGCCCACGCAGGCCGGTGCGTTTGTGATCGATCTCGCATGGCTGGCCGGTGGCCTCGTGCTGTGGTGGCCCGTCATCGTGCACGCGCCGCGGCGGCCCTGGTTCAGCGTGCCGGTCGCGATGCTCTATCTGTTCCTCGCGACGCTGTTCCACACGGGGATCGCGATGGTGATGCTGATCCGCGAATTCCCGATGTACGGCATCTACGAACTGGCGCCGCCGTGGCCGGTCTGGTCGCCGCTCGAGGATCAACACCTGGCGGGCGGCGTGATGGAGCTGGCGGGCGCGGCGGTGATCTTCGGCATCATCACCGTGATGTTCTTCCGGTGGAGCGGCGGCGTCTCGGGCGAGGCCGCGCCCCCGGCGCCCCCGGCGCCCCCGGCGCCGCCGCGGGATTAGTTTTCGCCCGATGTCCACGAACGTCGCGCACCCGCATCACCGGGCTTGGGTCACCGATTCTCTGCTCCTCCTGATGGCCACGATCTGGGGGGTCAACTTCTCGGTGGTGAAGTTCGGGCTGCGCTTCATGGACCCGCTCGCGTTCAATGCGGTGCGCGTCATGCTCGCCGGCGGCACGCTCATGGTCATCGCGCGGGCGCTGCGACTCCCCCTGCCACCACGCCGACAACTGTGGGCGCTGCTCGGCCTCGGCGTACTAGGACACGGCGTGTACCAGGCCCTCTTCATCGAGGGGATCGCGCGCACGCGCGCCGGCAACGCCTCGTTGGTCATGGCGGTGACACCGGTGCTGATCGCCGTATTCGGCCGCCTGCGCGGCATCGAGAAGCTGCACGCGCGCGCCTATGCGGGGATCGCGCTTTCGGTAAGTGGCATCGGCGTGGTGATGAGCGGCACGGCCGCGGCGCGCTCCGGCGACGCGTCGCTCTTCGGTGACGGGCTGATCCTCCTGTCGTCGGCGAGCTGGGCGACCTACACCGTGCTGCTCAAGCCGTACACGCACCACGTGGATGGCGTGCAAGTCTCGGCGCTCACGCTCGTGGGCGGCGCGGTGCCGCTCTGTCTGTTCGCCGTGCCGTCGCTGGCGCGCACGGAGTGGACGGCGCTGCCGGTGTCGGCGTGGCTGTCGGTGTGCTACGGCGCGCTCTTCGCACTCGTGATCGCGTATCTCATTTGGTATCGCGGCATCAGGCTCATTGGCCCGACGCGCACGTCGATGTTCAGCAACCTGCAGCCCATTATCGCCGTGCTCGTCGCGTGGGCGGCGCTGGGTGAGGTGCCGACCGCGGCGCAAGGAGCGGGCGCCGCGGCGGTGATGGCGGGCCTCCTGCTCACGCGCGCATGACTCGCGTCGTGCTCTTCGACATCGATGGGACGCTGCTCGCGAGCGGCGGCGTCGGCCGTCGCGCCATGGAAGGAGCGCTGCGGGCGCACTTCGGAACGATCGGCCCGACGCATTACCGTTACGACGGCAAGACCGACCGGCAAATCGTTCGCGAGTCCATGCGGCATGCTGGGTTCACCGACGCCGACGTTGACGCGCGCATGGAGTCGTTGCTGGCCGACTATCTCGCTCGGCTCGAGCATACCGTAATCACCGGCGACCACGGCGTACGCACACACCTCGGCGTCCCGGCGCTGCTCGACGCGCTCGACGCACGCGACGACGTGCTGTTGGGCCTGCTCACGGGGAATCTCGCGCCGGGGGCGGCGCTGAAGTTGCGCGCGGCGGGACTCGCACCGGAACGCTTCCGCGTGGGCGCGTTCGGGTCGGACCACGAACAGCGCACGGAACTGCCGATTATTGCGCAACGGCGCGCGTCGGCGCTGCTTGGCAGCGACGTGGCCGGCGAAGCGGTCGTTATCATTGGCGACACGCCGGCTGACGTGGAATGCGGACGTGGCATCGGTGCTCGCGCAGTGGCGGTGGCAACAGGTCACTTCACGGTAACGGACCTCGCGGCGTATGGGCCGCACGCGGTGGTCGAGGACTTCACCGAGCTAGATGCGGCAATGCGCGCGATCTGCGATGCGTGAAGTCGAACTGAAGGCCGTCGCCGCGGATCCCGCGACGCTGCGCGGGCGGCTGCTCGCGGCCGGTGCGCGCGAACTGTTCCGCGGCACGCTGTCGGACTGCCGCTACGACCTGCCGTCGCGCGACCTTCTCGCCAAGGACCACGTGCTGCGCCTGCGCGTGTCGGAGGACGCAGCCGGACGGCACGCGGTGCTCGACTGGAAGGGACCGACGGGCTACGACACGGGCTACAAGGTGCGCGACGAAATCTCGACGCCGTGCGGCGACGGCGCCGCGATGGCCGACATTCTCGAACGCATGGGCTACGTGGTGATCCGCGAGATTGACCGCGACATCGAGACGTACGAGGTGGCGGGGGCATCGCTGCGCATCGAACGTTATCCGCGCATGGATGTGCTCGTGGAGGTGGAAGGGGCGCCCGAGGCGATCGAGGCGGCCATCACGCTCGCCGGCCTCTCGCGCAGCGACTTCTCGAGCGAGCGACTACCCGAGTTCATCCTCCGCTATGAAGCGCGAATGGGCGAGCGCGCCGCCATCTGCCGGAGCGAACTGGCGGGCGAGTATCGCTACAGCACCTTTGACGCGTGACGCCGTGAGCGACAGCGCCCCCGACTACGTGCTCCCTGAGCTCACGCGATCTCTGCGCGCGCTTGGCGCCGCGCGCTGGCTACGCGACGCCGACCACGCGCGCTTCTTCACACCATTGCTGACGGCGCGCCGCAGCGCGGCGCGCGTGCGCACCGCTGAGGGACAGGTGGCCGCGTTCCAGGCCGACAGACTGCGGCGCGCGCTGGCCGACGCGGTGGACCAGATGGCGGCGGGCCGCCACCCGCGGTCAGCGCCTGACCGCCGCGCGTTCGTCGCGCGCATCACCGATGCGGGCGCTGGCGTGTGGCAGTCGCTCGACACGCTCGAGCAGCGCGGCGAGGCGCTGACCGCGGCGGGAACGGACGCGCGCGCCGGCGCGTGGAACGCGTGGCTGGCCGCACTGCAACAGCTCTTCCTCGCCGCCGACGCCTGGTGGATGGCGATCGTGGAGCAGCGCGACGGCTCGCGACCGCGCGGCACTGGCACACCGCGCGCGCTCGGCGCCGCACTGCTGCTGGCCCTCGCGCCCGCCGGGCTTCGGGCGCAGCAACATCTCACGTATCGCGTCACGGGCGCGCCGACGGAGGCGTTGCGCGCTGCGGGTTTCGATGTCGTCGGCATCGAAGGCACTGCATCTCTTGTCGTCGCCGAGCCCGTGGAGTTGGCGCGGCTGCAGGCAACCGGCGCGCTGGCGCAACTCGTCACGGCTCCACGCACCGACCAACGCCGCCTGATGCAGCTGCGCGCGGTCGCGACGTCCACCACGGTGTATCGGTCGTATGACGACCCGCGGCGCGGCATCCGCGCGTGGGTTGATTCGCTGGCGGCATCGAATACGCGCGTCAGCGTGGACACCGTGGGGCGAACGTTCGAGGATCGCCCCATTCTCGCCGTGAAGATCGGGCCGCGAGGCGATTCACCGGCGCGCCCTAATGTGCTCTTCATCGCGACGCACCATGCCCGCGAGTGGGCGGCAACGGAGATGGCGCTACGCCTCATCCGACGGTTGGCGACAGCGACCGACGCGCGCACCGACTCACTCGTGAACCAGCGCGACATCTGGATCGTGCCGGTCGTGAACCCCGACGGCTACGAGTTCACGTTCACGACCGACCGGCTGTGGCGTAAGAACCGCCGGCCGATGGCGGGCGGTGCGATCGGCGTTGACCTCAATCGCAACCACAGCACCAACTGGGGCCTCGACAATCTCGGCTCGTCGCCGGATCCGCCGGCGGAGATCTATCGCGGGCCGTCGCCGGCGTCCGAGCCAGAAGTGAGCGCGCTGCAGGCATGGCACGCGCTGCACCCGCCGGTCATCTCGGTGTCCTACCACTCGTACGCGGGCCTGCTGCTCATTCCACCGGGTGCGCGCAGTGGGATTCTACCAGGGGACCTCGACGTGTATCGCGTGCTCGCCGGCACCAACGCGCGTCCGGCCGTCCGTGACCATTTGCCGGGTTCGATGCGCACCTTTTACTCGCCGTCGCCGGCGTGGATGTTGTATCCGACGAACGGTGAGTACACCGACTGGGCGAGCGCCACCTTCGGAACGATCAGCATCAGCCCTGAAGTTTCGAGCGGCTACGGTCCCAGCGGTTACTACGGCTTCGAGTTCCCAGACGACGAGACGCTGCTGCAGCAGTTGTTCACCGACAACCTGCCCTTTGCGCTCGATGCGATCGAGATGGCGCGAACCCCGAGTGCGTATTTGAGTCCCTCGACGGGGCTGCGCGCCGAGCGCTGGGTGTTGGAGAGCGGGACGCAGCCGCTGCGCGTGCGCGCTCCGGCGTCAGCGGTCGCGAGCGCGACGCTCACCGCGGCGGGACAGCCGGTGAGCATTGGCGTTGACTCGGTGGCCGGCGGCCTGTACGCGCGCCGGCTCATCGCTCAGGGCTCGGCCGCCGCCCGGCCGGCGACGATCGTCGCGTCATCCGGTACGGAGCGCGTGACGTGGACGCTGCTCGCCGCCGCGGGCGCGGAGAGTGGGGACACAACGTGGAAGCTTACGGGCTTCACCACCGACACGTCGCAGCGCTTCATCGGGCGTGCCGCCTACCGGAGCAACGGCAGCAGCGAGATGCGCTCGTCGCTGTTCGCGGTGCCCTACTACGCGGACACGGTGAGTCTCACCTTCTGGACGACGCACTCCGGCGACGGCTTCTCGGAGATTCCGTATGGCCTGGTTCGCGTCTCGACCGACAGCGGACGCACGTGGTCCGTCGTCGCGCGGCTCCAGGGAGCGGGAACCGCGTGGTATCCTCAGGATGTGCGCGTAGGCGGCCTGCGCGGCACGCAGGTGATGCTGTCGTTCCAGTCGCTGAACATGCCGTGGTGGCTTGATGAGGTGGCGGTGTTCGCCAACGGCGCGCCGTCGGCGACGAACAGCAGCGGCGCCGCAGCGCGGATGCTGCCGTCGGCGAACCCGGTGCGCGGCAACACCGTCACGTTCACGTGGCCGTTCGCGGGCAAGAGCGGACGCCTCATCGTATATGATCTCACCGGTCGTGCGGTATGGAGCCATGACATCGCGAGCACGGCGGACGACGTGACCTGGGACCTGACTCAACGTCAGGTGCCGAATGGCGCATATCTGGTGCTTGCCCAAAGCGGGGGCGCGCATGCACGGTTGAGGCTGTTCGTCGCGCGGGAGGCGCCGTGATTGTCGGGGTGGGCTTCGACCTGGTCGACATCGAACGCGTGGAGCGCCTGCTGCACGGCAAGGGCGACCGCGCGCTTGCGCGCTTGTTCATGGATCGCGAAGTGGCCTACGCCACGGCCCGCGCGCGCCCGGCGATGCATCTCGCGGCGCGGCTCGCCGCGAAGGAAGCGGCATTCAAGGCACTCGCCGGCAGCGAGAGCGCGCGGCTGATCGGGTGGAAGGACATCGAGGTGATCTCGCGGCCCGGACACGCCCCCGAACTCGTGCTTCACGGACGCGCGCAACAGCGCGCCGAAGTCCTTGGCGTGCGGCGCCACTGGCTGACGCTCTCGCACAGCGACACGACGGCTGGCGCGGTGGTGGTGTTGGAAACGGACTAGCGCCGCCGCCGCGGGCTACGCCCGTGAGCGAGCGTAGATGCCCGGCTTGCCTTCGCCCACGTCGCGACGCATCTGCATCCACACCAGGCCGCCGACCGCGAAGCACAGCGCTATCGACTGCGCGAGTGTAAGCGGACCCATGAAACGGTCATCTTTGGCGCGGAAGAATTCCACGATGAACCGTTCGAGGCCGGCCATCACGCAGTAAAGGCCGAACAGCCATCCCTCGGCGTGCCGATGATCGCGCAGCTTCCACAAGATCCAGAAGATCGCCAGACCCATGGCGACCTCGTAGAGCTGCGTGGGGTGCACGGCGATCACCTCGAGCGGCGGCCGCCCCGCGAGCGTCTTCACCCCGAACTGCTCGACGAGGTTCTGCACGGTGGACGGCGGATAGCCGTTGGGGAACATCACCGCCCAGCGCGAGTCCCACGGACGGCCGTAGTCGTCACCGACGGCCCAGCAGCCCGTGCGGCCAATCGCATAGGCAGCCGCGAGCCCGGCGGCCGACACGTCGCTGATGCGCGAGAACGGCTGGTGCCGCCACCGAATCACGGCGGCCGAGGCGAGTATGCCGCCCACGAGCCCGCCCCAAAACACGAAACCCGCGGTGTGCAGCAGCGCATGCGGGTCACGGTACAGGATGGCGTAGTAGATCTTGGCGCCGAGCAATCCGCCGACCACGGCGCCGACGAGCACGTCGGCCAGGATTTCGCCGTCGTGTCCCCGCCGCACTAACTCCACCTGCGCCACGAACTGCGCCATCAAGAACGCGAGCAGCATGGCGACGCCGAACCCGGTCAGCGTCAGCGGGCCGAGGTGCAGCTCGAAGGGGTAGACGACGATAGCGGCGGAGGTCATGCGGGGAAGATACTCAGTGGCGACGTGTAGACGCGACGTTCAGGCTGCGGCTCGCCTTGGGGAGCGTGCGAGGACATGATCAGCCGTCCGCCTGCGGCATCGCGCGCCCGACCACGATGGAGATGTTGTCGCTGCCGCCACCGTCGAGCGCGTCCTGCAGCAGCGCCTCGCAGACTTGTCGCGCCGACGTCATGGTGCGCAAACGCTCGGCGATCTGCTCGTCGCTGACATGCTTGGTCAGCCCATCGCTGCAGAGCAGGTGCACATGGTTCCAGTCGTTCTCGATGGCGGTCACCACGGGCGACGCCTCGGGCCCGCCGATGGCGCTCGAGAGCACGTGCCTCCAGCGCTCGTGCCCTGGATCCGACCGCCGGATGACGCCCGCGGAAATCAACTCCTCGGCAACCGTCTGGTCGCGCGAAACTTGATGCAGCGTGCCATGGCGCAGCGTGTAGAAGCGGCTGTCGCCGACTTGGAGGACATATGCTCGGGGCCAGACGCCAAGAAACGCGGTGAGCGTGGTCGCCATGCCCGCGCGATCATCCACAGCGCCGCGCTGGGTCAGCCTGGCGTGGACGCGCATTGCCCCTTCCTGGAGCACATGCGTGAACTCCGCGTCGTCGTTGGGATCGGCCGAGTAGTAACAGTGCACCGAGCGCGTGAGGTAGGCGGCGATGCCGTCGAGCGCAAACCGGCTCGCTTCTTCGCCGCCCACGCTGCCACCGACACCATCGGCCACCATCGCGAGAAAGGCGAGACGGTCGGTGTCGCTCGCGCTGAGGGTTCCTGCCGGGATGCTCGTCTGATGAACGGTGAGCTGCTTGTACAGCGAAGCAATGAGAAAGTGATCCTGATTCTCCTTGCGCACCTTGCCCACATGCGTGACGCCGAAGACATCCAGTTCGGTGTCCCGCGGCTTGCGCGGGATGCCACCGGTTGGGCTTTCACGAATGGGCATCATCGGGATCTCCGGGGGACGAGAGATTCGCTCACCGCCGGAAAATACGACGAATACTCGGCGCAAGGCCAGCCAAGATTGGGCCGCTCGGTGCGGAGGGCCGCGCGCCGGATGCGAAGCTACGGCTGCGGCGGGGCGAGGATGCCCCAGAGGGCGACGTCCTCGGCGACGCCCCAGCGGTAGAAGTGTCGCCGCAGTGTGCCCTCGTGCTGCATGCCCGCCTTGGCCATGACGCGGCCGGAGGCCGGGTTGCGCGTCATGTGGTGCGCGTAGATCCGTTCAACTCCGACATGGCTGAAGCCCCACGCGATCATCGCACGCGCGGCCTCCGTGGCGTACCCGCGTCCCCAGAATGGAAGGCCGATCCAGTACCCAAGCTCCGCGCGGCGCTGCGCCAGCTCAATGCGCATCGAGATGGCGCCGATGAGCCCCGCTTCGGCCTCAGTGACGGCGAGCGTGGCGCTCTCGTGGCGCGTCCACGCGCCCTCGTGTGTGGCAATCCACGACACGGCTGCGCCATCTGGATACGGATGTGGAATGGACAGCGTCGTGTCGGCCACCTCGCGTGTGCCGGCAAGCCGCTGCACGGAGGTGGCGTCGCTGAGCTGGAACGGCCGGAGCACAAGCCGTGCGGTCGCGAGCGTCGGGAGCTTGCGCATCAGGGCTTGCTGGGCTCGTTCAGCGGGTCGAAGATGCGCACCGTGGTGACCATCCGCGCGCTGCGCGTTCCGTGCAAGTCCGTCGGGACGATGAACTGGAACGGACCTGCGGTCGGCGAAAGCGGCGCGCTATCTCGTTCGAACGCGACGTAGACGCGCGTGGGGCCGAGCTTGGGTTCGATCTCCGCCGCCGAGAAGACAGCAACATATCCGTCGCTGGCGAGGGCGACGACAATCCAACCGGCGTGGCCAAGCCGCAGCGAATCGATGGGCGAGGCGGCAGCAGCCATCACGTCGAGCAGCCGCACAGCGCGATAGCGCACTGTGGGCGCGCCGTGAATGGAGAGGCTGACGGTGTCGGTTGGGAGACGTTTGAGGACGTCGAGCGATAGCGTCACGGACGGACGTCCATCGCGATCAACGCGTAACGCCTTTTCTTGGGCTGAGAGCGTGGCGCCAGCCAGGAGGCACGCCGCAGCGGTGAGTAGTGAAAGTGGTGTGCGGAACATGGCGCGAAAGATGCTGCCTCTCACACCGCGATGAAAGCGCCTTCGCGGCGCGACGTTACTGGCCGAGCAGCAGCTGCGCGCGCTCGAGTTCAGGCGAGGGCACGAAGAGGGTGACACCGCCGGCGACCGGGCCGAGGAAGCCGGGCCCGAACATGCCGCCCTGCACGGCCTTCACGAGCACCGGTATTCCCTCTTCTTCGAGTTGCGCGCGGGCCATGTCGGCGTCGAACCCGTTTGGATAGTTGGCGAGCGGCACGAAGCGGGCTTCGTCGGACATCGAGGTTCCTCGGTTAGGACGCCGACTGAAAGATCGCGCACGGGCGCACGGGTTGAAAGCGTGCGCGCGAGTGGCGCGATTGCGTCACTCGCTGACCTCCACTACGCTACGATCACCGCCCCCTGTTCGGGAGTCCCCCATGTCCATTCGTCCCGTCAAGCGCATCGTCGAGTCCGTGCCCACCATCGAAGGCGCCGGCGTACGCCTGCGCCGCGCCTTCGGTTTCGGCGACACCAGTGACACCGATCCGTTCCTGCTGTTCGATGACTTTCGCGGCGACCGGCCGGCGGACTACCTCGCGGGCTTCCCATGGCACCCGCATCGCGGCATCGAGACGATCACCTACGTACTCGCCGGCGAAGTAGCTCACGGCGACAGCCTCGGCAACCACGGCACACTTGGCACCGGGGACGTGCAATGGATGACGGCAGGGCGGGGGATCCTACACCAGGAGATGCCAACTGGCGACACGCAGGGGCGCATGCACGGCTTCCAGTTGTGGGCCAACCTGCCCTCGGCAATGAAGATGACAGCGCCGAGGTATCAGGACGTGGGCGCGAAGGACATTCCATCGGTCACGGACGACGACGGCACGTCCGTGCGCGTGGTCTGCGGCGAGTTCTGGGGGAAGCGCGGGCCGGTGGACGGTATTGCGGCGGAGCCGCAGTACCTTGACGTGTGGGTACCGCCGGGAGTGCGAAAGGCACTCAAGGTGGACACTCATCGCAGTGCGTTCGCCTATGTCTTCGAGGGCGAGGGCAACTTCTGCGGCGCGTCCGCGCCCTTTGGCGTGCTCACCGAGAAGGACATTGACGAAAATGTCGCACGCGAGATGACGGGAAACCGCTCGCTCGTGCTCTTCGACGGTGGCGATGAAGTCGTCGTGCAGGCCGGCGAGCGCGGGATCCGTTTCCTGCTCGTGTCAGGCGCGCCGATCAAGGAACCTGTAGCCTGGTACGGGCCGATCGTGATGAACACGAAGCAAGAGCTTCAGGTCGCGCTGGAAGAACTGCGCGCCGGGACGTTTATCCGCGAACGCTGAGGCTCAAGGTGGCGCTCGTGGCGGTGTTAGTGGTGTTAGCGGCGGTGTTGACGCCGAAGTTGCTCTTGAGCATAGCGGCGGCCTTCGCCGCCGCTCGTCGCACCCGCCTCGCGCGTGGACGCTCGAGCCGCGCAGGCAGACGCTCGAGGACGCGCCACGCCGCCGCGGCGGCAGGGGACGCGAGCAGGTCGAGCCCGCGGCGGAACGCGGCCAGCTCATGGCGCCGTACGGCCGCGCGCAGCGCGCGCAGGTCGCGGAGGGCAGGGCGTCCCGACGAGGGGCGCCTCCCACGGCGACGCGGTACGAGCAACGGCCCAAACCGCTCGGCGAACACATGCGCATCGTGCAGGTCGCCGAACGCGTCCTGCAACAGGCGGAGGAATCGAAGCGTGCGCACCAGCGCCGGCGTCGGCAGGTCCACGGCTTCCACGAGATAGCGCAGCCGCTTGACTTTGATGCGCGCGCGATGGATCGCGGTCACCTGCGTTCGATGCTCGACGCGATCGAGCGCGCGGCGTGCCGCGCTGACATGGTGTGCGAGCACCGGCGCGAGGTGCGCGCCGAGCGTTTCGGTTGATTCGTCGGCCTTGGAGCTGTCGGCGGGCGCGAACGCGCCCGCGATCGCAGCCGAGAGAGCGGGCCACTGCTTCGCGGATCGCTCCTGCAGGTGCTTGCGCTCGGTCGCGTACGTGGCGAGGCGTTGGGCGGCGAGCCACTGCGCGGCGCGCGCGGCGGGCGCCGTGAACGGCTCGCCGGGAGCCGTCAGCCATTGCCATTCTACCTGCGCGTCGCGCGCGGCGCCCGCACACCGGGCGAACCGGCGCAGCGCCAAACGGTCGCGGCGCGGCAGATCCGCGTGCAGGAGGTCACCCGTGGCTCGAATCCAGCTGCGAAGCCGGCGCAGCGCCACGCGGAAGTCGTGCACTTCTTCGTTTCCGACGGTCGCGGCGGCGTCCGCTCGCTTGGTGACGAGAAATGGCGCGGCCTTGTCGATCGCCCGCTCAAGACGCAGCCGGGCGACGGCGCGCGCGGCTTCGCGCGCGGGCTGGGCGAGCAGCCCGCGCTCCACGGGCGCACGGCGTTGGGTGCGTCGCCTCAGCGGATCAGCTTCAGCAGGGCCGCCACCGCCGCCTCGAGTTGCTGGTCCTTGCCGCGGCTGACCGCCTGATACTCGTTCATCACCCGGATGTCGGGTTCGGTCTGCAGGTTCTCAAGGTACTTGCCCGTGATCGCGTCCTTCACCCCCACACCCGGCACGCCCCAGCGCAGTCCGTCGGCCAGCATTTCCCACCCGGAAAATGTGCACGTACCCGGCACGGGCATGCCGACCAAGGGGCCGAGTTGCTGCGCCTTGTAGGCGTACGCGAAGCAGTGGCCGTCGCTGTAGTTCGCCTCATTCGCCAGCGCCACGCTGGGCTTGCTCCAGCGGAAGTTCGGTTCGTAGCCCGTGGCGCGCGTGTCGGTGGTGTAGTCGAAGAACTTCTTGCCGCTCAGAAACATCGCGAGATCGGCCACGAGGTCGCCGCCGCCATTGAAGCGCGTGTCCACCACCACACCCTTGCGCGTGGCGTACTTGCCCATGACGTCCTCGACCGTCGTGCGCATCGCGCCGTCGTTCATGCCGGGAATGTGCACGTAGCCAAGCTGCCCGTTGCTCAGCCGATCCACTTCGGCGGCGTTGCGCCGCACCCAGCGCGCGTAGAGCAGGCGGTTCTCCTCGGCGGGCGCCACCGGCTTCACGACGACCTCGGACTTCGTCGCGCCATCGGCGAGCGCGAGCAGCACGTTCTTGCTTGCCTTGCGGTTCAGGAACTGCGCCAAGTCGCTCGCCGGCGTGACTGGCTGGCCGTCTACTGCTTCGATGATCATCCCTGGCTTCACGTTCAAGCCGGCCTTGTCGAGCGGGCCGTCCTTGATGACCTCGTCAATCTTCACGCCGGCGCCGGCATACGTCTGGTCGAGGAAGACACCGAGCGATGCCGTGGCGTCGTCGGTCGGCGATGATGACGAGAACGTCGCGCCGCTGTGGCTGATGTTCAGCTCGCCGAGCATCTCGGCGAGCATTTCGGCGAATTCGTACTGCGTGCCGATGTGCGGCAGGTACTTGGCGTAGACCGGCCGGATTGCCTGCCAGTCGATGCCATGGTAGCCCTTGCTGTAGAACGTGTCGCGCACCTTGCGCCACACATGGTCGAACATCGCCTCACGCTCGGCGTTCACGTCGAGCGTCATCTCGCCGCTCAGCGGCACTGCGTCGCGCTTGGCGGCCACCGGATCAATCTTCGCGATCGCGCCGTCGGCGAGCAGGAAGATGCTCTTCTGCTCGCTGTCCCACGCCATGCTCCCGCCATTGGCGTTCAGCGCGAGCACCTGCTTGGTCTCCTTGGTGCGCAGGTTCGTGGACCACAGGTTCATTCCCTTCTCGAACCGCGCGAGGTAGTACAGCGTCTCGCCGTCCTTGCTGACGAGCGCATCGCCGAGCGACGACGAGTGGATGGTGAGGCGCGCCTTGCGTGTCTCGATGCCATCAAAATCGAACTTGAGCGGCTCGACCTTTGCCGCCGAATCCGTCTTCGCCTTCGCTGTGTCCGCCTTGGCCTTGGAGGTGTCGGGCTTGGGCTTTGCCTTGTCCTCCAGCTCCTTCACGAGGGCGTACTCTTCCTTCGTGAGCCGGAAGCGGTCCCATGCGTCCTTGGTGAAGAACATCGCGTAGGCGTCTCGCTGGGCGGCGCCCGACTGTGCGACCGCCTTGAGACCGTCGCGGTTGCTCATCCAGAGCATCGCCTTGCCGCCGAGGATCCATTTGGCGTCGCCGTCGTCGAAACCGCTCTGCGTGAGGTTGATGACGCTCCCCTTGCCGTCGGTCGCCACGAGGCCGACCTCACCTGGGGCGATGCCTGGCACGCTGAGGTCGAATAGCATCCACTTGCTGTCGGGACTCCAGGCGAACTGCTGGCTGGGAGTGTTGGCGAAGATTGACTTGTCGTCGAGCAGCGTGCGCGACTGTTTCGCCGCGAGGTTCAGCACGCGGAGCGTGTTGCGGTCCTCGACGAACGCGAGCTCCTTGCCGTCAGGTGAGAAGACCGGCTGGTAGTTCTGGTGTTCGTTGGCGATGAGCGGCGCCTCGCGCACGACCGTCGAGGCGTAGAAGTACGGCTCGGCGTCGCGCGTGCGGCGGGCTTCGAAGATCGCCCACTTGCCGTCGCGCTCAGAGGCATAGACGAGCGCCTTGCCGTCGGGCGAGAAGCGGACGCCCGTTTCGGTGGCCGGCGTGTTCGTGACGCGCTTCGTCACGCCGCCTTCAACGCTCGCGACGAACACGTCGCCGCGGAAGACGAACGCCACTTCCTTGCCGCTGGGTGCGACGGTCATTTCGCGCGCGCCGCCCGTGACGGCGACGACAGCGTCGCCGTTGGCTTTTGCATCCGCGGCGATGGTCACCGGAACCCGCTGTGGCTGGGCGCCCGGCTTCATCGTGTAAAGTTGGCCGTCGTGTCCGAATGCGAGCGTGCCGTTGTCTGTGATGCTGAGAAAGCGAACCGGCAGTCCCTTGAACGACGTCACCTGCTGCGACTTGCCGCCGGCGAGCGGCATCTTGTGGACGTTGATGGTGCCGCTTTCCTCGCTGAGGTAGTAGAACGCCTTGTCGCCTTCGGCGAAGACGGGTTGGCGATCTTCGCCCGCGAAGGTCGTGATTTGGCGGTGTGCCCCGGTCTTCACGTCATACACCCAGATGTCGCGTGCCACCGACGACACGTGATGTTTGCGCCACACGTTTTCGCGACCCTTGTTGTCGGTGTAGATGAGCAGTTGCCCGTCGCGGCTGTAGCGTGCGTCATCGGCGGGCGTCGTGAGCACCTGCACGGGGCGTCCGCCGGAGGCCGGTACCGTCCAGAGCTCCGGCATCGAGGCGGCGGAATACTGCCTGTTGGACGCTGCGTCCATGCGCGCGCCGCCGAAGAGCACCGACTTGTCGCCGGGCGTGAAACTGTACGGGTACTCGTTGGCCGAGTGGTACGTGAGGCGCTGCGCCTCGCCGCCGGTGGCTGGCATGACGTAAATGTCGAAGTTGCCGTGCCGGTCGCTCGCAAACGCAATGCGCGTGCCGTCGCGGCTCCAGACCGGCATGAAATCCTGTGCCGGGTGCTGGGTGAGCTGTGTGGCTGCGCCGCCGGATGCAGGCACGCGCCAAAGGTCGCCGCGATACGTGAAGACGATCGTCTGCTGGTCGGGCGAGATCGCCGGATAACGCATCCAGCCGGGGGTGTTCTGGGCGGCGACAGACGTGGTGACTACTGCAAACGCCGCGATGGCGGCGAGCTTCCGGGCGGACATGTGGGAATATCGGCAAGAGGAAGTGCGCGCCGAGTAGGAATTGCGCGTTCACAGATTGTAGCCGTTCGGTTAGGGCGTGAGCAAGCGAAGGCCTTATAGATGAAATCGGCGAGCGGTCTCGGCAGGCAAGCACACGGCGGCATCCCACGGCAAGGCGGCCCGCGCGAAAGTGCTCGCGCGGGCCGCCTGTATGCTTGGATGACGCGTTCGATGCTACGGGCAGCGCGGCATCGCTATCGGACAGGCTTCTGGTGTCGGAGCAGGTGCGCTGCCTTCGCCCCCGCCACCGTACGTGTAGAGATCCTGGCGCAGCACGCCAAGCTCACGTCCCGGCACCGGCAGGTGGAGCAGCGTGTTCTCAGGCAGCGTCTGCCAGCCGCGGGCGTCCAGGAATGCAATGACGCCGGAAACGCCAAAGCCCTCGATCCGCTTCTCGTAGCGAAGCGCATCCCACAGGCTGCCGCACGCGCCGCTGAGCTTGCGAGGCACGCAGCCCGGGGTGTCCGGCGGTCCGTCAATCGTCACCGGCGGTAGCTGGCCGTTGGCGATGCGCGTCTTGTTGATGAGCGGCACGGCTTCGGCAGCGCGGCCCAGCCGGATGAGCGCCTCGGCCTTGAGCAGGTCCATCTCGGCGACCGTCATGGCCACCTGCGCGCCGTTCTCCCACGTCGTGCCGGTGCCGTTGCGCAAATAGTAGTACCACGAAAACCGCCATGTGCCGCGTGATGCCGTGAAGATGTCGTTCTTGTTATAGCCGACGTAGATGCCCGGCGACGCCGGACCTGTGGTCCCCTGAATGCGTCGGTCCTTCGTGTTCATCTGGAAGCCCACGCGCGACGTGAGCGGCGTGTTCACCCAGTTGACGTATCCGTTGGTCGAATCGGCCGGGCCGATCAGGTCGTACGCCGGCCGGCCGAAATCGCTCGGACGCCCGACGGTGCGCAGGCGCGCCACAAGCCGCTTCCAGTCATCCCACAGGATGAGCGACTGGGCCGTCGGGGTGAAATCCGCCTTGATGCCGGCGTCGACGCGCTGGATGACCGCGTTCCAGTTGACCGTGGCACGCTCGGCGCGCGTGCGCGCCGAGTACACGAGCAAGCGGGCGGCGAACGAGTTGGCGAGCTGGACGAACTGGTCCCGCGTCATGGCGGTATACAGCCAGCTGTCCAATGGCAGCGTGAAGTTGAACTTGTTGGCGACGGCGATCGCCGTGTCCAGCTGCATGATCGCCGCAGCCGTCACTTCCTTGTACGTCTTGAACTGCGGGTTCTTGAGCGTGTCGAGATCGACCTTCTCGTCGACCATGAAGGCCTTGTCGAAGTACAGGCCCAAGTAGCCATATGAGAGCCCCTGCATGAACTTGCCCACCGCCTTGGTGCGCATCGTACGCAGGGTGTCCACCACAATCACGCCGCGGTCAACCGCGAACAGCGCATCGTTGACCGATGAGATGGTGCGATAGAGCGCATACCACGGTCCCTCCGTGACCTGGTTGCGCGCGTTCACGGGGCTATTGTTCCACGGCGTGCGGGGAATGGCGGAAAGTTCGAGCTGGCCGAAGTCGGCGAAACCCGACGTGACTTCCATGGCCATGGTCGAGAACGCCCACGCCGGATAGTCGTCGTGGCCGGCCACCGGCCACCACGTACGGAACGCCGACGCGACGAACGTCTCGGAAGCGGTCGGCTGCTGCGTGGCGCGGATCGCGTCAGGGAGGTTGGGGTTCGTGACCGCGAGTTCCTGGCACGACGCCAGGGCGAGTGCGAGCACCGGGATCAGCGTCCGCAGGCGGAGGCGATTCTGAGTCGTTTGCATTTGCCTGTCCTCGCCTCAGAAGGTGATTTCGATGCTGCCGGTGAACGTCCGGTAGCGCGGATAGTCGAAGCTGTCGATCCTGGTCAGGGCGTTAGTGCCCACTTCCGGATCGTAGCCCTTGTACTTGGTGCTCGTGTACAGGTTGCGGCCGATGAGCGCGAGCGACAAACCACGCGCGCCGAGCGGCTGCAGGTAGCCGAGCATCTTGCCGGTGACGCGGTACCGCAGCGACATCTCGCGCAGCTTGACGAACCCCGCATCCTCCACGAAGTAGTCGGTCGGATCGGCGGCCGAGTAGAGTGCGATGTAGTACTCGATCGGCTTCTTCAGTTCCTGCTTCCTGCCGGTCTGGTCGACGTCGCGGCTCTTCGCCCACTGGTACATGCGTTGGTTGGTTTGGTTGTACGCATCGCCGCCCACTGAAGCATCGATGAGCGTCGAGAACTCGAGGTTCCGCCAGTTCATCGTGCTGGCGACGCCCCACTTAAAGTCGGGGAGGCCGTTGCCCATCTTGAGCACGGCCGCGCTGCCGGTGGCGTCGCGGCGCAGGATCGGCATGCCCCAGCTGAACGACGACGTGCCGATGGTCGCGCTGGTCCCCCAGCCACCGGTGGCGACTTCGCCCTCGGTGTACTTCTTCGGGTTGCCGCTGGCGTCGAGGCCCACCCACACGAGCAGTCCTTCGTCGTTGCGCACGAACTGGTTCGCGCTCGACTGCACATCGGCCGGCAGGTACGCGGTGTCCTTGAGGAATTGGAACCCATACATGTCGTGCAGGCTGACGCCCTTGCACCGGAACCCGATAGTCTGCGTCACGAAGCACGAGCGGTCGAACTCGGTGATCTCGTTCCGCGAGCGGTCGAACACCAAGCTCGCCTTCCACGAGAAGTTCGGGCGCTTGATCAGCTGCGCCTCGAGCGTCGCCTCGATGGACTTGCCTTCCACCGTGCCGGCGTTCTGCCACTGCTGGCCGTAGCCGTAGAAGCCGGCGAGCGGCACTTGGATCAGCTGGTCGGTCGTGATGGTTCTGGCGAAGGACAGCTGCACCCCGAAGCGCTGTTTGATGATGGCGTCGATGCCCAGCTCGGTCTCCGTGGAGTTCTCCGGGCGCAGGTCGTTGTTGCCGAGGTTCTGCTTGGTGACGCCGCCCGCCGAGGTGAACGTGTACGTCTCGTACTGGTCGGCGAAGTTCGGGCGCCCGCCGGCCGTGCCGCGCGAGGCGCGCAGCTTGAACTCGTTGATTGTCTCCGCCCACGGCCACCAGCGTTCCTGCCCCATGCGCCACGCACCACTGACTCGGTAGTAGCTGTTCCACCGATTGGCGGCGCCGAACAGCGAACTGCCGTCGCGGCGAATCAGCCCATCGCCGATGTACTTGCCGGCGTAATCGCCGCCGAGCGTCACGAAGTAGCCGCTCGCCTTGATCGTCTCGACGCTCGACTCGACGAAACGGGTCTTGGCGTTATTGAGGCTGCGCACGCCCGGCACGGCGAAGTCCTGGCCGTCGGAGGTCGTTAGCTCGTTGGTTTCGCTCTCGAGCAGCACGCGCGCCGTCGAGCGAAGCGTCAGGTCGCCGAACTTGCGCATCACGTTCGCGCTCGCCTCGGAATTGAGCGTGTTGGTGGTGCCGGAGAACTCGGAGATGTTGCCGATGCCGCCCGTGGCGTATCCCTCCGTCTTCACCCCTTGGTCGAGGAAGAAGTTCAGCCGCCGGTCGGAGCGGTCATAGCTGATCGCCGCGTCGAAGCTGAGCCACTCCCGCGGGGTGTAGCGCGCGGAGAGGCTGCCCTGCGTGCGGGCGCGCTTGCGCTGGCGGTCCTCGGTGGAGAGCACGTAGAGCGGATTCTCCTCGCGCCCTTCGGGGTCCGGCTGGTACAGGTACGGCGTGCCGTCCGGATCCGGTGTGAGGAGGTTGGCGTCCGGCGCCTGGTTGATAAGGTCGAAGAAGGTGTCGCCGTACAGCTCCTGCCGATCGGTCTGGCTGTGGTACGCACTGAAGGAAATCTTCAGCACGTCCAGCGGCGTGTGGTCGAGATTGAACCGGAGGTCCTTCTGGTCGAAGCGCCCCTTGTTCAGCACGACGCCGTCCTCGCGCGAGCTGCCGAGCGAGAGGAACCAGTTGGTGCGTGCGCTGGTTTGCGCGATGTTGATTGAGTTCTTGTAGAACTGTCCCGGGTCGAAGAACAGGTCGACGGGGTCATAGACCTTGTCCGCGTACGCGACGTCCTGGAAGCGCTGCCAGACGGGTCGCGCCACGCGCAGCGCCCGCAGCACCACCTTCCCCGTGGCGTCTATATACTGGCCGCTCGCGTCCGTCTGATAGTAGTGGTAGCGCGCCCAGCCCATCTTGCCGCCCAGGCTGTTGGAGCCCATCTCGGAGCGGAGGCTGTAGCGGGTGGCTGCCTCGCCGGTGCCGGTGCCGCGTTTGGTGCGGATCTGGATCACGCCGGACGCCGCGCGCGAGCCGTACAGCGACGCCGCGGACGCGCCCTTCACCACCTCGATGCTCTCGATGTCCGCGGCGTCGAGGTCGGCGCTCGAACCGCCGAACGCCTGCGACTGAATGACGCCATCCACTACAACGAGGGGGGCGTTCCCCTTGTTGATGCTCGTCGGGGCGCGGAGGATGATGTTCGTGCCGCTTCCCGGTTGGCCGAGCGGAACCACCGTGACGCCCGCGACCTTGCCCTGAATGGACTCCAGGGCGTTGGTGGACGGCACCGTGAGCTCGGCGATCTCCACCTTGCCGACGGTGAAAGGCACGCGGGTGCCGGACGTCGGATCGACGAGGCCGGTCGTGACGACAGCCTGCAGCGTCAGCGCCGCCTCGCGGAGTTTGAGATCGACCGTGGCGACACCGTTTGCCGGCACGTTCACGCCGCGCACGACGGCGGGCAAGTAGCCGATGCGTCGTGCCTCGACCACCCTGGAGCCCGCGGGCACGTTCAGCACGTTGTACCGACCACGCGCATCGGACACCGCTCCGCCGCGCACGCCGACGACGGTGACCTGGACGTCACTGAGCGCACGGCCCGTCGCGGAGTCTGCCACCGTGCCGCTGATGCGGCCTGTACCTTGCGCGACAGCAGTGCGCGCGGGGGTCAGCAGGGCAAGCGAAGTCGCGAGGCACGCGGCTATCCGTGCGAGCGCCGAGAAGTGCCCACGGATACGGCACGAAAGAAAAATCATGATGTCCTCCGACCACGGTTGAAGCCGGGGGGACGGTAGCGAATGTAGCGAACCCTGGAGCGTTCCGAAAGCAAGGGTGTGCAACCGCGCGTGCGCCACCGGACGCTGGCGAGCACCTTGCGGTCGATGCGGTCCTCGGCGCCCTTGCCCGAGGTGCAGCGCTGGCGAGGATCGTGCAGACCAGCACGAGCACGGGGCCAACGCACGACGAGCCCCCTGTTGCCAGGGAGCCCGCCGGACGTGACGCTGTTCTGCTGCTTACTGATGCAGGTTCGGGTTGGATGCGTACTCGTTGTCGCTTATCTGGAGGCATTTGTTGCGCCCGGTCAGGAGGGTGTCGGTTCCTTCTGCGAACCAGCGCCGCATATCCCAAAGCCGCCGCGCCTCGAGCCAGACGGTCGCGCCGCGCTCGCTCTGCACGAGCGTCCATGCCGCCGCGGTGGTGGTAGGCGCGGTGAGCGGCGCGAGCCCCGTGTACGTGACGCGCGCCTGATTGAGGAGCGTCGTCATGCCGGCGATGTCGCCGCCGCGCAGACTCGCTTCCGCCCGGAGCACCAGCAGCTCCTGGCCCACCCCGAGCGGAACCGGGGAACTGAGCGCCGTGAGCTTCTGCTGGAAGAAGTTCGTCTTGCCGTCCCGTGCTTTGGCCACGGCGGTGCCGCTCTTGACCGTATCCCACGGCACGCGCGGGTCTTTGAACACCGTAGCCCAGTACGTGCCTCAGACCGTCACTTCCTTTCGCACGTGGCGAATGTCGAGTACGATTCGGCGGGAGGGCTACACGCCGACTCACACACTCTAACGTATGAGCCGGGACGAGCGCGGATAAGGGCGCGGCGCGCGGTCAACCGAAGAGCTGAATCGCGCGCAGGCCGAGCAGAATAAGCATCGCGATCAGATACACTCGCAGCACCCACAGCGCGACGCGCACCGTGCGGGTCTGCTCAACGCGCGGCATCGCGTCCTCCGCGCATCATCCTCACCGGCGCACGGCTCATCGCCGCACATCCTTGTACCCGATCACGCCCAGCAAGTGATCGCTCGCGTCCACGACCGGCAGCATGCGCCAGCTGTACTTCTCGAACATCTCCTCGACGTCTTGCTCCACCGCCTCGGAGTCCACGGTCACTGCGGGCGACACCATGAGGTCCTCGAGCGTCGCCGTCGGGTTCGCCAGGACCAACTCCCGCAGATCCACCACGCCCATGAGCACGTGCTCCGTCTCCGTGACGACGTAGACATACGTCACCATGTCGGCATCGGCCCCTGACGTGCGAATCCGCTCGATCGCCTCGGCGGCGGTCGTCTGCTTCGGCATGCCGAGGAAGTGCTGAGACACGAGCGTGCCCGCCTTCGCCTCGCTCGTGCCGAGAATGTGGCGCACACGGTCGGCTTGTTCGCGCGGCACCTGCGCCAGCATCTCATTGCGATCGTCGAGCGAAAGGGCCGAGAGCAGGTCGGCCATTTCGCCGACAGTCATCTCCGACAGGATGGACTTGGCGCGGTCGGGCGTCAGGTCTTCGACGATCTGCCGCTGCGCCCGCGGCTCGGTCTCGAGCAGCGTCTCCGCGGCCTTCTCGGCGTCGAGCTCCGAGAAGATGGCCTCCTGCTCGCGCCCGGAGAGCTCCTCGAGCGCGTCGGCGAGGTCCTCGCTGGGTAGTTCCTTCATTTGTTCGCGGGCGAGCGACAGCGACACCTTGTCCACATTCGTCGCATCCTCGATGGACAGCGGCTGCACGTAACTCCACGAGATGCAGCGGTCCTTGCCGAATGCGAGAAAGCCAAGGCCCCACTTGCGCAGGAACCCGTTGAGCGAGACATCAACGTGCGCGATGATCATGCGCCCGTGGCTGCTGAGGAGGTGCACGTCGTTCACGAGCTCCACCTTGCGGCCGTCCATGTCGATGATGGTGCGCCCGATGAGGTGCTCGCTCAGTAGGATCCACCCCGGCTGGTCCACGAACGACGGATACCGGTCGGCCCCGCCGTCAGGCGGCATCACGACGATCGCCTGCGGATCAATGCGCATCACGCGGTCCCACGGCACGAACTCGTTTGCGAGGCCGCGGCGATGTGCCACCACGAGGCCGACCGCCTCGGGGAACGGCTCGGCGAGCCGGAAAACAAGGTCCTCGAGCGTGCAGATCTTAAGGTCGGGACGCGACACGGACACGGCGCGGTCGAGCAGCGCCGAGAAGAAGTGCAGTTGGTAGTCCGCGCCGCGGGGCGCGTGATCCAGCGAACTGGAGGTGGCGGTCATGAGGTCAGCTCCCACCTACCTGAAGAGTTCCGGGAAGATCACCGAGAGCGCGTACGCCGTGGACACGACGAGAACGAGCCCGGTGATGGTCCAATTGGCGACGTTCTGGGTGGGCGTGTTCACGTGCTCGCCCATGAGCGGTTTGTCGTTGAGCAGCAGGATCAGGAAGACGAGCGCCGAAGGGAGCAGCACCACCGCGACCACCTGCACGAAGATCGTGATCGCGTCCTGTACGTGCGTGCTTGCCACCAGCGAGACCACGCCGGCCGTCACGAGCATCGTAAAGTACGCCACGTAGAACCACGGCGCTTCGCGCACGCTCTCATTGAGCGAGTGGGCCCAGCCGAAGACTTCACCCAATGACCAGCTCGTGGCGAGCGAAATACAGAGTGCGCCCAGCAGGCCCGCGTCGAACAAGCCGACGGCGAACAGCCCCTTGGCCCACAGCCCCCACTTGCCAGCCATCACTTCGGGCATGCGATTCGCCGTCTCGGCCGCGGACTCGATGACGATCTGGCCGCCGGGATGATGATGGAACGCCGCTGCGGTCGCAATGACGATGAACGCGCCGACGCCGCACGTGAGGAGCGCGCCGACAAGCGTGTCGATCTTGCCGTACTTGATGTCCTTGATGTCCATCCCCTTGTCCACCACGGCCGACTGCTGGAAGAAGATCTGCCACGGCGTGATGGTGGTGCCGATGTTCGCCATGATGAGCGTGAACACGGCGCTTGCCCCGAGCATAGGGCCGAAGTTCAGGTTCGGATGGTAAATGCCGCGCGCCACGCTCTCCCAGCCGTCGGCGACATTATGCGTGCGCATCGCCCAGATGGCGGCGGGGATGTACACCATGTTGAACAGGCAGAAGAACAGCGTGATGCGCTCGAACGTCCAGTAGCGGCCCGTGAAGACGATCGCCATCAGGAGCAGCGACACCCCCGTGAACGTGATCCACTCCGGGATGCCGAAGATGCGCGCCGCCTGCGTCATGCCGATGTACTCGGTGACGAGCGTCAGCCAGTTGATGAGTGCGAGGTTGAAGACGGCGAACCAGCCCCATCCCCTGCCGAATCCATCGAAGATCGCCTCGGCGTGCCCGCGCTTAGTGACGGCGCCGAGCCGCACCGTCATCTCCTGGATGTAATAGGCCATGGGCACGAGCAGGACGAAGGCCCAGAGCATGTTGAAGCCCGTCTTGGCACCGGTGGACGCGTAGGTGGAGATGCCGCCCGCGTCGTTATCGGCGACCATCGTGATCACGCCCGGGCCGATGACGGCCAGCAGCATCACCCAGCGCCGCTTCAGGCGCGACAGGCGGTGAATGAGCTTGCTGATCCAGTAGTTCACGGATGGCCCTCGCAGGACGCGTCACGGTGCTGACTGAGGACCTTCGCCGCCCCCGGCCTGCCTTCTGGGCCAATTATAGTCGCGGTTGCTTGAGAGGGAACCCGCGGTGCGCGTGCTACACGGAGCGCAGACCGGTAATCGGAAGCGACGCGTACGCATTGAGCGAGGCGTCGCTCCGCTCACCCCGCTCGAGGCGCCAGAGACCGGCACGCGCGATCATCGCCGCGTTGTCCGTCGCGAGCTTCGGCGACGGCGCGAAGACCACACCGCCGAACGGCACCACTGCTGCGCGTACGCCGTCTTGCAATGCATGGTTGCATGCGACGCCGCCTCCCAGCACCACGCGCGTGCGGCCAAACGCGCGTGCGGCGCGCGCCGTCTTCTCGGCGAGCGTGGTGATCAGCGCGTCCTGGAAGCCTCGCGCGAGATGTGACACTTCGTCGGCAAGCGTGCCGGCCGCATCGGCGGCGCGCACCTTGCGCAGCACCGCCGTCTTGAGCCCCGAGAACGAGAGGTCGTAGTAGTCGTCGTCACCCGGCTGTTGGCCGCCGTGCAGCATTGGCGCGGCGAAGCGATGCCTTGCGGGGTCGCCATCGCGCGCGGCCATCTCGATGGGCCGTCCGCCGGGATAGGGCAAGCCGAGCAGCTTCGCCACCTTGTCGAATGCCTCGCCGGCGGCGTCATCGCGCGTTGCGCCGAGCAGGCGGTAGTCGCCCCACGCCGCAACGTCGAGCAGCATCGTGTGTCCGCCGCTGACGAGCAGCGCGGTGAACGGCGGCACCGCATCGGCGTGTTCGAGTGAAGTCGCGAAGAGATGCCCTTCCATGTGATGCGCGCCAATGACCGGCACCTGAAGCGTGGCGCTCAGCGCCTTGGCGTACGCGACGCCGACGAGCAGCGCGCCGACGAGCCCCGGCGCATGCGTCACCGCAATCGCGTCAACGCCCGCGCCCGTGGTCGGCAACCCCGCGTCGGCGAGCGCGCGTCGCGTGACGGGCACTACGGCCGTGAGGTGTGCGCGCGACGCGATCTCGGGCACGACGCCGCCGAAGACGCGGTGCACGTCCTGCGAGAGAATCACGAGTGACTCGAGCTGCACGGCATCGCCCGCGCCGCTCACCACCGCCGCGGATGTTTCGTCGCAGGAGCTCTCGATGCCGAGGACGCGCATGGCCTCAGGGCGCTTCCTCGTCGAGCAGGCCGCGGACGAGCTTGAGGTTGGCTTCCGAGTTCCACATCGCCGCGCCGATCACGCGCTTTCGAATGACGCCGTCCTTGCCGATCAAGAACGTCTCGGGGATGCCGCTCGTCTGGTAGTCGCGTTCGATCTTGCCGCTTCCCTCATGCAGGATCTCGAACGTCAGCTTGCGCTCCGCGACGAACGTGCGGATGGCATCCTCGAAACCGGGATCATCCACGCTCACGGCCACGACGTGCAGACCCTTGGCGCCGAGGGAATCGTACAGCGCCTGGATACTCGGCATCTCCTGCTTGCACGGGCCGCACCACGTGGCCCACATGTTCAGGAGCACCACCTGGCCGCGATAGTCGGTGATGTTCTTGGTTTTCGGCGTGCCGCTCGCCATGGTGGCTGCCTGAAACTCCGGTGCGTGCGAGCCGGGTGCCACAGGAAAGAGGTCGGCGCCAAATGTCCGCACCGCGGCGTAGAGCCCAAGTGCGAGCGCCGCGCCGACGCTCGCGACAATCGCCCACTGGCGGCGCGCAGTCACGCCGATTCCGCGCAGCGCGCACGCAGCGCGCGAACTTCAGCCGCCGGATCGGCGGCGCCAAAGACGGCGTTGCCCGCGACAAACGTGTCGGCGCCGGCGCGCCAACAGGCGGCGATGGTCTCGCGCGCGATGCCGCCGTCCACTTCGAGCACGGCACGGCTCCGCGCCGCGTCGAGCAGCGCGCGGGCGCGCCGGATCTTGTCGAGCGAGGCGGGAATGAACGCTTGGCCGCCGAAGCCCGGATTCACGGTCATCACGAGCAGCAGGTCGAGATCGGCGGCGACTTCGCGCACACCTTCCAACGGCGTGGCGGGATTGAGCGCGACGCCCGCCTGACAGCCGAGCTCCTTGATGACAGCGAGCTGCCGGTGCAAGTGCGGCGCGGCTTCAGCGTGAATCGTCAGCACCGACGCGCCGGCCTTGGCGAATGACTCGAGATACTTCTCGGGCTCGACGACCATCAAGTGCACGTCGAGCGGTAGTTTCGTCGCGCGAGCGCACGTCTCGATGATCTTCGCGCCGAAGGTGAGGTTCGGCACGAAGACGCCGTCCATCACGTCAATGTGCAGCCAGTCAGCGCCGCCGGCCTCGATCATCGCGAGCTGGTCGGTGAGCTTGGCAAAGTCGACGCCCAGCAGGGACGGGGCGATGCGCACGGTGGCGGCGCTCATGCGGGGCTCCGGAGTCTCGCGCCGAAGGCGCCATCGGCGCCGTGCGCATGCGGCAGCACGCGCAGGAATCCGTGGTCCATGGTATCGGCGGGTACTGCACCGTCGGGCGGCGGCTCGAGCCGCCAGCCGGGGTGCGTCGAAAGGAAGGCCTCCACCTGCACCTCGTTCTCCTCGGGTTCGAGGGAGCACGTGGAGTAGATCAGCAGTCCGCCCGGCCGCACGAGCGCGGCGGCCGAGCGCAGCAGGTCGCGCTGCGCCATCGCCGTGACGGCGAGGTCACTCATTCGCAGCCGCCAGCGGGCGTCCGGATGCCGCCGGAATGTCCCGGTCCCTGTACACGGGGAATCCAGAAGCACCGCGTCCACCGGAGTCATGGCCGGTTGCTTCGCGTCAAACGCCACGGGAGAGACGTTGGCGAGGTCGAGGCGCAGCTTTGTTGCCGCGAGCCGCGTGAGCCGCGTGGGCGAGATGTCTGCACTGACCACGAGCGCGGCCTGCCGGGCAAGTTCGACAGTCTTGCCGCCGGGGGCGGCGCAGAGGTCGGCCACTACCGAGCCCACGGGAATGGCCGCGTACCGCGTGACGAGTGTCGCGGCGGGATCCTGCACAAAACAACATCCCTGCGTGAACGCGCCCAGCGCGGAGATCATCGCGGGTGCGGCAAGGCGAATGGAGTCGGCAACCAACGGTGCATCGTCCACCGGCACGCCGTCGCTCTCGAGCATCGCTTCCAGCTGCTCGCGCACCAGCCCCCACGGCCGCACGATGACGGGCGCCTCGCGGTTGTTGGCCTCGAGGAGGGCGCGCGTTGCGTCGGGTCCAAACCGGGCTGCCCAACGTGCCACGAGCCAGCGTGGGTGCGAGAACTCCGTGGCCAATGCCTCAACGGGATCGGTAGGCAGGTCTGCCCCCAGCGACGACCGCTCACGGTCGAGGCGGCGCAAGACAGCGTTGACGAGCTTGCTCGCGCCGAGGCCATGGCGCTGCTTCGCCAGCTCGACAGTCTGCGCGATGGCCGCGTACGCGGGGACGCTCCCCATTTCCAGCAGTTGGTACGACCCCAGCCGCAGCAAGTCGGCCAGGTCGCCATCGAGGCGCGCCAGCCCACCCCGAACACGCGCCGACAGCGCGTGGTCGAGCCAGCCGCGCCGCCGGAGCATGCCGTAGACGAGTTCCTGCGTCCACCGGCGGTCCCGGGTATCGAGCGTGTTCGCGCGCCGATCAAAGGCCGCGTCGAGCAGGACACCTGACCGGAGGTCCGCGCAGATGTCCGCGGCGGCCCGGCGCGCGTCCGTAACCGGCGTGCTCGTGGGGGCCGAGGTGTGGCTGCGGTGTGTCACGGGATGGGGCGGCGGGCGGAAGACCCTGTATAATAGCAGGGGCGGGTGCCGGACGCCCCCGGTCAGACCGTTACCTCGTGACCATCCGGCCCGTCTACAGGGAGCAGCGAATTGGCACCGAAGGAGGTGTCCGTTTGCCGCGCGCCTATTGGAATACGATATTCGTCTCCCCCGTCCTTCTCAGCACGGAGTGCGAATGCACGGCCGCAAGCTCGTCACCACTGGAACCGCTGCGACGCTCGCCATCCTCGCCCTCATCGGCGGGTGCGGCGAGGCGACAACGGGTCCTACCTCGGTGCAGCCACAGGACTTCGCCGCCGCCCTGAAGCTCATCTCAGGCAACCAGCAAAACGGCTCGGTCGGCGCTCCGCTTTCAGAACTGCTCTCGGTCAAGGTCGTTGATGCCGGCGGCCAGCCCGTCACAGGCGCCACGGTGTTGTGGCAGGTGCGCGGCGGCGGTGGGGCAATCAACCCGGCCGCATCCACTTCGTCGAGTACGGGCCTCACGACCGTCGTGTGGACGCTCGGCACGACGCTCGGTGCAAACAAGGCGGTTGCGATCTTGCAGGGGAATTACGTGCTCGACAGCGCCGTGTTTACCGCGACCGCAGGCGTCGGTCCGGCGTCGCGGTTCACGCTCACATCGGGCAATGCACAGACGGGCCGAGTGGCATCGCAGCTCGCGCAGGCGCTGACCATCAACGTGAAAGACCAGTACGGGTACGCGGTGTCCGGCAAGAAGGTGACGTGGGCGACCGCGCTGTTCAGCGGCACGGTAACGCCAGTCACCACCGACACCACAGATGCATCCGGCAACGCGAGCGCCAACTGGCTGCTCGGCGCTTCGGCGGGCATCACGCAGACGGCGACGGCGACGATCACCGGGCTCGCTCCGATTTCGTTCACCGCGACGGCCACGCCCGACACCTCACGTGTGATGACGCTCGTGGCGGGAAACGCCCAGACGGCGGCGGCTGGTGCGACGCTCGGCACCTCGCTGACGGTGAGCGTCGCTGACCGCTTCGGCAACGTGATTGCGAACGACACGGTTCTGTTCAACGACTCACTCACCGCCGGTAGCACCGTGAGCCCCGCGACGGTCTACACCGACGCAGCCGGCCGGGCCAGCTCGACGTGGACGCTCGGCAATCGGCTGGGCGCGCAAGTGGCGCGTGCGCGGGTGCGTCCCACGGTCAAGGCGACGTTCAACGCGACAGCCACCGCGCAGTTTGCGCAGGTCTACGCGGGGAACTACTTCACGTGTGGCGTCACGGTCGGCGATCGCGCGTTCTGCTGGGGCTTCGGCGAAGACGGCCAGCGCGGCATCGTCGCCGCGAAGTCGGCGAACGCACCGGGCGCCGGCGTGACGACGACCGACACGCTCGCCGGGCCGTTCCCGACCTGGCGACAAATCGGTGCCGGCTCGAGCTATGTGTGCGGCATCAGCATCGCGCGGCAGCTGTACTGCTGGGGACGCCTGTCCAGCGCGACGCAGGTGAACATGCCGACGCTCAAGGTGTTTTCGGGCAACGTCCTTTCGTTCGTGAGTGTCAGCACAGCGGAAACGCACAGTTGCGTGCTGACCACAGACGGGCAGCTCGGCTGCACGGGATCGAACGCGCGCGGGCAGCTCGGCGATGGCTCGTACGCCGACCAAATGAGCGACTACGCGAATGTCACCACGGTTGCGCCGAATGCGCGACTGCCATGGTCTGCTATGGCGGTGGGCGGATCGCACACGTGCGCCTTCCCGCGCTTCAGTCCGACGGACTCGGTCAATACGCTGCGCCCGTGGTGCTGGGGCGCGAACGGATCTGGGCAGCTTGGCAACCGCACCGTGACCATTGATTCGACGATTCCGCGGGGCGTGGACATGACCGGCCTGACGCAGGTGTGGGACACCACAAGCTTGGTTGCCGGCGCCGCGCACACATGCGCGCTCGACATCTCGAGGGCAGCATACTGCTGGGGCTCCAACGGCTACGGCCAACTGGGCGGCGGCTCGACACTGGCGCGTGATTCCGTGCCGATGGCCGTGGCGGGCGGATACGCGTTCGCAAAGCTCTATGCCGGCGAGTACCACACGTGCGGCATCACGACGGCTGGGGCCGCCTACTGCTGGGGCCGGAACACCTCGGGCCAGCTCGGCGACGGCACGACGACGAACCAATCAGCCCCCGTGGCCGTCAACAGCGGCCTGACGTGGCGCTCGCTCGCGCTGGGCGAGCTGCACTCGTGCGGCGTGGCTTCGCCGACAGGACAGGGCAGCGGCACGCAGGCGGGCGCCGGCGTAGTGTATTGCTGGGGCGACAACGAGTATGGGCAGCTCGGCATCGGACTGTCTGGGACCAACGGCGCGCCGCTACTCTCACCGCAGAAGGTGACAGGACAACCGTAACTACGATTGAGGATTTGGACTCAGGATTGCGATTCAGGATTCGGATTCAAGACTGCGATGTACGATGGGGCGCCTGGCTCAGCCGGGCGCCCCATTCGCTTTGCATCGCTAATCGCAATCCGAAGTCACAATCCTCAATCGCAATCCTGAGTCCAAGTCCTGAATCAGATCCACACATCGCCGACTGCCATCCCACGTCCTTTCATCCACTCCCGCGCCGTCATGCGTCGCTTCCCGGCGGGATGCACTTCCTTGATCGCCACGGCGCCTGATCCGCACGCCACGAGAAGTCCGGCATCGTTCGCGCCCAGTACCTCGCCTGGCGTACCGGCACCCTCTGTCACGGGGCGCGCACCGAACAGTCGGACTTCCACATCACGTACCATGCTCCACGCACCCGGCTTCGGGTCGTAGGCTCGTATCCGCCGCGCCACCACCGATGCGGGCTGGGCCCAGTCCACGCGCACGTCGTCGCGCTCGATCTTCTTCGCGAACGTCACCTGCGTGTCGTCCTGCGGTCGGTCCACCGCTGCGTCCAACTCCAAGAGCGCCAGCGCCTCGATGAGCGCCGTGGCGCCGAGTTCCGAAAGCCGAAGGCTCAGCTCGCCGCCAGTTTCGTCTGGTTCGATCGGCGTGGTCAACACGTGGATCACCGGCCCGGCATCGAGCGCACTCACCATCCGCATGATGCTGACGCCGGTCTCCTCCAGTCCTTCAGCAATCGCCGCCTGGATTGGCCCGGCGCCGCGCAGGGCGGGGAGCAGCGACGCGTGGATGTTCAGCGTGCCCAGCCGCGGCAGCTCGATGACATCGCGCGGCAAGATGTGCCCGTACGCCACCACGGCCGAAAGATCCGGCGCGAGATCGCTCAACGCCTGCACGAACTCCGGGCCATGCGGTCGCTCGGGCTGCAGCACCGGAAGCCCTTCCTCAACGGCGACCTGTTTCACGGGCGACGGATCGAGCTGCGAACGCGAGCGGCCCCGCGGCCGGTCGGGCTGGGTGACCACGCCAACCACATCGAAGCCTTCGCCAATCAGCGCACGGAGCGGCGGTGTGGCGAAGTCGGGCGTGCCCCAGAACACGATGCGCACTAGAGCTCCTCTTCGGGATGCTCGCTTGCGGACCGGCCCGGCTTGAGGATGCGAATGAAGCCGGGGTACTGTTCCTTCTCCTCTTCCCATTTCGCCAGCGCGCTGCGCCGCTTGAGGAAGCTGAGATAGTCAATGAACAGCTTGCCGTGCAGGTGATCTATCTCGTGCTGGAAGCAGCGGCCGAGCAGTCCTTCGCCCGTCACTTCAATCGGCGCGCCATCGCGGTCCAGCGCGCGCACGGTCACTCGCCCGGGGCGCTCGACATCGCCGTAGACGTCGGGAATGGAGAGGCAGCCCTCCTCAGCCTTCGCCTTCGGTCCCTCGGCGTGCACGACTTCGGGATTCACGAGCGCATACGCCGCACCCTCGACGTCCACCACGCAGACGCGCTCGCGGCGCCCCACCTGCGGCGCGGCGAGGCCGATGCCGCTGGCCGCGTACATCGTCTCGAACATGTCGTCTATCAGCCGGCGAGTCTCGTCGGTCACCTCGGCCACCGGCTGCGTCACCTCGCGCAGCACCGGGTCGCCGAGCACCCGGATGGACAGCACGCTCACGCGGTGGACGCGCTCCCTGGCGTGAAGACCTGTGTGATAGCACGACGCTGGATCACGATCTTGGTGTCGCCCGTGCGCACAGTGACGAGGTCGTCCATGCCCTTGCTCGGCTTGCCGTCGTCATGGGTTTCCTTGATGTGCACGACCTCGCCCACGATGCCGCCGGTCGTGACAACGCCATCGCCCTTCTTGATGGCAATGACCGAGGCCTCGAGTTGCTTCCGCTGCTTCTGCTGCGGGCGGATCATAAGGAAGTAGAAGATCGCCATGATGGCGCCGAGCTGGAACAGAAACGGCGTGAGCGATCCGCCACCTTGGGCAGGGGCAGCAGTCTGCGCGAAGATCGGAAGGAGGGCGTTCATGAGCTTGTCGGTTGCGAATGGTACCGGGCGAGCCAGGAGCGGCTCCACGGTGCGAAGTCGCCCGCGATGATCCGGCTGCGGGCCTCGCGCATCAGCGCGATCAGGAAATGTACATTGTGCAGCGACAACAGGCGCGCGCCAAGCATTTCGTCGGCTTGGACGAGGTGCCGCACGTACGCGCGAGAGAAGCGCCGGCAGCACGCACAGGAGCAGTCCTCCACCACCGGGCGGTCGTCGTCGCGGAACTCGGCGCGACGCATGTTGACGCGTCCGTCGGGCGTGAACGCAGCGGCGTTTCGCCCCATGCGCGTCGGCGCGACACAGTCGAAAAGGTCCATGCCCCGCGCGACGCCCTCGAGCAGATCCTCGGGGTAGCCCACGCCCATCAGGTAACGGGGCCGGTCGGTGGGGATGGCGTCGTCGCACACCTCGAGGATGGCGTACATGTCGTCCTTGCCCTCGCCGACGGAGAGCCCGCCGATCGCGAAACCGTCCCACCGATGCATCTCAGTAATTGCCTGTGCCGCTTCGCGGCGGAGTGCTTGGTGAATGCCGCCCTGCACGATGGGGAAGAGCGTCTGTCGCGGCGCCTCGGGCACATCATGCAAACGGCCAAACTCCGCGTGACAGCGCTCGAGCCAGCGAATGGACCGCTCGCTCGCGTCCTTCGCCGCCACGATGTCGCTCTGGCCGGGAATGACGTGGTCGAACTGCATGATGATGTCGGCACCGAGGTTGGTCTCGATGCGCATCACGCCCTCGGGCGTGAAGTGCCGTGACGAGCCGTCGAGGTGGCTGCGAAACGTCACGCCGTTCTCGTCCACCGTGTTCAGCGACGCAAGCGAGAAGACCTGGAAGCCCCCCGAGTCGGTGAGGATGGGGCCGCGCCATGCCATGAACCGGTGCACGCCGCCGAGCCGCTGCACCAGTTCGTCACCGGGGCGCAGATGCAAGTGGTAGGCGTTGACCAGGATGATCTGCACGTGCATGGCGCGCAGCTCGTCCGGGTCGAGTGCCTTCACGGTTGCGAGCGTGCCGACCGGCATGAAGACCGGTGTTTCCACCACCCCGCGCGGGGTATGGAAAGTGGCAGCGCGGGCGCGGCCTGCGGAGGCGTGGATATCGAAGCGGAACATGCGATAAAGCTAAGGGCGGAGGGATGGGGGCGGGGTGCGGGGGCTTGGTGCGGAGTGAAGAGTGGAGGAACGAGTAGCAGGGACGGGGTCGCCACGTTCCCCTTCCGCTTCACTCCACTCCTTCCCCCGCACTAAACCCCCGCACCCCTCCTCGTCCCCCGTCCCTCAGAGAACGACCATCGCGTCGCCATAGGAGTAAAACCGGTATCCCTCCTCGATGGCGACTCGGTACGAGTGCATCGCGAGTTCATAGCCCGCGAACGCCGCGACGAGCATCAGCAGGGTGGAACGCGGGAGGTGGAAGTTCGTGACGAGACGGTCGGCGCTGCGCACGCGATGCGGAGGGTGGATGAAGATCCGTGTCTCGCCCTCGCCCGCGTGAAAGACGCCCTGCGCATCCACCACGCTCTCGAGCGTGCGCAGTGACGTCGTGCCGATGCACCACACCTTGCCGCCGCACTTGCGCGCCGCATTCAGCCGCTCCGCCGCATCCGGCGGCACGCGATACCACTCCTCGTGCATCACGTGATCGGCGAGCGACTCCACGTCCACGGGCTTGAATGTCCCCGCCCCCACGTGCAGCAGCACATCCGCGCGCTCCACACCGCGCGCCGCGAGCGCAGCAAGCAACTCGGGCGTGAAGTGCAGCCCTGCCGTCGGCGCCGCGACCGAGCCGGACTGCTGTGCATACACCGTCTGGTAGCGCTCTGCGTCGGCGATGACGTCGCCTCGTGCGATGTACGGCGGAAGCGGCACGTGCCCATGCGCATCGATCAGCGTGACTTCATCACCGCTCGCGACGAGCCGCACCAGCCGCGTGCGACGCTCCGTCACCTCTTCGATGACGGCGTCGAACCCTGACGCGATGTGCACGGTGCGCCCCGTTTTGAGCTTGCCCCCTGGATGCACCATCGCCTCCCAGCGGCCGTCGTCGTGTCGGCGGAGCAGGAAGATCTCGGCGGGCGCGCCGGAATCGCGCCGTCCGAGCAATCGGGCGCGGAAGACGCGCGTTGTGTTGAGCACGACGACATCACCGCGCGGAATCAGCTCGACGAGGTCGGCGAACCGTCGGTGCTCGATCGCGCCCGTCTCGCGGTGCACGACCATGAGGCGCGAAGCGTCGCGCCGCTCCACCGGCGACTGGGCGATTCGGCCGTCCGGCAGGTGATAGTCGTAGTCGCCCGTACGGTCGCCCTTCATTGTCGTTCGGGCCCGCTCACGGACCGATCAACAGCGGCACGGCGCGCCGCACGATGCTGCCCGACACCTTGTCGGTGATCACGACGGTAAGCGTGTAGCGGCCGGCTGGCGCCTCGCGCAGCGAGAGCGCGATATGATCGAGCGTCACGTCGCGGGCCGCACCGTCGCGATCGAAATCGAGCGTCACGTGGTCGTCGCCGCGCTGGAGGCCCACGAGCCCGCCGATCTGCGCCGCGATGCGTCCGGCGACCGACTTTGACGACTTCTCGATGACGAGTCGCACCGTGTAGCGCTGCGTGCCATCCCGCGCGGCGAGTCCGTAGATCTCCCACGCAAGGGCGATGCTGCGCGCACGCGGCAGCGTGTCGGGCGCCGGCGCGATCACGAGCTCATACCAGCGCCGTGCCGGCGTCGCGCCGTCGACTGCCGACGCGGCGACCACCACGTCGCTCATCGCGAGTCCGGCGCCGGATGTTGGGCTCGGTACGAGCGCGGTCCCGCGTGCCGCACCCCCGCCTGGCACCAACGCTTCCGCGCGCACATACAGCTCGCCCGGCGGCACGCGCAGCTTCCACTGCGCCAGTCCGTCGCTGCCGGTGCGCGCGGAGTCGCGCGCCACGATCTCGGCGGCGTCGGCGAACATCCAGAACCGCATCGTCGTTGCCGATGCGCGCACGCCCTCGACGCTCATGTGCTGGAGTGGCACTGCGCCCGACACGAGGACCGACGGCCGCGCCCCGTCCGCGCGGAAACGCGCGATGCGCAGCGGAATGGAATCAATCGTCGGCAGGTTCGGCACCCCAGTCCACGTCGCCGGCGCCTGCGCGATCAGCTCCTCGTTGACCGCGATGTCGTCCATGGCGGCGCGGCCGCGGTTGAAGATCGGTTGGTAGTGCACCATGAATTGCACGCGTGGTGCGAACCACCAGAAGAGGCAGACCATCGACGGCGACTCCGCGTCACCGCCATCGCATTTGAAGTTGGCGGTCACCTGCGGGAAGCCGTAGCGCACGTGCAGATCACCCGGATAGGTGTCGACGCCGTGCAGCCCAAGCTCTTCGTCGGTGTAGCGCAACTCGGCGAACGCCACTCGAGCGAGGTACTCCGCGCGCACTTCATTGCCCGGCACGCTCCACAGCGGATCGGCCGCCGTCCACACGAAGCGTTCGGTGCGCGCGCGATCGGCACTCGGCAGCGCCTCGAGCGCCTGCACCGCTTTCGGCCGCATGATGCGCTCGACACGATCAAGCCGGCGACGCGTGCTGTCGGCCATCTGCGCAAACGCGCTATCGAAAGCGGCGAGCGCGCCTGCCGTTCCGCCGCGATGTCGCGCGAGGCCGAGGGCGAGCCACGCATCGGGATCCCAGGGGGCGATGCCGAGCCGCGCGCGGGCAGCGACCTCGAGTTCCTCCCACCGCTTGCGGTCGGCGAGCGCCGCAAACCGGTGCCGCCACGGAAGCGGCAGCGACGGTGACGCGTGCGTGGCCGTCTCGAAGTACTCGAGTGCGTCGTCGTAGGCTTCCACGCCCGGCGGCGGGTTGCCACCCACCAGCGTAGACCGGCTCTCGATCGTTTGCCGCACGAGATCCGCGTTGGCGCTCACCGCGCGTCCCTCCGAACCCGACTGCTGCACGAGGATCTCGGCGATGCTCGCCGATGGGCCGTTGTCGAGCGACATCCGGCGGCCGAACATGGTCTGGTACTCGCGGAACGACAGCATGCCCAGCGCGTCCGCCATCTGGGCGATCACGAGCGAATCGCCCGACGCGCGGGCGACGTCCATGGCGCGCCGCATGTAGCGCGTGGCGCCGGCGCGCACCATCGGCGAACCCTGTGACCGATACGTCGCGAAATCCACGATGTAGCGCGTGTTGCGCGGCTCAAGCGTCGTGGCGAGCAGCAGCGACGAGTCAGCGGCGTTGGTCAGCCGCGACTGCTCGCGGTCCACGCGATTTCCCACCGCGCGTTTCCCCTGCGCGAGCTGCCACGCAAGCAGGCCGCGCGCGTGCCAGGTGGCCGCGTTCACGCTCGGCGCCAGGACGAGCGAATCGAGCCGCACCAACTCCGCCATGGAATCGGCGCGCGTGACGGCGCTCGGCGCGGTCTGTTGCGCCCGCAACGGGAACGCGCCGAACAGCAACGCGCCGGCGAGCGCGCCGGCGAGCGGCCCGGCGAGCGCGCTACAGCAGCGACGACTGCGCATCACCGGACTGCGCAGGAGGCGTGTAGCCGAAGTGGCGGTAGGCAAGCGCCGTCGCCATGCGGCCACGCGACGTGCGCTGGAGGAAGCCGTTCTGCACGAGGAAGGGCTCGTACACCTCCTCGATCGTGTCCGCTTCCTCGCCCACCGCGGCGGCGATGGTCTGCACGCCCACCGGGCCGCCGTCGAACTTCTCGATGATGGCGCGCAGCAGCCGCGCATCCATCTCGTCGAGTCCGAAGTGATCCACGTCGAGCAGTTCGAGCGCCTCGCGCGCCACCGCCTCGGTGATGATCCCCTGTGCCCGCACCTGTGCGAAGTCGCGCACGCGGCGCAGCAGGCGATTGGCCACGCGCGGCGTGCCGCGTGCGCGGCGCGCGAGCTCCTGCGTCCCCGCTTCCTCGATCTCCACCTTCATCACCGCGGCGGTACGGCGCACGATGTGCTCGAGTTCGTCCGCCGGGTAGTAGTTAAGCCGCAGCTCGATGCCGAAGCGCGCGCGTAGCGGTGCGGTGAGCATTCCCAGCCGCGTCGTCGCGCCGATGAGCGTGAAGCGCTCCACGTTCATGGTGATCGTCTGCGCCTTCGGCCCCTCACTCAGCCGGATGTCAATCTTGTAGTCCTCCATCGCGGGATAGAGGAACTCGTCAATGATCGGCCGCAGGCGGTGGATCTCGTCAATGAACAGGATGTCGCCTTCTCGCAGGTTCGTCAGCGTGCCGACGAGATCGCCTGGCTTTTCCAGCGCGGGGCCGCTTGTCGTGTGGATGTTCACGCCGAGTTCGCGCGCCACCAGCTCGGCGAGGGTCGTCTTGCCGAGCCCGGGCGGGCCGAAGAAGAGCGCGTGGTCGAGCGGCTCCTTGCGTTCGCGCGCGGCGTCAATGTAGATGCGCAGCGCGTCCTTCACCTTCGCCTGCCCGATGAACTCCGCGAGCCGCTGCGGGCGCAGCGACAGCTCGACCACCGATTCCTCGGTGAGCACCTGCGGTGTGGTGATCTCAGGGCGGGTCATGCCTGAATGTACGCTAGCGCTTCGACACTCGCGCCAACGCACGGCGAACCAGGTCGGCCGTGTCGGGCGCGCCGCCGTCCTCGAGCACACCGTACACCGCCTTCTCTGCGTCACTCGCCTGATAGCCCAGCGCGACAAGTGCGCGCACGGCATCGGCGCCGGGGCCCGTCGGTGCCAACGGAGGCCCGGACGCTGCCAGGCCGCCGGCCGCCGCGAGTTTGTCGCGCAACTCGAGCACGAGCCGTTCCGCGAGTTTCTTCCCGACGCGCGGCACGCGCGTGAGCGTCGCGAGATCATTCTCCTGCACGGCGCGCACGAGTCGGTCGCCGCCGAGCGCGGACATCAGGTTCATCGCGAGCGCGGGACCGACGCCTGTCGTCCCCATCAATCGCTGAAACAACGACCGATCGGCCGCGGTGGAGAATCCGTACAGCGTCCAGCTGTCCTCGCGCACCACAAGCGCCGTGTGCAGTTCGATGGCACCGCCGACGCGGGGCAACGTCTCCGCCACGGACAGCGGAATGTGCACTGCGTACGCGACGCCCCCCGCCGTCATGATCTCGACGCGATCAATATCTGACGAGAGGAGCGTCCCGGCGACGCGCGCGATCATCGCGCCGCCTCTAGCATCCGCATGACCCCGGCACGGAGCACGCACGTGAGCGCCGCAGCCACGCCGTCGGCGGCATCCGCCGGTGTCGGCGCGCTCTTGAGCCGCAGCAACTTCGTGACCATGAACTGCACCTGCTCCTTCGTGGCTGCGCCATTGCCGGTGACCGCTTTCTTGATGTCGGCGGGCGGATACTCGTAAATCGCGAGCCCCGCCTGCTGGCCGGCGAGAAGCACCACGCCGCGCGCATGGCCGAGCACGACGGTGGTGCGCACGTTGCGCGCATAGAACACATCCTCGACGGCAAGCGCCTGCGGCTGATGCCGTTCGATCAGCTCGCGCACGCCCTCGTAGATGTCCGAGAGCCGTGCGGCGAGCGGCGCGCTGGGGTGCGTGCGAATGACCCCGCATTCGAGCAACTCGGCGTCGCCCGCTGCCCGCATGCTGCGCGCGCGAACGACGCCATAGCCCGTCACCGCGGTGCCGGGGTCAATGCCGAGGACGATCACGAGCCGGCCATCTCCGCTTCGTCCATCTCGAAGTTCGCGTCCACCTTCTGCACGTCGTCCAGTTCTTCGAGCGCCTCGATGAGTTTCATCAATTGGCTCGCCGGCTCACCGGTCACCGCCACGCTGCTCTTCGGAATCCACGACAGCTCGGCCTGCGAGGCCTTCAGTCCTGCGGCATCGAGCCTCTGCTTCACGTGGTGCAGGTCGGCGGGCGCCGTGGTGATGATGAAGGCGTCGTCCTCGTGCACGAAATCCTCGGCGCCCGCTTCGAGTGCCTTTTCCATCACCGCGTCCTCTTCGAGAGCGGCGGCCTCCACGAAGATCTGTCCCTTGCGATCGAATAGGAACGCCACGGAGTTCGTCGTTCCGAGATTGCCGCCGAGGCGCGAGAGCTTGGCGCGGACCTCGGCCACCGTGCGCGTCGGGTTGTCGGTGAGCGCCTGGATCATGAGGGCCACGCCGCCCGGGCCGTACGCCTCGTACACCACGTCCTGGTAGTCCACGCCTTCGAGATCGCCCGTGCCTTTCTTCACGGCCCGCTCGATGTTCTCCTTCGGCAAGGACTGCGCCTTGGCGTTGTCAATCGCCGTGCGCAGGCGCGGATTGCCGTCGGGGTCGCCGCCGCCCTGCTTCGCGGCGACGGTGATTTCACGAATGAGCTTCGTGAAGAGCGCGCCCCGCTTCTTGTCGGTCGCGGCTTTGGCGTTCTTGATCGTCTTCCACTTGCTGTGACCAGACATGACGACGATTCAGGATTTGGATCTCGGATGGCGACCGCGGACTGCGATCAACGATCACGATCTCGACCAACCTGCGGAAATCTACCGTCGCCACTCGCTCCGGAGAACAGGAGGGGGTGACCATGCGGTCACCCCCTCCGTGTGCGACGTCATCCCGCGGGCGGAGCGCTAGTGGACCCGCAGCGTGAGCGCCATCCGCCAGCCGGTCAGGTCAATCGAGTTGCCGCCGCCCAGCGGATACAGCTTGCCGAACTGGAACATCGCACTCGGGATCAGCGTGAACGGACCGGTCCCCCAGCGCACGCGGAGTCCGGTGTTCCCGAGCACACCGGCCTGCGTGCCGTCCACCTGCCAGTTACGTCCTTCGAAGCTCGGCTCGATGAGCACGTCACCCAAGTGGAATCCAACCGAGACCGCGCCGTTGAGCACCGTCTCCGGCGGCGCATCGCCGCCATACTGCTGCCCCTTCGCGCGGTACAAGCTCCAGCCGCTGAGCCATACGTCGGTGGTGCCGACCGGCACGTAGAGCGACGCCTGACTGATGAAGCGGTTGCCCGTGGCATAGGTGGTGTTGGCGAGCTCGTCGTTGCCGAAGCTCGAGAACGTCACGCCGAGCGCCAGTCGGCCGCTGCCGACGGTGCGGTCCGCGCCGATGCGGGCGCGCACTTCATCCGCTGGCATGAACGTCAGCGTCTCCTTGCCCCCCGTCGCGCCCACACCTTCGAAGGCGTCGAACCGCGAGGATTTCCGGAAGGAGCCCGCGACGCCGACATTCCACTCGCCCAACGACCGAGCGAGCGCAACGCCTCCCGTCGCCGAGAAGCCCGAGCCGTACGACGACGTCGGGAAGATGAGGAAGTCGTTGCCGATCTGTCCGGCGGCGTCAGCCTTGTCTTCCGCAATCTTGTACTGGCCCGTGGGCAGGTTCGCACCGACGGTGAAGACGACCGCGTCATTGCCCAGCGTGAAGTTCCCGCGCACCTGCGTGTCCGTCAGGCCCGAGATCGAACTCGCGGTCGCGCCATTCACCTTCACGTCCGATGTCGCGAACGCCGTCGCAATGTCCACGTTGAAGCGCGATCCGAACGGCAGGACGAGCACCATCGGCACGGACAGCTGCGACACCGTCTTGGCCGTCGCACCGGATCCGATCTTCACTGACGCGTACTGCGGGAACGTCGCCGCGGCGACGTCGCCAAGTCCTTGGGCGCCGAGCGCCAGCGGGGCGACGACCAGCAGGCTGGCGGCGAGAGTCGTTTGGAGGTGTCTCATGGTCACGGCCTCCGGATGACGATGGTCACCTGCCCGGTCTTCGTGGCCGGCTGATCAGTCCCCGTCTTCTCGGCGGTTGCGTCGCGCGTTGCCGGCGGCGCCTGTGTCTGGGTCTGGCCCTGGCTGCCGCTCGTCGTCGTGTTGACCGAGTTCGCCGCCGACGGATTGATGTCACCTACGGCATTGGCCAGCGTGGTGCCGATCGTCGTGTTCGTGGCAGCCACGCCCTTCTCCGCCGCGGCCACTTGCGCACCTTCCGCCGAGTTCTTGAGGCCCGATTCCACCTTGGCTGCGGTCACCTGTGCACCCGCCTGCGCTGCGCGCGCGCTCTGCGCCTTCTGCAGCGCCGCCCCGAACCCGGGATCAATGCTGCGCGCCTGCTCGTAAAAGCGCGCCGCGTCGCCGTAGCGTCCTTCGTCTTCGGCGACGAGTCCGTTGCTGTACGCGAGGAAGGCCTGCAACGACCTCGTCGGACGCTGCTCGATCGCAGCCCGATCAGCCGCCGACAGCCGCACGCCGAGCTGATCGAACAGGCCGAGCGCGAGGTTCTTCTCGATGGTGAAGATCTGGTCGAGCACGTCGCTGGTCTGCACGTCGCGCCCCTGCTGCTGCGCCGTGGCCACCGCCACAACCGCGGCGTTGACCGTGAGATTGCGTGCCCCGGTCTGCGTGATCGCGCCCTGCACCACACGCGACGCGCGCACCAGCTTGCCGGCGCGCAGTTGCGTCGCGGCGTCAGTGCGCCCGCTCTGGTTGAGCGCGATCTCGTCCACCATCGCCTGAATGCGGTCGCGTTCGAGGAGCTGCAGGTCCGGCGACCGCGCGAGGTCGGTGATCAGCAGGTCGGACATCCCGCGCGAAAGCGGCGCGAGCGTCTGGTCCGTGCCGTTGAACGTCATCGGCAGCACGGCCACAGTCCGCGGGTTGTTCGCCTCGGACGCGATGGTCGCTTCGCTCGCGATTGCCGTCTTCGCCGCGGCATGCATCTCGGAACGCGACAGCGCGACGAGGCGCGAGCGGATGTCGTTGCGCACCGACCGCGTCTTGCCCACCTGCAAGTAGGTGTTGTAGGCGTCCTTGGCGCTCGTGAAGTCTTGAAGCGCCTCGGCGGCGAGGCCGGCATAAAGCGCGCTCACGCCGTCCTTCGGATCCAGCTTGCGGGCGGCGTCGAGCACCGTACGAGCGTCAGCGAAGCGCTGTCGCTTGTAGTAGGCAATGCCGAGCGATCGGAGCGCCGCAACCGAGCCCGGATTCGCCGTGCGGGCCGTCTCCAGCTTGGTGAGCGTCTTGTCGGCGGCCTGCTGAGCCGGCGCGGGAAGCGCCAAGCCGCAGAGCAGGGGCAGCGCCAGTAGTCTCAGGAATCGCATGTCTCCGGCCTCCTACCGGTCGGGATCCAGCATGTCTTCGAACCGCATCCACTGCTTGTAGAAGAACAAGTCCACGTAGCCCACGTTGCCGTTCCGATTCTTGCGTACCAGCAACTCCGTGGCTCCCTCCACTCCATAGCCCGGGCGGTACATCTCCTCCCGGAATATCGCCAGCACCACGTCCGCGTGCTGCTTCACCGCGCCCTGCACGCCAAAGTCGTCGAGAATGGGGCGCGGATCGGCCCTCTCGTTGCGCAGCTCGGGCAGCTGGCACGTGAGCACCAGCGCGATGTTGAGCTCGATGGCCAGGGCCTTCAGGATGCGCACGGCGGCGCCCAGTTCTTCCTCTTGCGCCCGCGTGCTTCCGGCGAGCCCCTGCAGCGAGTCGACGATCACCACGTGCGCGTCGAGCGTCCGCCGAATATCGGCGACCAGCGCCTCGACGCCTCCGCCTGGCGGGAACGCCGAGACGGTCGGGATCGCCTCGCGGAATCGCACCGCCGCCGCGCCCACGCCGGCCCGCGTGATGTCGTCAATGGACCCGCGACGCAGGTCATCCACCCGCGCCCGTCCCTCGATGGCGAGCGCGCGCTCCATCACGCGCTCGTGCGACATCTCGCTCGTGAAGAAGATCGCCGGCACTCCCTGCTGCGCCATGCGGAGCGCCATCGCCAGCGCGAGCGCGCTCTTGCCGCTCTGCACATCGCCACCCAGCACCACGAGATCGCCGCGGCGGACGCCCCCACCGAGCCACTTGTCGATGCTCGGAAAGCCCGTGGCATACGCGTCGCGACCGTGGTCGCCATCGGCGGCCCGGTCAACCCGGCGCATCACGCGGGCAAGGGGGGAGATATCGGTCGGCCTAGACAAGCCGGTCTCAGCCTCTGGTGCGGGTCATCTGCAAATCATACGGATGTGGACGGCTGGCCCACAAGCACTGGCGTCAAGCGCCAATCGCGCGGGCCAGACGGTCCAACTCTGAACGTGCCTTCCGATCGAGATGCGGTGCCGTGACCTCGGTCACGTTGGCAAGGGCCGTGGCGAGGGCGGCTGGCTGGTCCCGCACCGAGGCATCGAGGAGCTGGCCGAGTGCAGTTCGCACGGTGGCAGGCAGGGTCAGGGCCCCCATCCAATGCCGTGCTGCGCTGGCCCGCTCAGCGCGCAGGACGGCTGGCAGGACGCCCGGTCCCTGGGACGCCGCGGCCAATCGCACCGCGACCAGCGTCGCCATCAGCGCCTCGCGAACCCCGCCAAGTGGGGCCTTGGAGGTCGCAAGCGCGAGCGCGCGGAAGGGAAAGACAGGCTCGGCCAGGGCGTACGGAGGGAGGGCGTCCATGCTTCGGACGAATCTGGCCCCGCGGCCGACCCCCCGCCAGCGCACCCGGACGTTGGCGACCCCAATTCGCGGGGGCTAGCTTTCGCACGCTATGGCGCCGCCAGCGAAATCCGTGCTTTGGGTGGACGACGAGGCCGAACTCCTCGAGTCGCACCGGCTGTTCCTGTCCGAGAAGGGCTTTCGGGTCCAGATGGCCCTGAATGCCGCTGATGCGCTGGAACTGCTGCGCCAGCATGCCTACGACATCCTGCTTCTCGACGAACAAATGCCAGGCATGCGAGGCATTGCGATGGTCCGCGAGGCCCGGGAGCTGGCCCCTTCCATGCCCGTCGTGATGGTGACGAAGAGCGAGGAAGACAGCACCCTGCGCGAGGCCCTTGGCCAGGACGTCACCGAGTATCTCGTGAAGCCCGTCACGCCACGGCAGGTGCAGGCGATCCTGACGCGCATTCTCGAAGGGCCGCGGATCCGCAGCCAGGCGATCGCGCGCCGGTTCGTCGAGCGGTTTCGCGAACTCGAGGGCGTGCGCCTCAAGGACCTCGATTGGCGCGGCTGGACCGAGCGTTACGCCGAACTCGTGCAGTGGGACGTCGAGCTGACCGACGCCGGCGAAGCGGGGTTGCAAACGTCGCTCCGCGCGCTCTTCCCGGCGATGCATCGAGATTTTGCGGCGTTCGTCGGTCAAGGCTACCCACGCTGGGTGCACGATCTCGACGGCGACCGTCCGCCACTCTCGGTGGATGTGGTCGGCGAGTTCCTGATGCCCGTCCTCGCCGAGCACAAGACGGTACTCTTCATCGTCGTGGACTGCCTGCGGCTCGACCAGTGGAAAGTCCTCGAACCGATCATCGCGCAGGCCTTCGAGATTGACGCCGCGCATTACTTCGGGCTCCTTCCCACGGCCACGCCCTATGCCCGCAACGCGCTCTTCAGCGGGCTATTTCCCGCGGAGATCGCGGAGAAGTTCCCCGCGTGGTGGGGTGAGAGCGACGACGAGTCGCTCAACCAGCACGAACGCGACCTGCTCGTCGAACAACTGCGTGAGCTCCGCGGCGACACGCCGGTGCGCTACCACAAGATCACATCCGGGCTCGACTCCGACGAACTCGAGCGGCATCTGGCGACAGCCATCGCACCCGAGGGCGTGAGCGCGTTCGTCTTCAACTTCGTGGACCTGCTCACGCACGGCCGCTCGGAGTCGGCGATCCTCTTCGAGGTGGCGCGCGACGAGGCGGCGCTGCGCCAACTCACCGAGCAATGGTTCCGCCGCTCCGCGCTCTGGAGCGTCCTGCGCGAGGCGGCGCGACGCGGCCTTCCCGTGCTGCTCACCAGCGACCACGGCTCCATTCACTGCAACACGCCGGCGACGGTGTTCGCGAAGAAGGACGCGACCGCCAACCTCCGCTACAAGATGGGCGAGGACCTGCGTGCTGAACGCCCCGATCAGGCACTGGTCTTCGGCGATTCCGGCCAGTTGCGCCTGCCGCCGCAGGGCCCGCGAGTGAACACCGTGCTCGCCACCGGCGATTGCTTCTTCGTCTATCCGACGAAGCTGCGCGAGTACCAGCAGCGTTACCGCGGCTCCTTCCTTCATGGCGGGGTCTCCCCGGAAGAGGTCATCCTTCCGCTCGCCCTCCTCACGCCCCGCCGCTGATGGGTCCCTATCGCCGCCTCCAGCAGTTCCTGCGTCCCTACTACGGGCGTGTCATCGGCACGCTTCTCCTAAGCGCCGTGGCCAACGCGCTGAGCGCGTTCTCCTACGCGCTCTTCGTGCCGTTCCTCAACACGCTGTTCAATAAGGAGCCGTTCGACGCCGGCGCAGGTTCGCAGATGTCACGCCTGCTCAAGGGCATGGGCTCGTGGCTGCTGGACGGACGCGAGGTGATGGACGCGCTGCGCATCGTGATCCTCGTGATCCTCGTCACCATGCTGCTGAAGAACTTCTTCGCGTGGATGGCGGGCCAGTTGGGAGCCGGACTGCAGGAGCGCGTGACGCGCGACCTGCGCAACACGCTCTACACGCACCTCGAACGCCTGCCGTTGCGCTTCTTCACCACGCACAAGACGGGGCAGTTGCTCTCGCGCGTCTTCCAGGACACGCAGTCCACGCGCCAGCTCCTCGCCGAAGTCGTAACGCGGTCGCTGAATGCGGGTACGCAGATCATCGTCACCGTCCTTCTCTTGTTCTCCCTCTCTCCGCGGCTGGCGTTGCTCTCGCTCGTTGTCGCGCCGCTGATCATCGTGGCTTTCCAGCCGCTGCTGCGAAAGCTGCGCAAAGGACACCGGCGCCTGGCCGCCGAGTATGGCGAGATGACGAGCGTCGTGCAGGAAACCGTGAGCGGCATCCGCCTCGTGAAGTCGTTCCGCGCCGAGGGTTACGAGGGGACGCGCTTCTCGGACGCGTCGAATCGCTACGCCCAGGGCATGGTGCGCATGAGTCGGCTGACGCTGATGTCGCAGCCGCTGGCCGAAATCGTCGGCACCGTGGTGGCGGTGGCGCTGCTCTGGTTCGGGGCGCATGAAGTGCTGCAAGCGCGCACGCTCAGCGGCTCGGGGCTCGTGACCTTCCTCGGCGCGCTGATGTCGCTGCTTCCGCCGCTAAAGCAGCTCTCGCAGATGCCGGCCATCGCCACGCAATCGCTGGCCGCTGCCGAGCGACTCTTCGAGGTCCTTGATCACGCCACCGAGGCGCAGGCCGACCGCGGCACTCGGACAGTGTCGGCGTTCAACTTCGAGCTCGCCTTTGAGGGCGTCGAGTTCAGCTACGGCGGCGAGCCCGTGCTGCGTGACATCGCCTTCACGGCACGGCGCGGCGACGTGGTGGCGCTGGTCGGCGCAAGCGGAGCGGGGAAGAGCACGCTCGTGGATCTTATCCCGCGCTTCATCGAACCGACGGCAGGCCGCATCGTCCTCGACGGCGTGGATACGCGGGAGCTCACGCTGGCATCATTGCGTGCGCTCACGGGCATCGTGAGCCAGGACACCGTGCTGTTCAATGACACGGTACGCGCCAACATCGCCTACGGCGCCATGGACAAGTACACGCCCGCGCAGATCGAGACGGCGGCGCGCGCGGCCAACGCGCACGGCTTCATCAGCGAGCTCCCCGAGGGCTATGACACCGTGCTCGGCGAACGCGGCACGCGGCTCTCCGGCGGCCAGCGCCAACGCATCGCCATCGCCCGCGCCCTGCTCGTGGACCCGCCGGTCCTCATTCTCGACGAAGCGACGTCGGCGCTCGACACCGAGAGCGAACGGCTCGTGCAGGAAGCGATTGATCGCCTGCTCGCCGGACGCACCGTCTTCGTGATCGCCCATCGGCTCTCCACGGTGCAGCACGCCTCGCAGATTCTCGTGCTCGACCGCGGGCGCATCGTCGAGCGGGGCACGCATGCCGAGCTGCTCGCGATGAGCGGCGCATACGCGCGGCTTCATGCGCTGCAGTTCGCCGACGTAGCGGCCAGCGGGTAGTCGGTGCGCGCCTGCTTCGTGGTGCACGGCGCCTTCTGGTCGGGCGCGACCCGCGCCTTCGCCGAGGCCGCATCGCTGCTTGCCTCGCGCGGTTACGAAACCTGCTTTGTCGCGCCCGCCGGCAGCGAGGCGGAACGTCGCCTCGGCGCCGCGGGGCACGACGTGATCGGCATGGCGGAGCGCGGTGGCTGGCTGCGTGCCGGCTGGCGCCTGCGTGGTGTCGTCGCGCGCCGCCTGAGTGAAGTGCTCTTCGTGCACAGTGACCGCGAGCACCTCACCGCGGCCGCGGCGATTCGCTTCGCCGGGCGTGGCGCGGTCGTGCGCCGCACGAGCGCGGGCGAGCGGCTGTCGCTCGGGCGCGACGGACGGCTGGCGATGCGCCTTGCCGGCACGGGCTTCGTGTTCACGCACGCCGATGACATGCGCGGCATGACGCCGCCGCGCGGCGCACTCGCCGCGCACATCGCGCCGCCGGGCGTGCCGGTCCCCGTGGACCTCGTGACCTCCGTAGCCGGCGCGGTCGGCACGCCGCGGCCGCCGGCGCACCCGACCGCGGTTGGCGCCATCACGTCGGAGGGGCCGCGACTCGTGGTCTGCATCGGCGCCGACCGGCGGCGCGAGGCGCTTGTCACGCTGCGCGCGCTCGCGTTGCTGGCGCCACGGATTCCCGCCTTACGCGCCACCGTTGTCCTCCCCGCGGCCGACACCGACGCGATGCGCCTCGAGGCCGCCGCCCTCGGCGTCGCCGAGCGCCTCGACTGGCGTGCTTCCGCCGGACCGGCAGGCGATACGCTCGATCAGGCGGCCCTCGCGTGGGTGATTGCCAACGCGGACGATGCGGCCTATGCGGTGCTCGATGCGCTCTCGCACGGCGTGCCCGTGCTCGGTGAGCGCACGCCGCTCACCGCGCGCTTCGTCGAGGACGGCGTCTCAGGCGTGCTCCGTCATCGCGGTGACGAGGCCGAATGGGCGTCCGTGGTCGCGGCTTTGCTCGCGCAGCCGGAGCGCGCCGCAGCGATGCGCGCGGCGGCGCGCGGCGCCGCCGCGCGCTTTCCGCTCGAAGCGGGCGCCGACAGCTGGCTGCAAGTGACCGAGGCCGCGCGCGACCGCACGCGTTGGACGGCCTGATGCGGCACCTCTTCATCACACAGGACTACACACCCGAACTCGGTGGCATGGCGCGTCGGCACGTGGAACTCTGCCATCGCTTTCCAGCAGACACGCTTGTCTCGACCGTGCGTGCGCAGGACACTGTGGATGACACAGCCGAGCCTGTTCAGGTGCATCGCCAGCCGTTCACGTTCCGCGAGGCGGGTCGCCTGCCGAGCCAGCTGCGCTGGGCGCGCTGGCTGCGCACGCAAGCGCCGGCGTTCGATCTCGTGCACTGCGCCAACATCCGTCCGTGCGGCTACGCCGCATGGTGGGCGATGAAGCGCACGGGAGTGCCGTATCTCGTCTACGTCAACGGGCTCGATGTGCTGCGCGAGCGACAGAAGTCCGCGCAAGGCCTCAAGCGCTTCACCGCGCGGCATATCCTCGGCGGTGCGATCGGCATCGTCGCCAACTCGACGTGGACGGGCGAACTCACGCGCCAAGTGATGCGCGAGGTCGGCGTTACTCGGCTACCGCCCGTCGCCGACTTCCCGCTCGGCACCGATCCCGTACAGTTCGTGCCGGAGCGCGCGAGCGCTGAATTGCGCGCGCAACTCGGCATTGGCAATTCGTCGTACCTTCTCACCGTCGCGCGGCTGGTGCCGCACAAGGGGCAGGACATCGCGATCCGCGCGCTCGCGCGGCTCGCAAGCGCGTTTCCGGATCTTCGGTATGTGATCGTCGGCGAAGGGCCGGACGAACAGCGCCTGCGTGCGCTTGCGCGTTCCCTCGGCATGGAAGCGCGCGTTGTGTTCACAGGCCCGCTGCGAGACGACCACCTGCCGGCCGTCTACGCAGGGGCCGCGCTGTACGTCGGGCTCTCGCGGTTCATTCCGCCCTTCAGCGTCGAAGGCTTCGGCATCTCGTTCGTCGAGGCATCGGCGAGCGGCGTCCCCTCAGTGGCGGGCGATTCGGGCGGCGTGCGCTCAGCGGTGCTCGATGGCGAAACGGGGCTCGTTGTGCCGCCAGAAGACGAATCGCGCGCCGCTGACGCGATTCGCCGCTTGCTGACGGACGACGCATTGCGCGCGCGTCTCGCACGGGCCGGTCGCGCTGTGGTCCTCACGCGCTTCAATTGGGACCGCGTGACGCGCGACACGCTCGACTTCGCAGCCCAGTGTGCGGGTCGGGCCGGAGGCGACGCGTGAAGCCCACGTGGAGGCACTGGCTTGAGTACGCGACGCTGCGGGTTGTCGTCGCCGCACTGGCCCCCCTCGGGCTGCGTCGTGCTGGCGGCATCGGCGCCTGGCTCGGCCGGCTCGGATACTGGCCGCTCGGCATTCGCCGCGGCGTCGTCACGCGACACATCAATGCCTGCTTCCCGGAGCGCACTGAACGCGAGCGGTCGGCACTCGTGCGCGCTTCGTACGAGCATCTCGGCCGCGTTGCGGTCGAATCCATCCTGATGTCGCGACTCGGCCCCGAGTCGCTGCGCGATCTGTTCGAGGGCGTGGACGGGTGGGACATCATCGAACGCGGCCGCGCGCGCGGCCACGGGCTGGTCCTTGTCGCGGGCCACCTCGGCAACTGGGAGCTGTCCGGGGCGTATCTCGCCGCGCTCGGCGTGCCCCTCGCCGCCGTTGCCAAGCGCCAACTGAACCCGTTGGCTGATGCATTCGTGAACCGAACACGACGTCGTCTCGGCATGGCGGTTATCTACGACGACGAAGCGGTGCGAAGACTTCCGCGACTGCTCAAGGACGGTTACGCGCTCGGCTTGCTCGCCGATCAAGCGGGTCTCGCGGCGGCTACGCACGTGCCGTTCTTCGGCCGCCCGGCGCGCACTCCGCGCGGCCCGGCCGTCTTCGCCCTGCGATTCGATGCGCCGCTGGTCTACGTGCTCGCCGCGCGCCAGCCGAGCGGCAAGTACAGGCTGCATCTTGAGGAAGTCCCGGTCACAAACACCGGTGATCTCGAAGCCGACGTCGAGACGACGACTGCGCGCTTCACGCAGGTGCTTGAGTCGTGGATCCGCAGGTATCCCGGTCAGTACCTCTGGGCGCACCGCCGCTGGAAGCGCCAACCCGACGACACTCCACCCGAGTTGCGCGAGCCATGAGCGCTCTGCATCAAACCGCGCCGTACGACGTTGAAGCCGTACGCGCACGCGAATTCCCATGGGCGGCGCGCGGCGAGCGCATCTACCTGGACCACGCCGCCACCGGTCCGCTCCCGCAGCGGGCACGCGATGCGCAGGCCGAGGCGAACGCGAATCGCGCCGAGCTGTGGCGCGTCGGGTTCGACTATTTCTGGGCAGGCATCGTGCAGGGGCGCGAGCTGGCCGCGCGCCTCATAGGCGCGACGCCAGAGGAAATTGCCATCACGACCAACACGTCGCAGGGCGTGAACCTCGCGGCGCGCGCGCTTCCGTTCAAGGCTGGTGATGTCGTGGTGTCCTCCGCCGGAGAGTTCCCGGCGAACATCTACCCGTGGATGGGCCTCGAGAAGGCGAAGGGCGTCTTCCTCGAACTCGTGCCGATGAAGCATCGGCTGCCCGATGAGGACGCGCTGATCGCCGCGCTCGACCGCCCCAATGTGCGCGCCCTCACGGTGAGTTGGGTCTCGTTCGCGACCGGTGCAAAGCTCGATCTCGTGCGCCTCGGTGCCGCCTGCAAGGCGCGCGGCATCTGGTTCGTCGTTGACGCCATTCAGGGATTGGGACCGGCGGCAATCGACGTGAAGGCGTGCCACATTGATGTCCTCGCCAACGGTGCGCAGAAGTGGCTGCTCTCGCCGTGGGGGACCGGCTTCGCGTACGTGCACCGCGATCTCATCCAGGAACTCGATCCGCCAGCGGTCGGCTGGCTCTCGATGCCTGCATCCGCCGACTTTACGCGCTTCCTCGACTACGACTACGCGTTCTATCCCGACGCGCGGAAGTTCGAGGTCTTCACCGCGCCGATGCATGACCTCAAGGCGATGGCCGCCTCGCTCAGTCTCTTTCTGGAACTCGGCCCGGCCGCGGTCGAGGCGCACGTGACGTCGCTCGCTGATCACGTCGTTGCGTGGTGCGACGAGCGCCGCGACGTGCGGCTGGTCACGCCGGTCGAGCGTGCGCGGCGCGCGGGTCTGCTCAACATCGCCGTGGACGACCTCGCGGCCGCCAGTGCGCGTCTCGCCGCGGCTGGTGTTTCGCACACCGTGCGTGAAGGCGGCGTCCGGCTCTCACCGCACCTGTACAACACGACGGCCGAACTCGACATTGCGCTCGCCGCGCTGGCGCCGCGATGAACATCGCGCGTGAGGTGCGCACCGCTCGAACAGCGCTAGCCGCCGTCGGCTCGGCGGAGCGTGCGCGCGGCGAGAAGCGCTACCTGAAGAGCGAACTGAAGTTCCTCGGCGCGCCGATGCCGGAGATCCGGCGCGTGACGCGTGAGCTCGCCAATCGGGTGAAGGCCGAGGACGACGCGTCGCTGCGGCCGCTCTGCAGTGCGCTATGGGACACCGGTGTCCACGAGTTGCGCGCGATCGCGATGCTCGTGCTCGAGCGGCGCGCCGATGTGCTCGGTGCGCGCGACCTGACTCTGCTCGAACGCTTGCTGCGCGAGTCGAAAAGCTGGGCCTATCTCGACTGGATCAGCATCAAGGTGCTCGCGCCGATGCTCCCCCGAGTGCCTGCGGTGCGGCGAAAGGTCGCCCGCTGGTCGCGCGACCGGGACTTCTGGATGCGCCGGGCCGCGGTGCTCATTCTCCTCCCCGGTGTGAAGGACGGGATCGTGCCGTTCAGCGCCTTCGAGGCGATCGCAGTGCCGATGCTCGGCGAGCGGGAGTTCTTCATCCGCAAGGCGCTGGGCTGGGGGCTTCGCGAGGTGGGGAAGCGCCGCCCGGGTGATGTGGCGGCCTTCCTGCGCGCACATCGCGGGGAGGTGTCCGGTCTCACGTTGCGCGAGGGCGTGAAGTACCTGCCCGCGCGTGACCGGCGCGACCTGCTCGGCGCGGCGCATCCCAGGCGCCGCGCTCGCCGCGCCTAGGGTGCCATCTCCAGCACGGCGATCTCGCGCGCGCCCTTGCGCAGTAGGAACCAGCGGTTGTGCGCCGCGCCGGCGGGGTCAATCTCCACGATGGCCGCGGGGAGCTTCTCGCCATTCACGCTCACCGCGCCTTGGTGCAGCAGCTTGCGCGCCGCGGTGCGCGACAGTCCGAACGCGCGCTCGAGGGCGTCGAGCACCGGAATCGGCCGCTCGCCGGCGAACCGCGCGCATGGGATCTCGGCCATGAGCGTCTCGAAGACGTCCACATGCAGTTCGCGCGCATCCACGCGACGGTCGAAGATCACCTGCGACACCCGCTCGGCAAGTAGCGCCGCATCTCGGCCGTGCACCAGCGTCGTGACCGCGGTGGCGAGACGCCGCTGGGCCGCGCGCTCGTGCGGCGCCGCGGCTAAAGCCGCCGCGAGCGAGTCAATCTCCTCGCGCCCGAGCAGGGTGAACATCCGGAGGAAGCGCACGGTGTCCGCGTCGTCGGCGTTCACCCAGAACTGGTAGAACTTGTACGGCGACGTGCGTGCTGCGTCGAGCCAGACCGATCCCGCTTCGGTCTTGCCGAACTTGGTGCCGCTCGCCGTGGTGATGAGCGGCAGCGTCACGCCATGCGCCTCCTGCTGTACCATGCGGCGGATCAGCTCGGTGCCGGCCGTGATGTTCCCCCACTGATCGCTGCCGCCGATCTGCGCCGTCACGCCGTAGCGCCGGTGTAGTTCGACGAAATCGTACGCCTGCAGCAGCATGTACGAGAACTCAGTGTACGAGATGCCGCCCTCAAGGCGCGACTTCACCGAGTCTTTCTGCATCATCAAGTTGATCGTGAAGTGCTTGCCGACGTCGCGCATGAACTCGACGGCGTGCAGTGTCCGCAGCCATTCGGCGTTGTCCACGAGCCGCGCGCCCGTTGCGCCTGTAAAGTCGAGGAACCGCCCGAGCTGCTCGCGCAGCCCAGCGACGTTGCGGTCAATCTCCTCCACGCCGAGTAGTTGGCGCTCCGTGGCCTTGCCGCTCGGATCGCCGATCATCCCCGTGCCGCCGCCGACGAGCGCGATCGGGCGATGGCCTGCGCGTTGCAGGTGCACCAGCCCCATGATGGGCACGAGATTGCCGACATGCAGCGAAGCGGCCGTCGGATCGAAGCCGCAGTAGCCAGTCACCGGGCCCGCCGCGAAATGCGCGGCTGCACCCTCCGTCTGCTGGTACAGCAGCTCGCGCCAGGCGAGTTCAGAGAGGAAGTCGGTCATCGCACGGAATATAGGTGCGCGCCGCCTCGGCGAGGAACGCGTACAGGCGATCGGTAACGCCGGCCAGCGCATAGTCCCGGCGCACCACGTCCCACGCCCGGCGCGCCATCGCGGGGCCCGCCGCGCGTGCGTCCACGCATGCGCGAAGCGCGGCGTCAATTGCCGCCGGTGCGGGGTCTTCGGCGAAGAACGCGCAGTTATGCCCGCGCAGGAATTCGTTCGACGCCGCCTGCGCTGGTCCGCACGCGAGTATCGGGCGGCCGGCGGCCATGTAATCGGTCACCTTCGTCTGAATCGAGGACCGTGACATGTGCGCCTGGGAAAGTTCGAACGATGACGCGACGACGAGAACGTCGCACGCGCCAAGCGATGCGCCGAGTTGGGTGTAGGGAATGAGCCCGCCGTCTACCACGCCCCAGCGGCGCCAATCGGCTTCGTACCGCCCCCAGAAGTAGCGGTCGGTGAAGAGCACAAACTCGATGTCCGTGCCCGACTCCCGCAAGCGCTGCACACCCTGCGCCACGGCGGCGACGGCGTCCCAGTGCATCGGCCACACCGAACCCGCATAGGCGACGCGGAATCTTCCCGGGCGGGGCGCGGCGAGGGCTGTCGGCTCAGCGTCGCCGATTGGCACGGCGTTGTGCACCACGTGCGCGGGTCGTTCCACTCCGGCGAAGGCGCGCATGGACGTGGCGAGATACGGCGATATCGCGAGCCACGCCGACGACGCGCGGAGCAAGTCGCGACCGCGACGCCGTGCGTCGAAGGCGAGCGGGACACCGGACTCGAAGGCGAGCCAGTCATCCATCAGGTACGTCACGAGCGGCACAGGCGCACGGCACCGCTCGGCCAAGGCGAGGCCCACCGGATGCGTCGGCACGGCAAGCACAAGCTCAGGCGCGAAACTCGCAATGGCGGCACGATCCCGCAGCGGTCGGAGGCGCACCCACGCGGCGTCCACATGACCCACGTGTTGGCGTAGCGCCGTGGTCACGCGCCCCGGCAGCCGCGGAGCCGCAGCCAGCACGCGCTGTCCTGCCGCCATCTCCAGCGGCGTCGCCGCACTGCTGCTGATGGCAAGCAGCCGATCAGAAGGGTATCGCGAAAACAAGTTGACAAGTGTGCGCCCCGCGCCGCGGCTTCCCGGAGAGAGGTCGACATCCGTCACCAGCAGGACGCGCGGCAGCGCAGCCAGTGCGGACGGAGAACGCGGCGGCGCCTCCGTCACGACAGGCGTTGCTGCCACGCCTCGACGATCTCGTCGAAGATCGTCGCCAACGGCACGGTGATGGACCAGCCGGGGTAGTGCGCCATCATCTTGCGCAGGTCGCTGTAGTAGCAGATGTGGTCGCCGATGCGGTTCTTCTCGTCATACTCGTGGCGCATGCGCTTGCCCGTGCGCTCGGCCACCATCTGAAATGCCTCGAGGATTGAGCAGGCGTTTCCCTTGCCGCCGCCGAGGTTGTAGACCTCGCCCACGCGCGGCGCGGCAATGAACGCCTCAGCGAACTTCGCGACGTCGCGCGAGTGGATGTTGTCACGCACTTGCTTCCCTTTGTAACCGAACACGCGATACAACCCGCCCTCGACGTTCACCTTCACGAGATAACTAAGGAAGCCGTGCAGTTCGACGCCGGCATGACTCGGACCAGTCAGGCAGCCGCCGCGCAGCGCGCACGTGCGCATGCCGAAATAGCGGCCGTACTCCTGCACGAGCACGTCGGCGGCAACCTTGGACGCGCCGAATATCGAGTGCGTGGACTGATCGATGCGAAAGCTCTCGGCGATCCCGTGCGCGTACGCCGGGTCCGCGTAGTCCCAGCGCGTCTCGAGTTCGACGAGCTTCAGTTCGTTGGGCGCGTCACCGTACACCTTGTTCGTGCTGAAGTGCACAAAGGGCGCTTCCGGGCAATGCACGCGCGCGGCCTGCAGCAAGTTGAGCGTGCCGACGGCGTTCGTGTCGAAATCATCGAACGGAATGCTCGCCGCCCGGTCGTGGCTCGGCTGTGCGGCGGCGTGCACGATAGCGTTGGGCTTGAGCTCGCGCATCAGCGCATCAACCCCGGCGCGGTCGCGCACGTCGAGTTCGTGGTGGCGGAAGTTCTTGTGCGCCTCGGTCAGCCTCCGCTGCATGAATCGCGTGTCGCCGCCCGGTCCGAAGAAGACGGCTCGCTGGTTGCTGTCGACGCCGTGTACATCCCACCCGAGCGCGGCGAAATGTGCGACCATCTCGGACCCGATCAGGCCCGACGATCCCGTGACGAGAAGGCGTGACATACCTCAGAAGCTAAAGCGCACAGCGGGGGAGGGAAGTCGGGAGCGCCGCACTGACCCGCCGGGCTTTGCGGCACTCGCGCGCCGCGCCCCCCGTCCGCCGTACGCGCGTGATAGATTCACGATCCGATGAAGAAGCCCGTGCGCTACGCGCTCATCGCCTTGGCGTCGCTCGCCGCCGCGTCGCTGGCCGTCGTTGCCCTCAGTTGGATGCTCGTCTGCTCGGGCAACCGCTGCCCGTCGATCAGCGTGCTCGAGAAGTACCGGCCGCGGCAGACGTCCAAGCTCTTCGCCGCCGACGGGCGATTCGTCGCCGAACTTGGCCTCGAGCGCCGCACGCTCGTTCCGATCGCGCAGATCCCCAAAGTCGTGAAGTCGGCGTTCATCATCACCGAGGACCGGCGCTTCTACGAGCACAACGGCATTGACTTCGTCGGCGTCTTCCGGGCCGGTCTCGCGAATGTGCGCCGCGCCGGCTTTGCGCAGGGGTTCTCGACCATCACGATGCAGCTTGCGCGCAACGTCTTCCCGCAGCAGCTGACGCGCGAAAAGACCCCCCTGCGCAAGCTGCGCGAGGCGAAGGTGGCTCGCGCCATCGAGGCGACGTACAGCAAGGACCACATCCTCGAGTTGTATCTCAACCAGATTAACCTCGGCGGCGGCGCATACGGCGTGGAGACCGCGAGCCAGCGCTACTTCGGCAAGCCGGTGCGCGACCTCAACCTCGCCGAAGCGGCCACCCTGGCCGCGCTTCCTAAGGCGCCAGGGCGATACAACCCGCGACGCTTCCCCGAACGGGCCATTCAGCGCCGCAATACCGTCCTTGAGTTGATGCGCCGAGAGGGCGCCATCAGCGACGCCGACGCGTCGCTGGCCAAGGCCTATCCGCTGCGCCTCGCGCACGGCGCGTCGGGTGACGTGGCGCCGTACTTCGTCGAGTGGGTGCGTCAGACGCTCGAAGCGAAGTTCGGCGAGCGCATCTACCAGGAAGGACTGCGCGTCTACACCACGCTTGACCTCGAGCTGCAGGGCGCCGCGGAGCGTGCCCTCGAACGTCAACTGAAGGCCGTGGAAGGCGGCGCCGCGGGCGCATTTCCGCACCGGACGTACGAAGAGATCATGGCCGCCTTGGCGGCCGCCGACGCGCCCGCGCCCGGCACCGTGACGCCGTACCTGCAGGGCGCGTTCATCGTGCTCGACCCGCGCAACGGCGCGGTGCGTGCGTTGGTGGGCGGTCGCGACTACGACGACTCCAAGTTCAACCGCGCCACGCAGGCCCTGCGCCAGCCCGGCTCGACGTTCAAGCCCATCGTCTATGCCACCGCCATCCAGAGCGGACGCCCGCCGTCCTACGTGCTCGACGACGCACCGGTGGAACTCCCCCAGATCGCCGGCGACACGTGGCAACCGCGCAACTACGACCTGAAGTTCGAAGGGCCTATGGTCATGCGCCGCGCGCTCTACCAGTCGCGCAACATGCCCGCCATCCGCCTCGGCATGGAACTCGGCGAGCAGAGCGTCGTGGACATGGCCCGCAAGTTCGGCCTCACGACGCCCATTCCCGAGTATCCGTCCATCCATATCGGCTCGGCCGACGTCATCCCGCTGCAGCTGGTCGCCGCGTACTCGACGTTTGCCAATCTCGGCTGGCGCGTCGCCCCACTGGCGATCCTGCGCGTCGAGGACGCCAAGGGCAATGAACTCTGGAAGCCCGAGATCACGCGCGAACCGGTGCTCGCGCCCGAGGAAGCGTGGCTGATGGTGGACATGATGAAAGACGTGCTGCGCCGCGGAAGCGCCGCGGGCGCGGTCGCCAACTCGGGATTCAACCTCCCCGCTGGCGGCAAGACGGGCACGACAAACGACTACACCGACGTCTGGTTCATCGGATATACCGCCGACCTCGTGGCTGGCGTGTGGATGGGCTTCGACAAGCCGCAGAAGATCATGCCCAACGCGCAGGGCGGACGGCTCGCGGCGCCCGCGTGGACGCAGTTCATGATCGAGGCGTACCAGCGCAAGCCGGCGCCGCCCGACTGGCCGCGCCCCGCTTCGCTCGTGTCACGGCAAGTGGACGACTTCACGGGATTGCTCGCGAATCCGGGGTGTCCCACAACGGACGCGTACTTCGAGTGGTTCATTCCAGGTACGCAGCCCATCGCTGAATGCCCGCCGCGTGAAATCGGCGCGCGGCCCACGCCCCTGCCCGACACGCGCCCCCCGCGCAAGACACCCAACACGCCGCCCGGCGCATCGTCCGCTGCGCCCGCACGCAAGCCGTGAGCGTTGAGCGCACCAGGTATCACGCGCGCTGGGTGCTCCCCATTGCCGCGCCGCCCATCGCGGATGGCACGGTAGTCGTCGACGGTGATCGCCTCGCGTGGGTCGGCCCGCGCACGACGGCGCCAGCCGGCGGCGTGGACGATGAACTCGGCGAGGCCGTCCTCATGCCCGGCCTCGTCAACGCGCATACGCATCTTGAGCTCACCGTCATGCGGGGCTTCCTTGAGGAGCTTCCGTTCTTCGACTGGGTCCGCACGCTGACGCGTGCGCGGCACTTCGTGCTCGACGAAGCGAAGCTGCTCGACTCTGCGCGGCTCGGGGTCGTGGAGGGATTGATCGCTGGCGTCACCACCTTTGCCGACACGGGAAGCTCCGCCGCACCGTTCCACGCCCTGCGTCAGCTCGGGGCGCGCGGCATCGCCTATCGCGAGGTCTTCGGTCCCGATCCCGCGCAGGTCGACGATTCGCTCGCGGGACTCAAGGCCAGCGTCGCCGCCATGCGCGCCGATGAAACGCCACTGGTGCGGGTCGGCGTGTCGCCGCACGCGCCGTACAGCGTCAGCGACGATCTCTTCGCGGCGGTGGCGGCGTATGCTATCGCCGATGACTTACCCATCGCCGTGCATATCGCCGAGAGCGAGGAGGAGACCCTCCTCGTCGAGCGTGCCCAGGGGCCGTTTGCCGATTTCCTGCGTTCGCGCGGCATTGACGTAGAGGCGCGCGCGCGTTCGCCGATCACGCTGCTCGAGCGCTGCGGCGTGCTCGCCGCGCGGCCGCTGCTCATCCACGCCGTGCGCGTCGACGCGCCGGATATCGCGGCCATGGCGCGCCATCGCTGCGCGGTAGCGCACTGCCCGGCGAGCAACGCGAAGCTCGCGCACCGCGTCGCACCGCTCCTTGAGATGCTCGACGCCGGGCTCGATGTTGGCCTCGGCTCCGACTCGATGGCGAGCAACAACCGCATGGACCTGCTCGGTGAGGGGCGGCTCGCGATGCTGCAGCAGCGCGAGCGCACGCGAAGGGTTGACGCATTGTCCGCCGCGCGCGTGCTCGAACTCGCCACGCGCGATGGCGCGCGCTCCCTCGGGCTCGGCGATGCCGTCGGCGTGCTCGCCGAAGGCTGCCAGGCAGATCTCGCGGCGTTCACACTTGATGGCATTCGCGGGCCGGTGCACGACATCGCGACCGCCGTCGTCCATGCGGGGGGAACCCCTGCCCTCCGCACGGTGGTTGCCGGACGCGTGCGCGTGCGCGACGGCGTAGTGTTGCAGCACGATGCATCGTTGACAGAGCGCGTGCGGCAGTCGGCCGATGCCTTGGCCCGCTGGCGCCGCGCTGACACCATCAAGTAGAATTCGGCGGCCCCTGAACGGGAACCGTCGTTTGAAGTGGGTTGCCGTGCTCTGTCGTTCTCCGTCGCGCACTTGAGGGAGCAGAGTCTTCGTGTCTTCGCAATCATCCACCAGCGGCGCTACCCAGAAGATCTGGCGTGATGGCGCGCTCGTGGATTTCCAGGATGCCACCATCCACGTGATGTCCCACGTGGTGCATTACGGCTCGTCGGTGTTTGAGGGTATCCGCTGTTATGAAACGCCCTTCGGCGGCGCGGTCTTCCGCCTGCGGGATCACATTCGCCGGCTGGTCGATTCCGCGAAGATCTACCGCATGGACCTGCGGTACTCCGCGGACGAGCTTTCCCAGGCCGTCGTCGACACGATCGCGGCCAACGAGCTCAAGGAGTGCTACATCCGTCCGCTCGTCGCGCGCACCGGCCAGCAAATGGGCGTCCATCCGGGCAACGCGCCCGTCGAGACGTTCATCATCTGCTGGATATGGGGACGCTACCTCGGCGAGGAGGCTCTTGAGCGCGGCGTGGATGTCCGCATCTCAAGCTGGCGCCGCGCGGCCGGCAGCACGTTCCCGACGATGGCCAAGGCCGGCGGCAACTACCTGAGCTCCCAGTTGACGAAGATGGAGGCGAAGGCGGACGACTACATCGAGGGCATCATGCTCGATGTGCACGGCCACGTGTCGGAAGGGAGCGGCGAGAACCTGTTCGTCGTGCGCGACGGGGCCCTCTACACGTCCACGATCGGCTCGGGAATCTTGCAGGGGATCACGCGTAACTCGGTGATGCGGATCGCTGGCGATCTCGGCATCGAGGTACGCGAGTCGCCCATTCCGCGCGAGATGCTCTACGTCGCCGACGAAGTGTTCTTCTGCGGCACCGCTGCCGAGCTCACCCCAGTGCGCTCGATAGACCGCATCAAGGTCGGCGAAGGCCGCCGCGGCCCGGTGACCAAGGCCATCCAGCAGAAGTATCTCGGTATAGCGGCCGGACGCATTCCGGATCCGTACGGTTGGCTCACCCCGGTTCCTAGTCCCGCGATTGCGGGCAGATGACGGTGCGGCCGTCGCGCATCGCATTCACCCGCTTGGAGGTTTAGGTGCTCGTCGGCTGCCTTGCCCTCAACTCGTCCTTCGAACCGCTGACGCTCGTGCCAACGCGCCGGGCGGTGCGGCTCGTCATTGATGGCAAGGCCGAGATTGTCGAGGCAGACCGCGACCGCTCCGTGCGTTCCGCGAATCGGCGCTTTCCGCACCCCGTCGTCATCCGGCTCACGAAGTACGTGCACGTGCCGCGGCGCTTCCGGCGCCATGTGACGAATACCTTCCTGTTCGCGCGCGATCACTACCGCTGCCAGTATTGCGGTCGCGTCTCGGCGGTGCTCAGGCCGCGCGAGTCGCTCACTCGCGACCACATCGTGCCGCTCTCGCGCGGCGGCGACAACTCGTGGACCAACGTCGTGACCGCGTGCAGTTCATGCAACACGCGCAAGGCGAACCGTCTGGCGAGCGAGATCGGCATGCGGCTGCTCCATACTCCGGTGGAGCCGCACTTCGTGTACTTGTCGTGGGCGGTCCGCAAACTCACCCCCACGCAGAGCAAGTACATCCGCCTGTTCTACGGCGCGGCGATGCTGCACGAAGTCGAGCGGACGGTGGACAGCAGACGATAGGGCGTTCGAGCGAGGCGGTCGTTATGCAGAGGGCGGACTCGGCCTGAGTCCGCCCTCGCAGTTTTCCGCGATGCCATTGCGCTCGCCTGTCCTCCATCGCGGTCCATCTACCGTCTACCATCTACCGTCTGCCGTCTGCCGTCCGCACCTCAAACACTCCCGTCCGCTCCTCATACTCGCGCCGCTCACCGCCGAGCAGCCGCGACGCGAGGGTCCGGATGCCGCGGCCAATCACCGTGCCCGGGTTGCGCTCTCCGCGCACCGCGGGTCGCAGTTCGCCGCGCAGCCAGCGCTCCACCTCGTCGAGGTCGGTGACCGATAGCGCCTCCACGGAGAGCGTCGCCTGATAGAAGAAGCGCCGGCGGCTCGCGAAGGCGACGATCTGGGCGCGCACCGGTCGTGCGACCGCCGCCTCGGCGTCGCTGAGTTGCGTGAAGCGCCCGAGCGAAAACGGCCGGTCGCTGACCATCTGCGTGACGTCGTACGCGCGCTCCACCGCCAGCCACCGCACCACGACGTCCCATTCGACGATCCGCTCAAGGTCGCTGGACCAGGTGCCGACGCTCCACAGCTCCACGGTGAAATGCAGCCGCGCCGGAAAGCCGCTGGCCAGCAGTTCCTGCAGCTTGCGACCGGAGAGCATCCGTGACGCGATCACTACCGGCCCCGTGCGCGTCAGTTGATCAGTGCTCGGCGCGGTGATGGAGAGTGTCGGGCGCTCCTGCGCCGGCGCCCCGCGCGCCGACGCGCAGAGGAGCGCGACGGCGAGTGGCAACGCCCGGAGCGGGAAGCGTGGCATCAAAAGCGGTGCTTGACCCGCACAATCACGTTGAGGGGTTCGGCCGCGGTGCTCGTTGCTTTCGCGACGTAGATGCCGAAGGACCCAAAGTCGAGTCCGGCGCCGACGTCGGCGCGGAAACTCGAGAGCGGTGGCAGGTCGTCTTTCGCAAACGTGGTCGCGAGGTCGGGCGCGCCGACGCTCCACCCGCGACCGGCGTCGACGAACAGCACCCAGGCAGCATTCCGATTGAAGCCCGGACGCCACCAGTCGTCGTGTTCGTCGCTGCGCACCCACCCGACGTGGAAGTCGGCGCGGTACTCCGCCTGCACGAGCATCACCCGGTCACATAACGCCGGCGCGCCGGGCAGTACCGTGCCGCCGCACGTCAAGACATCGGGATGCACGCGCCACGCGCGCCGGAAGTCGTAGCCCGGCAGCGTCGTCGGCCCGCCGACCGACAGCCGCCGCTGCAGTGGGAGCCGGTCGCCCGACATCCATCCCGCGGCGACTAGGCGCAGATTGAGCGAGGCGTCAGGCGAGAAGCGCGTATACCGGCGCGCATCCACGAAACCGCGCGTGTACGCCACCGCTTCCGGTCGCGGCATCACGGTCAGAAGTCCAGGATCGCGCCAAAGCGTGCCCGAACCTCGTTCGATTTCCGCGTCGAGGTACCAGCCGCCCCACAGCGGGTTGGAACGCCGACGCGTGTCCACGCGCAGGCGCGTGGTCGCGAGGTGCATCGTTCCTTCGTCCACCGCGGGGTTGGGCCGCCACGAGTCCTCGCTGCGAATCAGCGAGATCGGGTCGCGATCGCGCGCGCTCGCCCAGCGTTCATCGCCGAGCGAGAACGTGAGGTCCGCGTCGGAACCGCCGTGCAGCTTGATGAAGCCCAGGCCGCCATGCCGACGGTAATAGTCGCGGAAGTCGCGGTGCAGGAAGAACGCGGCGAGCCCCGCCTCGCCGTCGCTCATCTGCCACCCTTCCACCGCGTCCACGATGTCGAACGTGCGGCCACCGACGCCGAGCCCGAGCTTGCGGCCAAGCTGCAGCTCGCTCGTGACGTCGTGGCCCAGCGTACCGCGATCCCACCGCACCGGGCCCGCGGTGCGCACGATGCCGTATGCGTCGAGCGTGAAGCGCCCCCAGTCGGTGATCTGATGAATGCGCGGCCCGATCAGGATCGGCAGTCCCTCGATGCGATTGTATGTGTGCGCGCTCGTGAACGTGAGGTCGTGCCACGAGCGGTCCTCCGACGGTGTGCCGCGCAGGCGCGCGCGGCGCCGCCACCACACCTCGTCGTACGTGGGCTCTTGCTCCGGCACGAGCTTCTGGTCGGTCAAGTGATAGCGCAGCAGTTCAGGCTGGCGCAGCACTTCGCCGCCTACCGTCGCGTCCTCTCGTCCGGTAATCGTGCCGCCCACCACAATCAGGCCGCCGAGCGACGCGCCAGGCGTGAGCCGCACGTCGGCGTTAATGGCGGCCAACGTACCCGTGATGCGCCCGGCCACGTGCACCGGGCCGTTGAGCACGGCCACGTCGCCCTCAATGGTGCGGTCGGCGCCAACCACGAGCACGCCAGTCACCCGCATTGTGCGGTCGGTGTTGTAGGTCGCCACCGCGGCGGCGGGAATGTCGCGCGTGGTCGCGTCGCGCTGCTGCGCGCTGGCTGTCCCGACGGCCGTCAGCACGCCCGCCGCGAGCACCGCCAGTTGATGTCTCCGAGTCATGGTGTGTCCTCGTGAGCTGGTGATGCCCGCAAGAGTGCAGGGTGCGTGCCGGGTGGCGCTTGCGCGCGCAATCGCCACGCGGCCATGCACTTGCCGCGGATCGAGCGCGCCGTTCCGGCGCCGGAGTCGCAGGGATGGGTCACGGCCGTGTCGTTTCGTCACTCGCCGCCATCGGGCTGCAGCCCGAGGCGTCTCATGCGGCGGTACAGGTTGGGACGGTCTGTGCGCAGCCGCCGCGCCGCCTCGGCCACCACGCCGTTGGCCGCCGACAGCGCACGCGTGATCAGCAGTTTCTCGTACTCATCGAGCGCGTCGCTGAGTGTCAGTTCCGGCTGCACGAGGTCGGGCAGCGACGGCGCGGCCAGCGGCGCCAGCGGCAGTACTCCCTGCACTTCGTCCGCGCCAATCGGCTGGCCCGCGTGCAGGATGCTCAGCCGCTCGACGATGTTCTCGAGCTCGCGCACATTGCCGGGCCAGCGATAGCGTGCGAGCGCGCTCACCGCCTCAGGGGTCCACACCGGCATCGGCTGCGCCGAACGACGCCGCTGCAGCGCGGCAAAGTGCCGCACCAGCGCCGGCACGTCGTCCGGCCGTTCGCGCAGCGGCGGGATCGGCAGGGGAATCACGTTGAGCCGGAAGTACAGGTCCTCGCGGAACTGCCCATCGCGCACCGCGCGTTCGAGGTCGCGGTTCGTGGCGGCGAGGATGCGCACGTCCACCTTGATCGGCCGCCCGCCGCCGACGCGCTCGATCTCCCGCGCTTCGATGGCCCGGAGTAGCTTCGACTGCGCCTCCGGCCCGAGGTCCCCGACTTCGTCGAGAAACAGCGTGCCGGTGTGCGCGAGCTCGAATCGTCCGATGCGCCGCTCCGTGGCCCCCGTAAACGAGCCGCGTTCGTGCCCGAACATCTCGCTTTCCACGAGGTCGCGCGGAATCGCCGCGCAGTTCACGCGCACGAACGGTTTCTCGCGCCGCGCGCTCTCGGCGTGAATCGCCGCGGCCACGATCTCCTTGCCCGTCCCTGACTCGCCCGTGATGAGCACGCGCGCGTCCGTGGGTGCGACGCGTGCGATCATCTCGCGCACCGTGCGCAGGGCGTGGCTGTCACCAACGAACTCGCCCGCCAGGCCAAGATCGGCGCGCAGTGCGCTGCGCTCGCGGCGCGCCATGCGCAGTTCGAGGGCACCGGAAAGCGCCAGCAGCACACCCTCTGGCG